>JAUIHO010000223.1 GCA_030432035.1 Phycisphaerae bacterium
CTCTCGACGCATACCTGCGCGACATGCTCTCGCCACTTCCCCAGACAATCCCTCCCCAGCCTTTTGTTCGCATGTAGCCATCGCCAGGATGTTGATGAACGACTACTACCTTTCCAGAGGCGACGATTATCGTGCTTCCATCACGAATCACGTCGATGCCTCGCACTTTTCCCCAACCCTGATGCGGCATAACTGAAAAGTAAAGAAGGGGGCTGGCAGGCAAGATAAGATGATGGGAAATCAAGGCAACACTCGATACTACCAACACGCCAACCACACCCGTATGCAACCACTTCCACATTAGCCCGCGACCTCCGTGGTGCTCGAGGACGCGACCCGCTCACCACACTCCGGACAAACGCCACTTTCATTGCCTTGCAAGTCATAACCACATTGACTGCATGGGTGCAACGCTTGACGACGCACGCGACGGCGACGGTAGCTGCGGAAGTAGAAAATGGCGGGATAGATGGCGGTGAGAATCGAAACGAACCAAGTCGATACACCGAACTGAAAGTATCGCGTGTAGAAACGTCGTGAGGTTGACTCAGAATATTGATGACGCCTTGTTGTTAGCGTGCCCCATGTATAAAGAAATGTCTTTCCGCCACGTCGCGAATTGGCGGCATCGAATTCCTCGCTGTTAAGAATATCGGTCACACCAATCTCGTTACCGAAGAACAGCTCGCGCTCGTGATAGTGGGCACGAGCATCTTGCACGTCACCGTCAACTATACGCCACCATAAGGTTTCACTCGTTTGATGATGATAAAACAACAACAGAATCGTGGCCGCATTAACGACAACGAGAAAACCCACCACTCCCCAATGCAACCATTTCCAGATCATCCCGCGACCTCCGTGGTGCTGACTGGCTCGATAGCCGTGCCGCATTCGGGACACGTGCCGGACTCATTGCCGGTGAGGTCGTAGTGGCAGGCAAGGCAGGCGTTTGGGTTGGTTGGTGTTATTGGGCGAAAGCGGCGGAAAGCCCTCCAACATATCAGGCTCATCAACACGTAGTAGGCTGCATTAACAAGAAAGATCGAAGTGTCAGCTTCGGGAAAGCCACAAAAAAGATAGAGGCAATATGCGCCGTGCAAGACGAGTTTACAAACCCAGCTTGGTTGAGAATCTGAAATAACAAACGTGGCGAGGCTGATTACGAAACCACCTAGCAGCACCGCGATACATTCACGCTTTTCGTGGTTCACCATACTCAGCCCCGCATTCGCTGCATGTGCCCGATTCACTGCCTCGGAGATTATACCCACATGACATGCATCGGCCCTCTTTGCCCCAGCGTTTCCGTTGTCGCGACTTTCGACCCATCAGCCACCACGGAGGCAGCAGGACGGCGAGGATGAGCCAGAGTGGCACGTGAATTAAGTCGCCATCCAGATATAGGGGTTGGAACCAATAGGTGTCCCTTACCGTAATAATGTGAAAACCCGCCCCCAGCCCATGTTCGTTAAGCGGAATCGCTAAGTTGCAATTTCGATGTATTTGCACAACACCTCTTCCGATGGATATCAAAATCGGCGGACGTGTAAATGCCAACGAATACCACTGGGTCACCACCCAAGCAACAACAGCAGCGATGATGACGGTGAGCACGATGTGGCGAAGTACCGCTAGCATTGCATTGGAGGGTCAACTGGGTTTCCATATTCAGGGCAGATGCCGCTTGTATTGCCGCGACAATCATACTCGCATGTTGGACAACCGAACGGATTTACTGGTTTGGCAGCTAGCCATCGTAATCGTGCGAGCCACAGCAGAAATGGAATTGTCGCGGCCGCTACGATGAAACAGATAGACCAAAGGACGACAAACATCCCACCATCCTACCCCAATTCTTCCGCAATCGCCGTAGGCCAGAACACCGAATCAAACACGTAGTGGGTTGGCGACTCAGGGCGATAAATGACTTGCGCTAACGCCCAACGCGTGACGTAAAAATGGGTTAGGTGAGTGGTAACCAACCCACTCGATATCAAGCAACCATATTCAACGGTCGGTATTATTGACCTACTCGTATTAAGCGCCCCGCAGATTCTTGCTATACAACAACGCGAGAAAAAGACGAGTCACGAGTACCCAACGCGCTCAATAATTCGGTCCTCGATTGAATTTTTATAATCCCAACCGTGCTTGATCTGTAGCGTTTTAGAATTCCCTTTCTTCCCAATCCCCCACCCTTCCCCCATCATACCCGCCGATGTCAGGCACCCTTCCAGCTCGACGCTGCTCGTTGCACCACTTGGCGATTCCGTTCAAGCGGAAGGTCGCGCATGCGGCTTCCGAGCGGATGAGTAGCGAGCCGTTGGTGTTTCAGCTCGAATTGGCCAATCACACGGTCGGCTACGGCGAGACGTTGCCGCGCGAATATGTGACGGGCGAGTCGATCGCGCAGGTGCGCGAGTCGATCGAAAACATCTTCATGCCGCTACTGATCGACTTCCGACCGAGCAGCTTCGGCGAAGTGATCGAATTCGCCGCCGACCTGCCGTGCGTCGATGAACGCGCCAAACCGATCGATCGCGCGCAACCCATCACCGCCGCGCGGGCCGCTGTCGAGTTGGCCGTGCTCGATGCCTACTCGCGCGCCTTCGGTACCGACCTCACGTCACTCGCGGGTTACTTCGAAGAACTCTGGCTCGAACCGCCGGGTAGCACGCACACCGCGCGCTTCGCCTGCGTGGTACCGGCCGTTGGCCCAGCCGAGACCAAGCGCATCGTCCGTCTGTTTCGGTTGATGGGTTTTCGACACTTCAAGCTCAAGGTCGGCGACGACGGCGAAGCCAAGCGCGTCAAAGCCATCATGGTTTGCCTGCGCCGAATGCTCGCCAAAGAGCGCGGCACGCTCACGCTCGATGCCAACTCGGCGTGGAGCGTCGACGAAGCGCTAACCCATGCGCGCAACTGGGCCGACCTGCCGTTGACGGCGCTAGAGCAACCCTTGGCGGCGAAGGATCTTGTCTCGCTGGCAGCGTTGGCCCACGATTGCCCGATTCCGCTCATGGCGGACGAGTCGCTTATCACTGAGGCCGACGCGACGGCGCTGATCGACGCGAAGGCGGCGACGTGGTTCAACATTCGCCTTAGCAAGAACGGCGGCCTGATTCCGTCGATTCGGTTGGCCATCTTGGCGCGGCGTGCCGGATTGCAAATGCAACTTGGCTGCATGGTTGGCGAAACGAGCATCCTTTCATCCGCAGCCCGTCGGTTTCTTCAGATCGTGCCCGGCATCACGCGCTGCGAGGGCAACTACGGCAGTTGGCTGTTAAAAGGTGACGTCATTCAAAAGCCGCTGAGCTTCGGCATGCGCGGCAAGTGGCGCGTGTTGGATGGTTATGGGCTGGGGATCGACGTCGAATCCGAGTTGCTCGATCGCTGGGCACTGACGACGCCGCAGCGGTATGAGTTTTGATCTCACAGCGGCCCGATGTCCGAAAATGGCGGTAACCCTATGTGGTGTAACTGTTTCGGCTGTTGCCCGATTCGCGCCAACGATTGATTCTGCACCCTCAAAAGCCATAGAGTTATGAAGGGGGCATTCCGATTTTCGGGACGTGGCAGTCGATGCGAATCGGACCCAACCGCCACGGTTGCCCGATCTGAGCAGGCTGACCACAATGCCCCGCAACTATTGCGCCACCATCTGTGGCGCGCGCGACAGCGACTCGCTTAGGTGATTTGGGCCACCAGAATGGCAGCAGAACCCGTGCACAAAGATCCCAGCAAGAGTGGTTCGGCATCCAGAAGCGGTTCCGCGACCAAAGGCGGCTCCGCATCCGGCATCGCCGCCGGCTCGGCTGCCGGTACGCAGATCGGTCGCCTCGCGGTCGATGCCCGTCTCGCCACGCCCGAAGAAGTGCAAGCCTGCATTAAAAAGCGCGAAGCGCTCATCAAAGAAGGCAAGCGCTACGACCTTGGCAAAATCATGGTCAAGGCGGGCGTGATAACCGCTTCGCAATTGAAACGCTTGTTGTTGCCCTCGGGCGACGACACGATGACGCCCAACATTCAACAAATCCCCGGCTTTCGCATCATGCAGAAGGTCGGCGCGGGCGCGATGGCAAGCGTTTATAAGGCGAAGCAGCTATCGTTGGATCGCATCGTCGCCATTAAGATTTTGCCCAAGCGCCTGAGCGAAGACGCCGAGTTTGTCGAGCGTTTCTACAAGGAAGGCCAGGCGGCCGCCCGCATGAACCACAACAACATCGTGCAGGCCATCGATGTCGGTGAATACGGCGGCTATCACTATTTCGTGATGGAGTTCGTCGACGGCCAGACGGTTTACGATCATCTCGTCAAAGCGAAGCAATATAAGGAAGACGAAGCGCTCGATGTAATGATTCAAATTGCCAAGGCGCTCGAGCACGCCCACGACCGCGGGCTGATTCACCGCGACGTGAAACCCAAGAACATCATGTTAACCAAAGACGGTACGGCAAAGCTGGCCGACATGGGTTTGGCTCGCCAAGCCGACGACGTCGCCGCCGCCGAAGCCGAAAAGGGCCGCGCCTTTGGGACGCCCTACTATATCTCGCCCGAGCAGATTCGAGGCGTGACCGACGTCGATGCACGCGCGGATATCTATTCGCTGGGCGCGACGCTTTACCACATGCTGGCCGGCAAGGTGCCTTTTGAGGCGGCAACGCCCACGGCCATTATGCAGAAGCACTTGAAGCAAGGGATTACACCGCCCGACCATATCAACCCGAACATCTCGACGGGTATCGCGGAAGTCGTCGAGCGCATGATGGCGAAGAATCGCAATCAGCGCTATCAGACGTGCAAGGATGTGGTCACCGACTTACAGCGCGTGCGCGATGGTAAGCCGCCGTTGGAAGCGCGATCGAATCTGCGCGACGATGTGTTGCAAAACTTGGCCGACGGCGCACACGCCGAAGAAGAATATTACGAACCGCACCCGGCCCAGATGCGTCATCATACCGGCAGTACAGCGCCGACTTCTTCAACACCGGGCTGGTTGCTTGCTGTCGCAGGTGTTGAGTTTGTGGCAATCGTCATGCTCGTGCTGTTGCTAGCGTTCAAATAACCCGCAGATTTTGCCGAACCCCCACTCGAAAAAGTCAATCCGTTCATCCCCTCGCGAAATTTGTTGCGCTTCGGCAAAAATTGTTCTTTTTTATGCTTGGCAAAACGTGTGCTTCTTGTTTAGCATTCCCCAAAGCCGCAACAAAAACTTACACGGAGGTCAGTTTTTTGCAGGCATGGATGCCTGACTCGAATTTCCCTACCCCTCACAACATCCGGTCAAGCCTGACCTCCTTCATATTTGAGACTCCTCCTCGCGGAGTGCGGGTGGTGTCTGCTGGAACGACGGAGTGTTCCTCCATGAAGACCACGGCTTCTAATAAAGACGTAACCGCGCTCTGGACCAAATACCTTAGCAGCGGCCACCCGGTCGAACTACGCAACGAACTCATCGAGCACTCCCGCCCCGTCTTGCACATGATGGCCGCGCGCCTTGCTCAAAAGCTTCCCGCGCAGATCAGCTACGACGAGATTTGCTCGGCTGGCTACGACGGCCTGCTCGAAGCCGTTCAGGCGTACGACCCGTCGCACAAAGCCAAGTTTGAAACCTTCTGCCAGCAGCGCATCCACGGTGCCGTGATGGACTGGCTGCGCACGCTCGACGGTCAAAGCCGCACGGTCCGCAGCTTTGAAAAGCAGCGCATGCACAAAAAGGAACTGCTCGATTCGTCGCTCGGGCGCCCGCCGACGGAAGACGAAATCGCCAAGAAGATGGGTATGACCCGCGATCGCTACTCCGAACTCTCGCGCCTTTCGCGCCTCGGCCACGAAGTGCACCTTTCCGCCGTGCAAAACGATGACGACGGCCAACATCGCGGCTCGCCCGGCGGTTGGGATATCGCCGACAAGCACGCCGCCGATCCGTCGCAGCGCGTCACCCGCCAATTACTCACCGACTACATCACCAAGGGCCTCAACCACGAAGAGCGCCTCGTGCTGGTGCTGTATTACACCGAAGGCCTCACCATGGCCGAGATTGGCTTGGTGTTGGACTTATCCGAATCGCGCGTCAGCCAGATTCACAAAGACGTGATCGCCCGCCTGCGCCGCCGCTTCCACGAAGACGCGGCCGAATTGGTGGCATAGCGCAAGCGAGAAGCCCCACGTGTCCAGATTTGGTTTGCATGCACACAAGCGCGTGACGGTTCGTCACGACGTTTTGACCGAAAGTGCGCGAATATTTTCAAGCCGACATCACTGCGGGAACATTCCCGAGCTGATATCAGTGCGCGAATGTGTATAAGCCGAAATCACTACGCGAACGTGTCAAAGCTGAAATCTGTGTGCGAGCAGGCCCAAGCCGACATCGAAAGTTGAGAAGACCTCAACGCTGGACGATGACCGGTCCCAACGCATGCCCCGGTAGGGGCAAAATGACAATAGCCCAGGAGTTCACTCCTGGGTTTGAAGTTCGAACACATCTTGTAATTCTCTCGTCTCGGAGGGACTGAAGGATATCCCGCTCGAAACACACGATCTTCAAACCGAGAAAATTAATTTCTAACTCGCTCGGCCGCACAACCATCGAATAAAATTCACCACCAAGCCATACACGCATAAAAAAAGGATCATTGGATTTTCCCAATGATCCTTAAATACCAACTGATCTAAACCCTACCGCAAGCGCGTGCTCTGCTTAAACCCGCGAATGATTCGTCGCGGCGTGCTGCGGTCGTTAAACGCGTTGCCGAAGTTATCTTGATACAACTCCGTCGTCACGCTGCGTTCGACGGTTTCGTAACCGTTTGTCGTCGCGGGCCACGGATTGCGGCCGAACTCCGTCGGGTTGTAGGCGGGTCGATTGCGATCGAACATCAACACAGACCGCGGCGCCCGATAGACGACCGGTGCCGGTGCGTTCGAATGCGACGAACCGCAACCACCGAGCAAACCGGCGAGTGCCGTGAGGCTGAGAATCAGGATGTAACGGTATCCGTTGATCATGGTCGCTTCGCGTGTACGAGGTTGCTGTCGTCTTGCGAAGATCACGAGCGTGCACGGCGTGTGCCGCGATTTATCACGGCAGTTGTTTGCGGGAATGCGAAGCGCGAATTAACGGACGGCGGACGACGAAAGCGAATCTGGCTAGCGCGGATCGACGGGAATATCGGATTCGCGCGACTTAGATTTGCGGAAACGGCAGCACCCTGAGGAGCATGCGCAGGCATCCGATTGGTCCACATGTTGCGTTTTCGCAACACCTGCTGATGCGAAGTCGCAACGCCGGACGGACTTTTTTCTCGAATCCCATCGAACGCCGCGGTAGATTGCCGGGGTTAGACTGGAGTCCGAGAAGTCCGTTATGGATACCACTACCGCCGCCCAATCGACCGAACCGCAAGCACCGCGTGGCTTCTGTCCGCATTGCGATTACCCCATCGATCCGGGGTTGTGTCCGGAATGCGGCAAGACGGTGCCGGCAGCGAAATTGCGCAATCGCTCGCGCCGACAGCGAGTGCGGCGCGCGATAAAAGTGGTCACGCGGCTCGTACTAATCGGGGGCCTGCTGGCTGGCGGGTACTGGTTTTATAGAAGCGAAATCTGGGCACGGTGGGTTCCCGTTCGAATCGTCATGCAGGAGTGTGCTACCGCGCGATGGGCTCGTCAGGAAATACAGCGTCGAATTTACACCGAAACAGCGGACAACCAGACGATTGCGACGATTGCCGACGAATTAATGAAGTTCGATTTAAATGTGAAATCACCTCGTCCCAAAGATATTCCAATAAAGGCCAACATCGTCCCGCGAGCGTTTCCGATTTTTTTCAAAATCCAAGTAAATAGCTACTCGCTTCTTTTGGACGAAAGCCACCCGCTCGACGACTGGATAAAGCAGGGCAGCATCTGGACCTATTCTCCGCGATCCTATTCAAGCGCGAATACAAATCCGGTATCCCATTCTCTCGATCCGGGAGCCCATCGATTAAATCTCACGATGGATGTCGTCATTACCATTACAAACCCGATTACAGATCGCGCTGTCTATGCGCCAATCAAAGGGACTATCAATTGCTCAACCGAGTTTACAGTTGACAACAAAACCGTCTGGCAGCACGTTTTGCCGCAAAAAATTCCAAAGTCGACATTAACGGCGATCGAGAACGCAATCAGGCTTGGGATATGC
>JAUIHO010000224.1 GCA_030432035.1 Phycisphaerae bacterium
GTGTTGCGCTACAACGGCGCGACCGGCGCATTCATCGACATCTTCGTTCTGGCCGACGCCGGCGGGCCATTTTTCCCCGCAGGTTTGCTTTTCGGCCCGGACGGAAACCTCTACGTCACCAGTGGCGCGTCCACGTCTAGCCTTACCAACAAAGTTCTGCGCTACAACGGCGCGACCGGCGCGTTCATCGACAACTTCGTCACCACCCTCGTCGGCGGACTGGACAGGCCCATATTTTTGATCTTCGACAATGACGACGACTTGGACGGCGTGCCTGACGCCAACGACAATTGCCCGTTTGTTGCCAACACCGACCAGGCAAATAGTGACGGCGATGGCATGGGTGACATCTGCGACGACAGTGATGCGGACGGGCTCGTGGATAGTTTCGACAACTGCCCGAACGACCCGGCCAAGACCGACCCGGGCATCTGCGGCTGCGGTACGGCGGACACCGACACCGATGGTGATAGCGTCGCCGACTGCAACGACATGTGCCCGAATGACAATCCTGATGACATGGATGGTGATGGCGTCTGCGACTCGGCGGATGTTTGCGCAGGATTTGACGACAACGTGGATTCGGATGGCGACGGCACCGCCGATGGTTGTGACGGCTGCCCGAACGACGCAATGAAGATCGCGCCAGGTATGTGCGGATGCGGAACACGGGACGCGGACACTGACAACGACGGCATGTTCGACTGCAACGACGGCTGCCCGAACGACGCGATGAAGATTGCCCCCGGCGTCTGCGGCTGCGGCAATGCCGAGACCGACGCCAATAACAATGGCGTCGCCGACTGCAATGATCCGACGATCGGCCCCTGTCCCGATGACATCACGGTGCAAGCCACGAGCGACGCCGGCATCGCGGTGGACTTTACGCTGCCTGCCGGTAACAGCCCGATCGGTAATGTCGTCGTCACGAGCAACCCGCCTGCCGGTTCAACGCTGCCTGTGGGTACCACAACGGTGACGGTGACGGCGACGGATGACAACAACGTCACGGCAACCTGCACGTTTGTTGTCATCGTTACGCCACAAGCGACGCCCGCGCCTGAACCGCAACCCGAACCCCAACCCCAACCCGCGCCGGAAGATTGCGACAACGAACCACTGCGTTCGTTGTTGTCGATCATCTTCCGCGCCCCGCTCTGCGGCATGGGCGCGTGTCCGGCGCTGATGCTGGCGATCATCGGGCTGATGGGTACTAAACAGTACCTGCGCCGCCGACGCCGCTAAATAAATAAGGAATCGAACATGTTATTGACGAGTTTCATCACCAGTTTCCTTGGTTATTTCTCGATAGCTATACTCGATCTGCTCACGTTGCCGCTGCGCATATTCGCCGGTGAGTCGGTGTTGATGCTTCTTGGATGATGTTGGGGCAGCGGCGGCAAAAAATAAAATCTCGTTCACCACTCGATCGCGGCCAATTGATCGGATGAGGAATGGTTGATTAATGGCGCCGTTCTATTGTCGTATAATGTGTTAGCGGCTTTTTAAGCGGTGACGAGCCTTGGTGTGGCTCTGATCGTTGGTGTTCCGTCGCACTTATTTTACGCGAGACGTTTTATCTGAGTCACCCGTGGCAACCCTCACCCCGGCTTTCTCCCTTCGAGGCAGAAAGATTCATCCTTTCATCACTGCCGCGAATCGTTGGCCCAAATCGCGATGCACCAGGCCGATGGCGTCGAACGTGTACACCGCCGCGTCGACGAGGGCTTGGCGTTGGGCGTCGTTGAAGTCGATCTCGTTCATCGTGTCTTTGAAGGCCTTCCAATGTTTGGCTTGCTTGGGGCCGTAGGGGTCGAAGTAGCGCGTGCCTTCGCCGGTCTCGGGCAGGTTGTAGGCTTCGCGGATGCTCTTGGCCGCCCACTTCGATCCGTTGTTGCTGCCTTCAAAGACATAGTGCACGCCGAGCAAGCGTAACGCATCATCGCCGGTGGTCGGAATCGCCGCGATGTAGTCGAGAAACGTCTGCGTCGCCGGAACAGGTTCGATGACCGTCGTGTCGCGCTCGAATAAGGTGAGGTCGGCCTCGAGGTAGGGCGTTTGGAATTCATGATCGGGCACCGGGTAGGCGACGGCCGGTTGTGCCTCGCGAAGCCGGGCTTCGTATGCGCGATGGATCAGGAGCAACTGGGCCAACGTTTCGACGTACGCCGGTTGCGGAAGCTTGCCGCCCATGAGCTGCGTGTTAAACGAATTTTCCTCGGTCGCATTGTGTTGTTCGGCAGTCGCGTTCTTCAAAACCGGCATAATGGGGTTGATATCGTTGCTCATGGCGAATCCTCGAATGGGTGGCAAACGTTTCGGCAGCACGGCCCGGCATTGAGCCGCCGCCTTGGCCATCATAGGGGCTAACGGCTCATCGGTTCGGTCGGCGGGAAAAATTTGCTTGCCTCGGCCCATACTCCGATATGATGGGGGTAAACCGTTTGATAGCGGCTTGGCAGTCGAAGCGACGGCCCGCTGTCGGCAGAATGAATATGCAAACGAAACCTCTAACGAGATCAATGAATATGCTCAACATCGTTCACGTTACCCACGAAGCCGTCGTGAAAGTCGGCGGCATCGGCACAGTGCTCGAAGGCCTGCTGACATCGGCCGAATACGACCGTCAGGTCGGGCGGTCGCTTTTGCTCTGCCCGCTGTTCAATAATGACGGCGACGTATCCACACGGCTCGGCCCCGGCGGCGAAGTGACGTATTCGTCGATCGACGGCATGTACGGCGGCCCGCACGCGCATGCGTTTAATGAAATCCGCCAACGCTATCACGTGGATATCGTCTATGGCCGTCGCCATCTGCGCGATCCGATTACAGGTGGCGAATCGTGGCCGGAAGTGGCGTTGATCGACATCTGCAACATGGAACAGGGGACGATCAATCATCTGAAGCATCAACTGTTTGCATCGTTCGGTATCGAGTCGACGCGTTTTGAGAACAGTTGGGACTATGAGCAGTATGTGCGTCTGGCGATTCCCGGTTTGGCAGTGGCCAAGGCGCTGGGGCTGGCATCGGGCGAACAACAATGTGCCGTCATCGGCCATGAGTTTATGGGCATTCCGACGGCTTTGGCGGCCAAGCTCGACGGCGAGACGAATTTCATCACGGCCTATCACGCGCACGAAGTATCGACGGCACGCAAGATCGTGGAAGAACACGATGGCCACGACACGGCGTTTTATAACATCTTGCGGCGTGCGCCTGAGGAAGGTCGCTTCATCGGCGAAATCTTCGGCGATCAGTCGGGCTATTACCGCCACGCGTTAATTGAATCGACGCGGTTCCTCGATGTGACGTTGGCCGTTAGTGACTATGTGGTCGACGAGTTACGCAACCTCTCGCCCGCCATGCGCGATAGCAACATTCAACTGTGCTACAACGGTGTGCCGGCCTATGAAACAACGACCGAAGAAGCGGCTGCCAGCAAACGCCGCCTGCAAACGTATGCCGAAAACCTGATCGGCGATCGACCGCACTACATCTTTACGCACGTTACGCGCATGACGCCCAGCAAAGGCCTCTGGCGCGATATGGAAGTGATGAAGCACATCGAACAGGCCTTCCGCAAAACCGGCGAGTCGGCAGTTCTTTTTGTTCTCTCGACCGAGCTGCCCGGCCCGCGCTCCAAGGCAGACGTGCTACACATGGAAAAATGGTGGGATTGGCCCGTCGCCCATCGCGAGCAAATGCCCGATCTTACTGGTGGCGAGGCGGTGTTCTATCAGGCCGTGCAATCGTTCAACGCACGGTCACGGCATTGCAAAATCATTTTCATCAATCAATTCGGCTTCGCGCGCAACCTCTGCGGATCGCGCATGCCTGCCGAAATGTGCTTCGCCGATATCCGTCGCGGCAGCGATGTCGAGTTTGGACAGTCGATCTACGAGCCGTTCGGCATTGCTCAGGTCGAGGCGCTGTCGTTCGGTGCGATCTGCGTGATGAGCGGGGCGTGTGGTTGTAGCTGTTTTGTCGATCGCGTGGCCGGGCCCGATGGAACCAAGAACGTGATCGCCGTGCGGTACGCGCGCTATCGTTGCGAGCCGGATACGATCGAGAGCTATTTGCACATGACCCGCGAAACGCGCGAGAACTACGAACGCGAAGTCGCCGTCGAAGCCGCCGCCGAAATCGTCAGCCGCCTGCCGCGCACGCCGCGCGACAAAGAGGCTTATCTGGCACGTGGGTTCAAGCTGGCGAGTCAGATGAGTTGGGATGTGATCTCGCGCGATTACTTCCTGCCGGCGATCAAGGCCGTCGCGCCGGCGGAAGCAATGGCCGTATAAGAATTGCTAACGAACGAGTGTGTGTCCCTTTAATCGAGTGACGTAACAATCTGGTGCCCCATCCTTCGCGCCAGCGAAGGGTGGGGAATCACGAATGTGAAAGCTAGCGGTCGCGATAAGAATCAGGTTATGGACAGGAACAGGTCGCGCGCGATTAAGTCCCCCAGCCCCAGAGGGGCAGGGGCACCCACCCTTTTCTGCGAAAAGGATGGGGCACCCGACTCGTTGTCTTCGGTGCCAACACCAATCGTTTCGAAGTACGCTAAGCCTTACAAAGTTTGACGCGTAAACAGCGTTGCGATACATCGTTCTTTCAGCATTAACAACACACCGCCGTTGGGCGGTGTTTTTTTAGACAGTCCGAAACTTCTTTGGATGGGAGTGTTCACGGTGCTTGTCGAAACCTTGCTTGAAACCGCCGCACGTGTGCCCAACCACGAAGCTGTCTCCGATCCGACGCGCGCGATTAACTACGCGCAGCTCAAGCGGCTCTCGTCGGTCATGGCTCGGCGCGTGGCGCGCGAGACGAGTTGCGAACGCGTCGGCATCCTGATGCCTTCGACCGTGGCGTTTGCGGGCACGTTCTACGGTACGTTGTGGGCGGGGCGAACCGTGGTGCCGCTCAACTTTTTGTTGCAACCGCAGGAACTCAAGTGCGTCGTCGAAGACGCGCAGATCGATACCGTTTTTACCATCGGTCACTTTAAGGAATTGGCGGAGCAGTTACCGGCGCGGGCGGTGTTTATGGAAGACCTGCCGCTGAAGCGCGACATGGTTTTGTCGTACCTCCGCGGCACGCCGCGTGTTCCGAGTGTGCAGCCCGACGATACGGCCGTTTTGCTTTACACGTCCGGCACATCGGGAACGCCCAAGGGCGTCTGCCAAACGTATAAGAATCTGCGTTCCAACATGGATGCATGCATCGAGAAGGCAAAGCTTACCGGCGATCATCGCTTCCTCGGTATCCTTCCGTTGTTTCATAGCTTTGGCCTAACGGCAAAGTTGCTGGTGCCGGTGCGCCTTGGCGCGATGGTGCATTACATGCCGCGTTTCACGCCCAACGCCATCCCCAAAACGATTCGCGAAAAAAGCATCACCATCTGCATGATGATCGCGAGCATGTTTAGCGCCATGCTGCGAGCAAAATCTTCAAAGCCCGCCGATTTCAAGTCGCTTAAATATGCGATCAGCGGCGGCGAAGCGTTGCCGCCGGATACGTTCGAGCGCTTCAAGAAGCGTTTCGAGGTCGAAATCATGCAGGGCTACGGGATGAGCGAAGCGGCGCCGGTCGTGAGCCTCAACATGCCGTGGGCGCACAAACCCGGAACCGCGGGCCAAGCCGTACCCGGCGTGGAAGTGAAGGCGTTTGACGACAACGGTAAGCCGCTGGCGGATGGTGAAACGGGCGAACTGTGGGTGCGCGGCGACAACATCATGCCCGGTTATTACCACAAGCCGGAGGAGTCGCGCGCCGTCCTCACCGACGACGGTTGGTACAAAACGGGCGACATGGGGCACGTCGATCATGAAGGCTACATCTCGATTACCGGTCGCAAGAAAGAGATGATCATCGTCGGCGGCGAAAACGTGTACCCGCGCGAAATCGAAGCTGCGCTCGAAGCCCATCCGGCAGTGAATGAAGCCGCCGCGATTGGTCAAACAGATCCGTCGCGAGGTGAAGTGCCCGTGGCATTCGTCACGCTGGTGGAGGGTGAGTCGGCGACGGATACCGAATTGCGCGAATTTTGCCGGGATAAAGTTGCGGGTTACAAGATTCCGCGGCGAGTCATCATATCGGACGACCTTCCCCGCGGCCCGACGGGCAAGATTCTTAAAAGAAAGCTGAGCGAATTGCTGTAATAAACGCGATCGCGCAAGGGTATTGTCTTATAAGTTCACTTCGGTCCGACGCTTACCGATATCCGACATAGAACTGATTACTCGGCCTGATAAAGAGCGAGCAGTGCTATGTCCACTATCATCATCGATCGACCGGAAGCTTTGTCTAACACCGAAGGTAGTAACGCGGAACGCCGCGCTACGCCACGCATTCCAACGCGAATGCCTGTCAGCTTCGAGATGGATAACAAGCCATTCGTTGGAATCACGCGCAACGTCAGTGGTGGTGGTGCCTTGATCGAGTTGATCGGTGAAATGCCGCCGCAGGATAGCGACATCGAATTGCAGTTTTATATTCCCGCCAATGTTGAAGTCTGGCACAAAGACATGCGGGGTTTCTGCCAAGGTAATACCGTTCGCATCACGCCGCCCAACAACAACGACGACCAGACCTTGAAAGAAGGCCTGGTCGCCGTTCGATTCACGAATGACATGCAGTTTAAGTTCTAGTCGCGCTTACTCTTCTTCTGCCATGTGACGTGCGCAACCGCCACATTTTGGCAGTTCAATATCCGGCACACCCCAGTCATCACGCCAGTTGGTCGCGGCCTTTTCCTGCACAACCAGATCGTCGATTCGCATGCGTGCGCTCGTGTTGCTGCTGCGACCAACATTCCAAGAGAGCAGTTGTGGCCCGTTCTGAAAACCGATCGGAAAGACATCGGTTTGCATTTCGCTGCGGATAAACGCGGCGTCGATTTCCATGATTTGTCGAGCACTCGCGGCCGTGGCCATACAGTCGTTCGGATCGCGCGAGTGTTCCAGACCGAGCAAGTGGCCGAGTTCGTGCGAGCCTACGTTGGCGACGGCCATCGCAATTTCTTCCATGCTCGGCAACATGTTTTCGAACATGCCCAACGTTTCGGTGTAGATGATCGCTTCCTGATCGAGATAGCGATTGCCGGTATCGACTTTGTCGGCAAGGCCCAGGAACGATGCGTT
This sequence comes from Phycisphaerae bacterium, assembly GCA_030432035.1. GTDB lineage: Bacteria > Planctomycetota > Phycisphaerae > UBA1845 > UTPLA1 > ECT2AJA-110-A. The sequence goes on from JAUIHO010000224.1 coordinate 7,140, forward strand.
GTAGTTACCGAAGTAAATCTTCGTGTGCGGGCCGGTCGGCTGCGGATGCGTGCGGCTGTCGTAAAGCACGACATCGTAGTTCGCGAAGTCACGCTTCATATGATCCACGACCAGCGCGATCACCGCGTCGGTCTTGCCCGCCATACGTGCCGAAATGCTTTCCACGCTAAACGGTCGCATCTGCTCGATCGGCTCTTGGCCGATCTGTACCGAAGCACCACCGTCAAAGTCGAGATACACGATCTGTTGGCGCGGTGCATCGTAGCTCTGGTTCGGCTGACGCGTCACGGTGACCGTAAAGCTGCCGGGGGCGAAACGACCTTGATTCGACGAGAAATGTCGACCGCTGGAGATCGCGACGCCGAGGTAAAGGTTACGCGTGTCGTGGCGGACCACTCGCGACATATATGGATCGAGCAAACCGGAGTAGTAGCTGCGATCGTCGCTGGCATCGATCAGGTCGCTATTGCCATTGAATAGGGCGGCGACTGTGTTGAGGCCGCCGTGACCGCTGATTTCAACGGTGATGCGGTCGCCGGCATTGGCCGGGCCGAGGTCAAACACCTGGCGGTCGTCCAAATGGCCGAGCGTGCCTTCGAAGCTAACGCGGTTCGTTTCGGTGATGATTTGACGTGTGACGGTGCCGAAGACGTCGCTGCTGCCGGTTTCCAATGGTGCGGTCGTGTCGCCGCCGCTGGAATTGGTGGCCGAAGGGCCGGTGGTCGGTAGCACGTTGGTATCGCAGCCTACGGCCAATATACAACACGCCAACGTCGTCGGTACAAGATTCGAGAATCGCGAAAATAGAAAGCTGGATTGACGGTGCATAAGTCTGCCTCCTGATGCACGTCCGCCGACCAGCCTCCAATAAGGGCATGCCGTAAGATCAGTTGTCTAAGTTGTCCTCTTCCCACTTGTGTGGTGAACCCACGAATTAACCGTA
>JAUIHO010000005.1 GCA_030432035.1 Phycisphaerae bacterium
GGCTTACCGTCGTCGAGCAACATGCGGAAACCCGAAATCGCGTGCCATACGTCGTCGCCTTCCAACGGCGGTGCCTTTAGCCGAATGCTGCCGTCCTTATCAATGAACATCGCGCCGTAATCTTGTACGGGTTTCGAATAAACATTCCCTTCGTACGCAGCGAACCCGGCAACATCCATCGGTTGCAACGGCGAACCGCGACCGGGGCCGAACGCCGAAGTATTAATCGCAAGCTGCGCGCCGGTCCGCTCCGCAAACGCCAACGTCGTTTCGCAAAGCGTTTCGAATTGGCGACCGTCTTCACCCTTTTGCGGATTGGGCTCCGTCGCAACAAACGACACACCGGGAGCGGACGCGTCAACTTCAATCAGCCATAACCGAATCGGTCTTTTCTGATCGTAGGTAAGGTGCTCCAGCTTCATCGTCGCGCCGGCGGTCGCAACCACCCGCCGCGCGATCGGCTGTTTCACCCACTGTAGTGCGTCGGCAACGGCCTTGGTGGCCTTCTCGGTTGGGACCGGACCATCTGCAACGGCAGGGACGGACCAAAAAAGTGAACAGGCACAGATTACGATACATGATGCGAGTCGAATTACGTTCATAAGTAAGCCACTTTGCAATGAGGATCAAGAGATTGCAAATCTTAACGCGAATGCACGGCACACACGCGACGTAGGTCTATTTATGGAACCAGTATGAAGCGCGCACTGATTATCTCATCCGGCTCGCGCACTACGATTTTTCGATTCTCAAACAATCCTGCAATCGCTGAACCCGACGGGTCAATTGAAATACATCGCCGCCTTCGTGACCGTTGAATGGGAATATATCGATCTGCTTTTTCGCCTTCTCGATCTGGTTATACGCAGCAAAAACGGTGCTGGGCGGGCAAATCTGATCCATCAATGCGACGGAGAAAAAGCAATCGACGGTCAGGCGCTTGGCGAAATTGCAGCCATCGAAGTATGAGAGCGTGTTGAATGCCTGTGTTATTTTATTCCGGTGACAGGATAGGTACTTCACCAGTTCCGCATAAGGCAATTGATCGGTTATCGTAACGGCGCGTTGTAGGTGACACAAGAACGGTACGTCAACAATAGCAGCGGCCAACTTGTGATCCGTTAACGCCGCTGCCGCGAGCGCCAATATACCGCCTTGACTGCCACCGGCAACGGCGAGACGCGCTGCGTCAATCTTCGGGTGTGCCACGGCGGCATCGATGGCACGCACCGCGTCGGTTATAAGGCGACGATAGTAATACGTCTCGGGTGATTCGATACCACGCGTTAGGAAGCCCGCCGCTTGTGGCCCGCCGGCCGGGTAATCATCGGGTGTATCACCGGGCGACCATTGCGAACCTTGTCCGCGCGAGTCCATCACAAAATGCGCCATGCCTGCAGCAGACGCCCACGTATGCGCAATTGGTAGCGAACGTCCGCCGCCATAGCCGACGTAACTCACCACGCAAGGAACCGGCGCTTCTTTGATCGTCGGAATCAATAACCAGCCACGCACCTTTTGACCGCCAAAGCCGCGGTAGGCCACGTCAAACACGTCCGTCGCGGGTAAACGAACTTCAGTGTACGGCTCAAACATCGCATCGATATTATGTGCGGCTGCATCGGCGAGCGTATCTTTCCAAAACACATCGACGTCCGCCGGCTCTTCGATATCCGGTTGGTAAGTCTGTAGTTCGGCGAGTGGTAGATCAAACTGAGCCATGTGTTCACTCACAAAACGCCGAACATGCGGCGTGCAAATTAGAAGTCCTATTCTGCATCACATTAAAGCAAATACCGACTGTGGGCGACAGGCCTGCCGCAACTGTGCGAAAAGAAGCAGTTGTAACTCAGCTAATTAGGCTGCGCTACAGTCGTTCGTTTATAAACCCAAACCGACAACGCCAACCCCTTCTTTACCGCAACCCTTGATCCTCTAACTCATTTGTCGCCGATTCCGTACGACTGCGAAGCATCCGATACATCCGAATCAGATCGCGAAAGCCGCCGATCGTTAACCAGATCGTCACGGCCCCGCCCACGCATAGAATAAGCCACGTCCAAACATGCCAATACGAAAGCCATGCATCCGCAGTGATACCGTACGTTAATGCAATGATCGTCACCACGATAAAAGCGACCGTCCAGAAGAGCGGCCAACCGAGCGTGATGTTGGTAACGAGCTGGTCCGTGCCGGTGAACTCTCGCGAGAATCCGAGCTTTTCCCAAAAGCCGCGTGCGTCGCGAATCGACAGCGACGACTCGCCTTCCATTGCGTATTCGCCGCGATGCAGCAGCTTGTCGAGATTGAATTTCTTTCCGCCCTGGAAAAGCGACACGACGATATATATTAGGCTCGACGAACATATCGCCCAGAAGTTAATCAACTGGCCGTTAAGTTCCATGCGCACAAAGAGTATCGCCTCCACCACATCTTGGCCCATTGAAAACATCACTTGCGTTATTCTAGAAATGCTCGCATGCGGATCGGCCTTACACGATTCGATCACAAGCTCCAATGCTTGCAAGGCTGCGACGTATTGCTCGGACATTTGATTGATAACAGTACCGCCCCCCGCCACCAACATGCCGGTGATCATCGCCGCCCACGCCGCCGCCGTCGTGCCGCGATTCCAATAAAGCCCACCAATAATGGCCGCGCCGACGCCTCCTACAAAGACAGCCGCCGATGAGGCACAGTACATCGCAATGTATTGCACGTGCTGAAAGTAATAACTGAATAGGAAGACGAATATCGCAATTAGAAGAACGGCAATGCGCAACAACAAAAGATGCTCGCGTTCGCTCAGCCGTCGCTTTCGAAATGGCAAGATAACATCCTGCACCAAAATCGCCGCCCACGAATGCAGGTAGGTATCGTGCGTACTGATGAATGCGCCCAACATCGCAGCGGAAGCTAATCCCAACAAGCCCGCCGGTAGGATTGCGTTCATCACAATCGGGGCGCGCAACTGATTTTGCAGCGCTTCGCCATCGATCGCCGCCAAACGCTCGTTGGCCGCCATAGCGTCGTCCGCATAATCGGGATGCGTCAGAAAGGTCTTCATACAAATCGGCAACACGATCGTGATCAACATGAGCACGCGAAAACGCCATTGCCCGAGAATGAAGGACATCTTCGCTTCGTGTGCGTTGATAGCCGAGCAATTGTAACCCTGCGTGCCCTGCCAACCGCGCGCCGCATAAAACAACGTGATGACGGTGATCACGTAATAGAAGATGTTGAAATCGGATTGTTTTTCAAGGTCGAACGGATCGACCATTGAGTTTCCCGCCGGTGCCGCCATCAGCGTGTCGCCGATTTGCCCCCAGGAAAAACTCAGCAACAAAAAAAGATTGATCGCCACGAAGGCGATGTTGGCGATAACGCCCTGCAGAAAGTCCGTCACGATCACGGCGATCTGACCGCCCAGCAGCAACAGCGCGAGCGGTACTATCAACAACACGGACATTAACGATTCAAACGTCGAAAACGGAACGCCCATCAAGTCGAACTGTGCCGGCAACGACCAAAGTTGAATAAAGAATCGAGCACCGACCGACGGAAAGATACCGAAGTTAATCACGCCGGCGATAAACGCCACGATGCCGGTGAAGATGCGAAAGCGGCGGCTGTAACGACGTTCGAAAAACTCGGCCAGCGTTAGCGCGCGCGTTTGCCGAAAGCGATAAATAACCCACCCGCTGAGCGCCATCACGATCATGACCGGCTCTTCGAGCAGCGTCCACCAAATCGCCGTGAAGCCGACTTCGTAATGCAACTCGAAATACCATACGAGCGTAACGACGCCTAATCGCGCGATGTTGTCCGAGACGGCAATGAGATACCGCCCCGCGCAGCGCTCCGCCGCCAAAAAGCCATCGACTGTTCGCGCGTGACGGCGCGTCGACGCCGCCCCGACAGTTAGCAGGGCGAGCAAACCGGTGACAATGGTCCAATCGAGTATTTGCATGATAGTGCGAGACAACCGCGAACGCGGCTCGACTATTCGCGAAACGTCACGTATCCCCAGGTGTTGGGTTGATGCATATTGATGGCGCCCTGCGGAGACCAAACCCAATTTCGCTCGCGCGTGTTGGGCTTGCGGCGGTAACGACCATCGATGATGTCGTCGTACCACTGCACGCGCGAAAAATTCATGCGCCAAACATGGCCATCGCGCGGTGGCGCCGCACGCCCGGCCGCTTCTTTGAGCGAACGCCAGGGCATGGCGATCTCTAACGACCAACCGTTGTCGGAATCTGATGCGTCGTTAAGCGTACCGTCAACAAACACGGCGGACTTGAGCCCGTGCATATTCCAGTCGTGCAACGCCGGGCCACCGCGCAGATAAGTGCGTACCAGGAATAAGTCGAAGACTGTGTTCAACGCGTTGAATTCGAGTTCGTAGTACTCGCGTTCGTCGCCGTTGGGGTCGATGAAGACTTCGAAATCGTTGTCGTAGAAAACGATCGCGTCGCGCTGCGTGAGTTTTGCGTGCACATGCGGATCGTCGAGCATGGCGGCGACGTACAAATAATCGTCATCCCACAACATTTTGAAATGGGTATCGTGAACAGGTGCAGGTTTGTGGGTGCCTTCGATATCCACAAACGCCGTGGATAGTGTTGCCGTTTCCCATGCCGGTTCTGTTATCTTTCCATCAATCGCGATTGGACCGGTCGCTTTGTGGCACTCATACCGCCTTGGAATCGAGTTCGATACATCCGCTTTCGCGCCGCTGCATCCCGGCATAATGAACAGTCCAACTATCGCGAACAGGCTAACCGCCCCAGCGCGAGCCATGCCGCGTCGCCGAATCTGCCATTTGAATGAATCTCGTTCGACTTTCAACTTGCAATTCTCCATGCCCATCTCTCCGTCAATCCTCTAAACACGCCCGAATCAATTCATCAACCGTCGTCGTCGCCATCCCGACGACGGTATCCGCCGCGCCGTAGTACAGCCGTGCAGTCGCATTCGGTTTGGCGAAGCCCTCATCGTCAAAGGCATCGACGATCAAGCCGCTCGGAAACACGACGTTCGGCACCTGCCCGACATGTTCGTACAACTCGCGCGGTTCGAGGATGTTGTTCTCTGTGCGCGCGACCACCTTCGTCGGATCGTGAAGATCCAACAACACCGCGCCAGCCTGATAGATATTCGCCCCGACCAAATGCGTCGCCACGCCGTGATAAATGTGCAGCCAACCCGCATGCGTCTTGATCGGCGGCGGCCCAGAGCCGATCAGTTCATCCCAATAATGCCACCGCCCTGCCATCACCGGCGCAACCGGCGTCCATGCAATCAAATTGTCGGACATCGACAGCACGATCTCTGAACCCGTCGTCACGCCACTATCGAGTGCAACGCGATTGGGCCGTTCCAGTCGAGCGTAGCGACCGTCGATCTTCTCGGGAAACAATACACCATTACGCGTGTCGCCAGCATCGTCGAATGAAACCAACTCGAAGCGCTCGAAATCCTGCGTACGGGCGATGCCCAAGCGACAGGCACCTTCAACGTCCGCCGCAAACACCACAAACACGTGTTCGCCAAGCGCCGTTAATCGTGGATCGTAGATGTGGTAAATGGTTTCGCTAACGGAATCGAGCCCGTCGATTTCGATGACGGATGGCCGGACCGTAAAGCGTTCGCCGTCATCGGACTCGGCAACCATCAACACCGTCTTCCTGCCGCGCGTTTGCACGCGTAGCAAAAGGTAATCCACACCGCGCCAACGAATGGCACCGGGGTTAAACACGCTACTGACATCGCGCACGTGCGGCGCGACCTCAGGAATATCGACGCGTGTCAGAATGGGGTTTCGTGAAGATCGCTGCATATGAATGTATGTTACTATCGGCGGCAAATGCTGTCGTGAAACGGTAGGCTGTTGTTATGAGTTGACCGTCGCATAGGGTCAACCACTGCTCCCACCAAGCCGACGGTTATCAGTGAGATTGCAATTTGATCGCTCATTGGTGATTATTGACGCATTCGTATGAGTATGTCGACGCAGCAAATTTCGAACCTGCTCACCGACGTCGTGCAGCGTAAGCCGACCAATGGCGTGTTCATTGCCGGCGACAACCTGCAGCCGCCGCCGTTGGCGTTCGTCGTTCACTTTCCGATTCTCGTCGTGCCGATTACCGGCCAATACGAAGTCGAGATGGAAGCGCGCGATGATTACACGACCATCCGCGTGAAACCCGGCCAAGTGATTTACTCGCCGCCCAACTGTTGGACGCGGCCGACCTGGCAAAAACCGACGAAGGCCATTCACCTCATGTTCGGTAATGAGCATGTCGGCGCGAGCCTCGTAACGACGACGCGTGCCCAGCCCGGCAACGTCGCGGCCGAAAAGCTGGCCGTGCCGCGCAGCTTCGGCGGCCCGGCGCACCGAACGCTCGAGGCCATTGCCGAAACAGCGCGCACCGACGCCGCCTCGCCTGCCTTGCAACACTTGGTCGACGCCCTGCTGTGCGCGATTGCACGCGAGTTGGACCAAACCGAATCCCCGCGCACACGGCGTTCGCGCCAACTCTATCACGACTTATGCGTGTACCTGCAGCACAACTATCATCACGACGTCACCCGCGACTCGGTCGCCGCCCACTTTCGCATCACGCCCAACCACATCTCGCGCGTCTTCAAGACCGAAGGGCTCATGCGGTTTAGCGATTACCTCACTGCCGTTCGAATCGATCGTGCCAAGCTGCTGTTGCGACGCTATCGGCTCACCATCGGCGAAGTCGGCAATCAATGCGGTTTTGCCGATTTGGCGTACTTTTGTCGCGTTTTTAAACGATTTACGAAAACCACGCCCAGCGAATATCGCGACCTATCGCGTCGTCGCGCCAGCGGCAACGCTTAGCCGCCCGCAGTTGTCTCAACGTCATTCAGGTTGATATGGTCGCGAATGTGATCGACGACTGCCGTCGGCGTCTCGCAACGTTCCAAGCCTTCGCGAAATTCATCTTGCATGATGCGCCGCGCAAGCTGCGACAAAATCGTCATATGCGATTGGTCCGCATCCGAATCGTGAATTGTCAATAAAAACACGAACCGCACCGCGTCTTCGGATGTCTCATCCCACGCGATCGGTTTAGTCAATCGCATAAACGAAATCGAATTGGCCAGCACCTGGCGCGATCGACAATGTGGAATCGCGATGCCGTATCCAACCGATGTGGACGACTGCTTCTCTCTGGTCCAAATAGCCTCTTCGACATCGATGGGGTCGTGGATACGCCCTTGTAACAACAGATTGTCGACAAGGTCTTTGATCGCTTCTTCGCGCGCGCCGGCAGTTGAATCGAACAAAACGACGTCCGGCTCAATCAATGGTCGCGACCGAGGCTTAACTTGCAGCTTCGCGCACAGCGTACGAACGCTGCCGGCATCAACCGCCGTCGTTGCGGTTTGCACCATCGCTGCACAATCGGATGCGTCACAATCACCAACTCGGGCCTTGACGACCGACACGGCCGTCGGTTCCGAACTCAGACTGCGCAAGCCAACGCCGAGCAGTAGCGGCAAACATTCCGACTGACCTGCGATCTCACCGCAAATACTGATGTCGCGCTCGGCAGCCGCAGCTTGATCGACGACATTCTTTAGAAACGCGACGACCGCCGGATGGTAAGGCGTTTGCAATCCGCGAACCCGCTCGTTGCCACGATCGGCGGCCTGCAAATACTGAATCAAATCGTTGCTGCCAATGCTAAAGAAATCGGCAACGCGCGCAAGTTGCGCGATCATCAACCCTGCCGCCGGCGTCTCGACCATCGCGCCAATTTCTAATTCGTGATCGAATTCGACGCCCGCCTGCTTTAACTCCTTCATCACGTCGGCAACCAACAATCTAACCCATTGCATTTCAGCAACCGTCGCAATCATCGGCACCAACATGCGCACCGGCCCCAATGCCGACGCCCGCAAGATCGCGCGAACTTGGCCGCGTACCACCCGCTCAATTTCCGGATAAATCCGCGCACCGCGGTAGCCGAGGAATGGATTCTCTTCGACGGGCAGATTGAGATACGGCACCGGCTTGTCGCCACCCACATCGAGCAGGCGAATCACGACCGGCTTACCCTGCGCGGCGCGAACGGCTTCAGCCAGCGTCTCGAACTGTTCGCCTTCCGTCGGCGGGGCGGGTCGATCCAGGAACATCCACTCGGTGCGATACAGGCCGATACCATCGGCCCCCGCGTCGATCGCTTTCTTTACTTCCAACGGCGACATCGCATTGGCATACACACGGACCGTTTCGCCATCTGCCGTTCCCGCCTGTAACTGTGCCCGCGCGCGTTGCTGTTCACGCAGTCGCGTGCGTTTGGTTTGCTCGCGCTGATAGTACCGTTGAATCGACTCCGTTGGATCAACCAAAAGAATGGCATGGTCGCCATCGAGCACAGCGATTTGACCGTCGGTTAATGCAATAGACGAATTCTGCAAATCACAAATCATCGGTACGCCGGCAGCCCGCGCCAACACGGCGGTATGCGACGTCATACCGATCTTATTGACGACTAAGCCACGAATGCGCGACTTATCCAACTCCAAGAACTGTTGCGGCGTTAGCTCGTCAGCGATGGCAATGGCGGACTCGGGCAGATGTTGCCCATTTTGGCTCACGAATGCAGCTTTGCCATAAATCGAACGCAGCAACAGATCGCACACATCACGCAAGTCGAGTTGCCGCTCCTCAATCAAGCGGCTCCCGGCGTTTGACAACACGCTTTCGTAGTAAGCCTTCGCTGACTGAATAGCCGCAGCAACGGACTGCCCGTCCCGCACGCTCGATTCTATTTGGTCGCGAAACTCAGGATCGTTCGCGATGGCAATGTGCGCGCCAAGAATGGCACCAGCTTCAAGCGAAACCGACCGCGCCTTTCGAGCAGTCAATTCACTCGCTAGCGCTGTGAAACCAGCCGCGAGCCGATCCATTTCAACATCAACAGACTCCGCGGCTGCTTCGATCAATTCGGGGTTAACGCGGTGCGTTGCCAAATGAACGATCGCACCTTCGACGATTCCCGAAACCACCGGCCGACCGCGCAGATAGGTCGGGTTGCACATGCGCAATGAAGGTGGCAACCGATGATCGACGGCTTTCGTTACGGCATCTTCGACAGCGATATCGAGGCCCGCGAATTCCTGTTCGATAAACGTGCGGAGTTCGCGTAGCGCATCGGACTGATCGTCGCCCGATATATCGAGGACACATGGATCGTCATGTCGAAAATCGGCACCCACCAATGAAAGCAGGCTCTTGGCATTACTCGATTGCCCCGTGCGACCGTTCACGATGCGCACGTCCGACCGAAATGCACTCGCGCGGCGCGACAATTCTGTCGCGGGGCGCGCGTGCACGCCGTGCTTCAGCGGACAAAAGAATTGATACTCAAGCGACATGCAGACTCCCCACCCAAGGAATCCGACCGAGCAACACAACGGTTCGGTGTTCATCCCTTTTTGATCGGTGTTAACGATCGTCTAGGGGTTGAACGTTTCAACATCCAAACAAAACAGCCCATTACCCGTCGTGCGAAGAAGGGTAACGCTTGGGCATGTTCCATATCTCAGTAACGTTACTTTCGGCGACTACTTCACCGCCCCGGCTTGCGCAAAGATGCTACCTGCTTCTTTGATCGCGGTTTGCACCGGCACTTCAATCTTCGTTTTTCCGTCGAACCTTTCGGCACCTTCAATCGCGATGTCCGCGGCGAGAATAACGGCGTCGGCGCTGGCAATTGCAGCGGGCGACAACTCGTTCTCGATGCCCATCGCGCCTTGGGTTTCGACCTGAATCTCGTGGCCCAACTCGCGGGCCGTCTTCTCCAACTGTTCGGCCGCCATGTAGGTATGTGCGATACCCGTCGGACAACCGGTCACAGCAACGAATTTCATTTCAGTTCACTCCACGTATTTGCAAGCACATCGCAGCCATCACACTAAGCTGCGGGTGTGGGCTGCGCTTCGTTTTCTTTCTTTTGGCCGGCGGCCTTCAATGCGTTGATCGAAACCGCCGTGACCAATGTGCCAACCGCAATGGCAACGACATACCACAAGCGATTATCCACGACCGGCAAAACGATCGGCCCACCGTGTGGCGCATGATCGCCGACCTTCGCCGCCATGCCGATGACCGCACCTGTGATCGAACCGGCCATGATGCACGGCAACACGCGTATCGGATCGGCCGCAGCAAACGGAATCGCGCCCTCAGTGATACCGATCATGCCCATGCCCAACGCGGCCTTACCGGCGTTGCGCTGATCGTCATTCCAAAGTTTGCGTCGCAGGAGTGTAGCCAAGCCCAAGCCAAGCGGCGGCGTACAGATCGCAATCGCAACAGCCCCCATGATTCGGAAATTACCCTGCTCGATCATCGACGCGCCGAAGAAGAATGCCGCCTTGTTCACCGGCCCGCCCATATCAAACGCAATCATCGCGCCCAAAATAGCGGCCAGCAGAAATTGGCTTTGCCCTTCCATCTGTTTAAGCATGTCGCCCAAGCCGACCATGATTTTGGCAATCGGCAGATTGATGACGAACATCACACTGCCCACAATCAGCGCTCCGAAAATCGGAATTATCAAGATTGGCATGATCGGCTTAAAGATGCCCGGGATCGGCGCCTTCTTGAACAAGTTGACAACATGACCGGCTAACAAGCCCGCGAAGATAGCGCCGAGGAATCCGGCATTGGCCGTTTTGCCATCGGGAAGCGTCTGCGGCATCGACGCAATCGCCCCGCCGATGAAGCCCGGCACCAATCCCGGGCGGCTGGCCATGGCATATGCGACGAAGCCGCCCAATACCGGGAACATCAACGAAAACGCCGACTCACCGATCTTTAAGATAAGCGACAATATTTCAGAACCGGACGGGTCCGGCGCACCGTTGGGCCCGGGCGGTGCGAACGCGAGCGACACGGCGATCAATATGCCACCGCACGCAATGAACGGTACGGCATAGGACACGCCGGTCAGTAGATACTGCTTATGCCGTGCTGCGGTCTCTTTGAAATCAATTGCCATATGTTTGCGCAACGAGAACGGGAACGATCGGAATTAATGCGATTGGGTTGCCGCCTTATCGCCGAACGAACCCGCCGATATGCGAATTCGAACAGACAAAAACAGACAGCAACGAGCGAAAGCCTCCAAGCTTAGGTTTAACCATAATAATAGGTACAGCGTTATACAAGAAGGAGATTCCCGCTTCTCTTGAACAATCGTAACATCGAGGCGTTATTCGGGCTTTGTGCGAAGCGCCGCGTATCATCGCTGTTTGTTAACACGCAGCGTCTGCCCGAATTGAACCTCCGAACGATGTACGACATGCCGATCGCAACCATCGGATCGGTCAATCATGACCGATCGCATTCACCGTGCGGTGGTAAACCATAGATCCCAAGCCTGCACCCGAGACAAAACGCGAATTTGCTATGAAAATTGCGGCAATCGAGAATTGTAATATTAAAACGTTTAATTGCCCCAATCCGGCGGTCAAAATCGAACAACAGCTCGTGACGAAAGCAAGCAAGAAACGTCACTTACGCAACATAGGCCAAGCCGTTCTTGGTCAATTGCCGCCTGAGCCTTCGTTGAAAAAAGACAAACGTCGGAACCCAAAAAGCCAAACCCGATGTTACAATTTTACAGTAGATGCCCCGATTCTCTTCTACCAGTTTGGTAGCGCTTGAATTTAGAATCGTGTTCCATGTTCGATCTCCGAACCGAACGCGCTCATGCGTTCGATGTACTCGAATCGAGGCCAGAGATGAAGCAATCGAAACGTGGCTTTACCTTGCTGGAATTGCTGGTTGTCATCGCAATCATCGCGTTGTTGATCTCGATATTGCTTCCTTCGCTTAGTGCTGCTCGCGAAAATGCGCGTGCCGTACTGTGCGGTACGCAAGCACGCGAGTTGGCTACCTGTTCCACACTTTATACCAACGAAAACACGTTCTTCCCGCCATGCTTGGACAACTACGCGGAAGGCGGCGTCGATTCAAACTTCTACGGCTTAGATTGGCTCGGCATCGGCAACCAAGGTGGTCCCTTTAACGCTGGTGATCCATACAACCCCGCAACGGGAACGCCACAGGGTTACGCCGCCGCACCCAAGTTCGGCCTCATTTATCCGTACTTCCAAAACCCCGACCTCGTGCTCTGCCCGTCGGATGTCGGTGGACCTTACAGAAACAATCAGATCGTCACCGAGGGCAATGGCAAGTTCAGCTACACGATGATGTCCACATTGGGCTTGCGCGCACCGGAAAAAATTCCGGCAGCCGACCACTTCGTCGGTGGTGAGATCACGCCCTCACGCGTGCCGTTATTCGTAGAAGAACATCCCGACGGTATCAACAATGGCAATCGCGAAGGCAACTTCGGTTCGTTCCGCGGCCCCAACAACATGCCGGGCTTGGAAGAAGGCGACATTTTGGTTTCGCGCCATGCACCGTTCACAACGCGTATCGGCGCAAAACCCGGTACGTCCGGCTTTACGCGATTTCTACAAGGTTCGACCAACGTGGGCTTCGCTGATGGCCACGTTGAACCGTTGAAAACCAGTTTTGGTGTCGGGGGGACACCGTTGGCCACCGGCCAGTTGAACGTCATCCCCAACAATATCATGGGATTGCATTACTACTACGGGTATAAGTTCGATCTCATTCCCGTGATTGAATAGGCCGCAAATCAATCGCGCAAACGCGTCTTTGATTTGTATGCCTCGCACAGTGTTTTAAAAACTTCGCCTTAACTACCGTGCAAAAGCGGCTGTTATGTAACGGTCATTCCGTGCGCTATCGGTGCGCGCAGCTTGACCTTTCGCGAGCACTATCAAGATCGAAGCCGAATCGACCGGGGGGTTGTTTCGCATTCGATTGAAGAAAGGAGCCACCCAGATGTCTTGTCAGTCAGTTTCCTTTTCGGGTTATCGCCCCGCACGGTGCCGCTTCGGCTTGTGTCGGGCATTGGCAGCGTTCGCTGTCATGAACTCACTCACCATTGCTCAAACTGCACACGCCGGCGGCCCAGTAGGAAATACCTGCTCAGACCCGATCGAAGTGTTCGAGGGCGTCCCGTTTAACAACTCCAACGTCGGCGCAACCGGCACCGACGATTCGGATTGTGGCGGCACCGGCGACACGAATGATATCTGGCATAGCTGGGTAGCCCCCTGCGATGGCCAAGTCACTGTTTCACTCTGTGGCAGCGACTTTGATACGACAGTGTCCGTGTTCGCCAATGTATGCCCACCGCTATTGAACATCGCATGCAATGACGATTCGTGTGGGTCTCAATCGGAACTAACGTTCAGCGCATTCTTCGGAACGACCTATCTGATTCGCGTTGCAGGTTTTAATGGAGCCTCAGGAAACTACTCGCTCACCATCACCTGCCCGCCGATGGGTGCCTGCTGTGGCGGTGGCGGTGAGTTTGGTTGTTTCGTGTCCCCTCCCGACGGATGTAACTTCGGTACGTATCTGGGCGACGGCACGGACTGCGTTACCAACGGCACGGCATGTGCCACGGGCGCATGCTGTCTGACGACAGGCTGCCAAGACCTGAGCCAGTTTGACTGCCAGGGCCTGAGCGGCATTTACCTAAACGACGGCACCAATTGTATTGACGATGCATGCCCCCCGCTCGGCGCCTGCTGCGCGGGCGGCGGCTCTTGCTTCATTTCGACGGAAGATAGCTGCGTGAACGATTCGTTCGGCACGTATCTCGGCGACGGCTCCGACTGTAGCGGAAACATCTGCTCCACCGGCGCATGCTGCGTCATGGGATCCTGCACCGACGGCGTCGATCAAAACGACTGCTTCAACCAAGGCGGTACGTACATCGGCGACGCAACACAATGTGCCACCTCAGTTTGCAACGACGATTGCTCGGACGCTACGGAAGTATTCTCCGGCGTTCCTGTCATGGGAACCAACGTCGGCGCGACCGGCACCGACATTACCTCGTGTACCCTCAACGATACTGCGAGCGTATGGTATCGCTGGATGGCCGATTGCGACGGTGACGTTCGCTTCAGCCTTTGCGGCAGCGGATTCGATACCGCCATCTCAGCTTGGGACGACTGCTTCCAAACCACGCAACTTGCATGCAATGACGATTCATGCAGCCTTCAATCGGAAGTAACCGTGTCGGCAACCATTGGAACTGAATACTTTATTCGCGTCGCCGGCTATAACGGCGCGACCGGCAACTTCACGCTCGAAGTGATCTGCCCCCCTGTCGGCGCTTGCTGTACCGGTGGCGGCATGTGCGCAATCATGTCCGAAGGTGCTTGCACCACCGGCGGCGGTGCTTATCTCGGCGACGCCAGCACTTGCGAAGTAGAAGGCCTCGCCTGTAGCACCGGCGCATGCTGTTTGATGGACGGTACCTGCACCGATACCGGCAATGAAACGGACTGCGACAACGCGGGCGGTCTCTATAACGGTGATAGCTCCACCTGTGCGGGCACGACCTGCCCCGCCGTCGGTGCCTGCTGCACCGCTGGTGTATGTGACGTCGTCTTCCAGCCCGACTGTGTTAACGGCGGCGGTGCCTTCCTTGGTGATGGCTCAACCTGCGGTCCCGAATCTTGTTTCGGTGCATGCTGCAGCGACGGTGTTTGTTCCGTCGTTAGCCAGGAAAACTGCACCGCTTCCGGCGATATCTTCTTCGGCATCGGTACCGACTGCACCGGCTTGACTTGTCCGGGCGATGGCTTCATCCAACTCGGTTACAACTGGAACGGTATGGTCCATCCCGGTGAGGCAGGTGTTCCCAACGCGCCCGATGGTTACCGCTCGATTAGCGACCGCGGCTTCCTGCTCGGTCAAGCGAATTCCGTCGATGGCGGTATCTTCTCGCGCACCTCGGGCAACCGCGTGTACTTCTTCCAGTCGCAAGCCGACGTCGTAGATGTCGCCTACATCGGTTCGGGACGAACGTGGGATACGGTCGCGGATGCCGACAACTCCGGCGTCGCCCCCAACTGGGACCCCAGCGCCGGCGGTGGCGCGGTCGCTACGTCGACCAGTACCTTCCCGGCAACCGGACCGCTCGATACCAACTTCGAAATGGGCGTCATCTATCACGGCCACAACGGCGGTGGTGACTTCAACATGACACTCGGCTTCAGCGACTTCACGTCCGTCACGGTCACCCTCGGTGTGCCGGACTGGTTTGCAAACTTCAACCCGGCCGCACCCGCACCGGATTTCGGTGTCGCGTCTCAAGCGATCGTCCCCGGACCGTTAAGCGGTGGTGACGGATTCTTAGCCACCGGCTCGGGTGACAACGCATCGTCCGATGCACCGCTGAACTTGGTCGAAGCGGTGATCGATTTCAACTCGCTGCTTACCGGTGTCGGTTTCGACGTAACTGGAAAAGAGCTAACCTCGATTACCTTCGACAACTTCGTCGGCTCTGGTGGTGTTGCCGTCTTCGCGGCCAGCATCAGCCAACCGGGTGCCTGCTGTCTTGCCGGCGGCATGTGTACCGACAGCTTGCGCGACAACTGCAATACCTCCGGTGGCACCTTCCTCGGTGATGGCACCAATTGTGCCGACGACGGCAGTGCCTGCGCGATCGGCGCGTGCTGCTTCAACGACGCCTCCTGTGTGGACGGTCAAAGCGAATTCGACTGTCTCAATGCAGGCGGATTCTTCATCGGTAACGGTACGGATTGTGCAACCAACAGTTGCCCACCTTTGGGAGGCTGTTGCACCTCAACCGGCCCGGGCACCTTTACTTGTACCATCGATTTCGGATCGACATGTATCAACGCGGGCGGTACTTACCTACAGGACGGTAGCGATTGTTCGTTTGGCTGCGACTGCGACAACAGCGGCGTTATCGACTTGTTCGAACTCAGTGAGTTCACCGACTGCGACGGTAACAACGTCATCGACTCCTGCGAATCAACCGATCCGAGCACTGTTGGTGGTTGTTGTGTCGAAGGCGTTTGCTCGATTGCCACGTCTCTCGATTGCGACAACCTCGGCGGTCTATACCAAGGCGATTGCACCACCTGTGACGGCATCTTCTGCCCCGGCGATGGCTACATCCAATTGGCCTACAACTGGAACGGCCTCTTGCATCCGGGTGAGGATAACATGCCCGACGCACCCGAGGGCTATCGCTCGATTTCCGACCGCGGCATGTTAATGGGTGAGGCCAATAGCATCGGTCAGGAAGACTACGCACAACCGTCGAACAGCGGTTCGTTAACGTACTACTTCGAGTCGCGCGACACGCCGGCCCTCGATACGATCTTCTTCGGCGGTCGTCGTCCGAATGGTAACCCCGCTTGGGATAACGCCATGACCGATCCGGCGGTCGGTACGGCCCCGACGTGGGATCCGACCGCAGGCACCGGCGATTTCTTTGGCACCGTGGTCACGAACATTCCGGCGAGCGATCCGCTCGGTGGCGATTTCGAACTGGGTGTGCTTTACAACTCCGGCAACTTGGGCGGCAACTTTGACCTAACGCTTGGGTTCATGGACGGCAGCAGCGTTACGGTCACGCTCGATGTGCCCGACTGGTTCGCCAACAACAATCCATCACCCAGCGCTCCTGCTGCAGGTGTTGCCTCGCAAGCGTTGTTGCCCGGACCGTTGAGCTTCGGCGACGGCTTCGCCGCAGTCGGCGGTGTCGATTTCGGTTCGACCGATGCACCGCTGAACATTGTCGAAGCACGCGTGACGGCAGCGTCACTGCTCAGCGCACCGGTACCGCTCGATGTGGTCGGTCGCCAATTGACGTCGGTCACGTTCGGCAACTTCATCGGCACCAACGGTGGTTCGTCGATGGGTATCTATGCTGCATCGTTCAACACCGGCGAAGCAACGTGCTCGTGCACGGGCGACGTCAGTGGTGATAACCAAATCGACGGTGGCGACGTACAAGGTTTCGTGAACTGCCTGATTGGTACCGGCGGCGACTGTAGCTGTGCCGATATCAACGGCGGCGGACTCGACATCACGGACGTTGCTGACTTCGTTAACAACCTGCTCACGGTCGGACCTGCCTGTCCGTAAGCCGATCGTGATCGTTCAATAGACACACTATCTCCTTTGGCTGGTCATCGTAGAAGGCGACGATGACCGGCCTTTTTTTTGATTCCGCACATATGCAATCGCACATGTTCTTTGCTTCGCCTGCATCCGATCGATTACAATGAACGCGTGAGGTTCGCCCTCCAAATGACCGTCGTGTAACAACGCGCTTCGGTTACTCGCCAGACCAAACACAGCATTACTTTCAGGATTTCTTCGATGCGCTTCGTTTCACCATCGCTAGTGGCCGTCCTTGTTTCCGTCTCACTGGCGAATGCCAACGTGCCGCCCGATGCACCGACGATCACCGAACCGGTTACCGTCGGCTTAATCGTGAATCCGTCCGACGTGCACATGGAAACGGCACCGTTCGTCGACGCCGACCCCGGCGATTCGCACTTCTGCACCGACTGGGAGATTTGGTCGATAAGCCCGCTCGAACGCGTGTGGTTCGGCAGTTGCGTCACCGGCCCCGAAAAGGTACACGCGCACTTGGGCGACGGCGTGTTTCAAGGTGCCCTAACCGGCGAATCTCAGCTCGATTATGAAACGCAATACGAAGTGCGCGTGCGCTTCCGCGACGATAGCGGTGACGGCCCCACGGAATGGAGCGCTTACTCGACGCGCGCCTTTCAAACCGGGACGCAGACGCAAATCTTTCCGCTCGAACTCGATGACATTCTCGATACGCCGACGCCGACCTGGCGCGATACCAACGGTCTGGCAATCGACCTACCTGCTGGTACGCAATTACGCGTCGAGCAAAAAACCGGTTCGGCCGTGCTCGTCATCACCGGCGAAAACGGAATGCCCGATACACTCGACAACCCCGGCCCATTAAGTGCGCACGAAGCATCACGCGTGCGGATATCCAGCATCGCTCCCACCCTCGCACTACCTGCGACGAACTTACAATTCGTCACCGATGAGGGCGAATTGGAAAACGTTTACATTCCACCGGTAGGACTAGTCGGCGCTTCCGAAGCCGTGTTCTGGATTTCGGCCGGCGGTTCAACGTTCGTTGGTAATGCCGCTCAAACCGAGCCGAACTTCTCCACGCTTGCGCGCAGCGCCCCCGTATCTTGGAACACCAACCTGCCCGGCTTTCAAATCGACGTCATGGCAAGCGGCTTTCAGATGCCGGTCAACATCGCATTCGTTCCCTCGCCCTCGGCCGATCCAAACGCACCGTTGTATTACGTCACCGAGCTATACGGCACGATCAAGGTCGTCACCAATGCCGGTGACGTCAGCGACTATGCCACCAACCTGTTGAACTTCTCGCCGACGGGTGCCTTCCCCGGCTCCGGCGAACAAGGCGTTTCCGGTCTTGCGATCGACCCCGTTTCGGGCGATGTGTTCGCCGGCATGTTGTACGACGCGGGCGGGCCGCACTATCCCAAGGTCGTTCGCTTCTCCAGCAATGACGGCGGCTTAACCGCGACGACGCAAACCACGATCCTCGATATGGCCGGCGAATCGCAGGGCCAGTCGCACTTTATCTCCAACATGACCATCGGCCCCGATGGCTTGCTCTACGTGCACATGGGCGACGGCTTCGATGCCTCGACCGGCCAGAACCTTAATTCGTTTCGCGGCAAGGTCCTTCGAATGAATCTCGACGGAACGGCCAACAGCGACAACCCGTTCTACGATGCGGGCAACGGAATATCGGCGCGCGACTACGTCTATGCCTACGGACTGCGCAACCCCTTCGGTGGTGCATGGCGCGCATCAGACGGTCGACATTACATGGTGGAGAACGGCCCCAGCCGCGACCGCATGTCGCAATTGGTCGAAGGCCGCAATTATTTATGGAACGGTTCCGACCAAAGCATGGAGAATTTCGCGATCCATGTATGGAACCCCGCAACTGCACCGGTCAACATCGCGTTCATTCAACCCGAAACGTTCGGCGGCAGTGGTTACCCGGCCAGCATGTACGACATGGGGTTCGTTACCGAGTCTGGCCCGACATGGGCCAGCGGCCCGCAAGCGCGCGGCAAGCGCATTACGATGTGGCAATACGACGGCAGCGGAAACGTCGTCGCAGGGCCGACCAACTTCATCGAATACAACGGCACCGGCAAAGCCACCGCCGTCGCGCTGGCAGCCGGCCCCGACGGTTTGTATTTCAGCGACTTTTATAAAGACCTTGATTACAACAGCCCGATCGAGCGCGGTGCGAACATTCTGCGCGTTAAGTTCGTCGGTACGGCGGACTTCACGGCGGACGTCACCGAAGGCCAGGCCCCACTCACCGTACAGTTCACCGACACGTCGAGCGTAAACGGCGCAACGGCGTGGGCTTGGGACTTTGGTGACGGCAACACGAGCGACCAACAAAATCCGCAACACACCTACACATCGAACGGCGGATACACCGTACAGTTGCAAGTGACCAGCCCCAGCGGTATTAGCACGATTCGCAAACCGGCGTTTGTCGTCGTCGGCAGCCGCATTCCGGTCGCGCTCATCGGCGGTGCGGGTTCGGCATCCGCATCGGACAACGCCATCGCACAGTTCTTAAACGGCTTGGGGTATGACGTCACCTATTACGACGACGAGCCTGGCAACCGGCCCAGCGCGGCAACACTCGCCGCCGAGCAAGACCTCGTCATTATCTCTTCGACGGTTACGTCATCCAACATCGCCGGTGAATTCCGCAATCAGCCCGTGCCCGTGATTCACTGGGAAAGCGCGCTTAACTCGACCGCCCGCGTTCCATTGGCGAGTTCCGGTCTCGTCGTCACCGATTCGCAAATCAATATTCTTGATAACACTCACCCGATTACGACCGGCCTTGCGCTCGGCACCATCGACGCATTTACAACGCCGAGCTTGATGAGCATCGCACGCGCACCTCTCGGAACGGACGCCGCGCTGCTGGCCGCGCGTGGTGGCGATGCCAATAACTACGCCATTATCGCAGTCGACACCGGCGACGAACTGCTCGACGGATACATCGCGCCTGACAAACGCGTGTATCTCTATCTCGAAGACGCCAGTTGGCTCAACGCGACGAATGCCACGCAACAAATCCTTCGACAGGCAGTCGAATGGACGGCGGGCACCGTGCTAAGTGCCCCGACCATTCAAATCATCGACCCGCTAGAAGGGCAAGCCGTCGTCGGTGATTCCGTTACGGTTGCTTGGGAGAAATCGGGCGACCTAAGCGCCGTCAACCACGTGCACGTGCAACTCGATAGCGACCCGATTGTCATGGTGCATGGCCAAGCAACAACGCTCACCATTGAAAACGTCGCCCCCGGTCCGCACACGGTCACCGTCAATCTCGTCGACATCAACCACCAACCGTTGCTCAATGTCGAAGCAACAGACATCGTCAACTTCGCGCAACAAGCCGCTATCGAACCGACCGAATCGATTGCGATCGACCTACCGTTCAACTGGAACGGCGCCCTGCATCTGGGCGAAGGTGGCGACGCGGACGATGCCGATGGCTACCGCTCGATATCCGATCGCGGTTTCTATATGGGCCAGGTCGATTCGCCGGGCGGCGGCGCTTATGCCATCGTGAACAACGGTATGACCTATGCGTTTGCTTCCGATGCCGGGCCACAACTCGACTTGATCATGCTTGGTTCGCGTCGCCCCGGCGGTGGCACCAACGGTTGGGACGACGTAGACGACAATGACGAATTCGGTGTCGTGCCAAACTGGGATCTCGGCGGTATCGCTACCAACACCGAAGTTGTTGCACCGATTAGTCCATCGATCGCATTGGATGAATCGTTCGATTTGGGCGTGCTCTACCATGCGTCCAACGGCGGCGCATCGTTTGACGCAAAGCTCGGCTTCGAAGATGCCACGTCGATTACGGTAACGCTTGAAGCCGCCGATTGGTTTGCCGACTTCGACCCGACCGTGCCCGCGCCCGACGCGGGCGTTGCAACCCAAACGACCTTGCCCGGCCCGCTTAGCGGTGGCGATGGATTCCTTGCGGCCGGTGGCTACGACGCGCCGTTTGTCGATGGCCCGCTCAACCTGATGGAAGCTCGCATTACCTCGGCATCGTTGCTCGATGACCTCGGCTTTGACGTCGCCGGTCGACAGTTGAATTCGATCACGTTCAACAATCCCGTCGCCGGATTCGGGTCGGTCATCGCGATTTACGCGACCAGCGTGAACACCGCCCTTTGCGCAACACCCGGCGACGTCAACGACGACGGTGAAGCGAACTTGGCGGACATCGCTCGCTTCGTTGAACTGCAACTGGATGCAACCGGTGCCACGGAAACGGAGACCTGCGCCGCCGACCTTAACGACGACGCAGCCATCGATGGTCGGGATATCGCGTCGTTCGTGGATATTTTGATCGCACCGTAGGGGAAGATTGCGAATCGTCGATTCGGCGTCTCGCTCAACTGTCGCGATTTCAATCCAATCATGAAAAAGGCACCGCGTTCATATTTTGAACGCGGTGCCTTTTGTTTTGATCATCCCTCGTTGCGTAACCGTCACCCCTCCCGCTTCTTCTTTATCCAACTCCGCAACTTCGGCAGCGGCCATGCGTTGATGACGTCATCCGCCGTCGCGCGACCGCGGCGCGCCGTGGCGACGCCGTAATGGATTTGCTCGAACTGTGCCGGAGCGTGCGCGTCCGTGTTGATGCCTATTTTCACGCCGGCTTCCAGCGCCATGCGAATATACACGTCGCGCAGATCGAGGCGCTGCCACGACGAGTTGCACTCTAGCGCCGTGCCCGTCTCCGCGGCTTTGGCGACGATCGCTTCCATATCCAAATCCATCGCATCGCGACGGTTAATCAATCGCGTCGTCGGGTGACCGATCAGATTGATATGCGGGTTCTCCATCGCAGCACAAATACGCTTGGTCGCCTTGTCGCGCGACTGTCGCATACCCGAGTGCACGCTTGCGACCACAAAATCGCACGCCGCCAACAGGTTGTCCGGATAGTCGAGTTTGCCGTCGGCCAGAATGTCGCACTCGCAACCCACCAGCAGCGTCAACGTATCCAAACTTTCGTTAAGCTTCTTGACCTTCTCGATCTGTCGCCACATGCGATCGATGCTCAGCCCATTCGCCACGGCGCTCGACTTACTATGGTCGGTGATGCACAGATATTCGTAACCGCGCTCGGCAGCGGCCGCAGCCATCGTCGCCGCGTCTTCCTTGCCGTCGCTGGCCGTCGTATGCGAATGCAAATCGCCGCGAATATCGTCCACAGTGATCAAAGACGGCAACTTGTCCAAATCAAACTCGCCGCGATCTTCGCGCAGCTCCGGCGGATAATGAGGCAACTTCAGCTTCTTATAAATGCCCGCTTCGTCCTTCCCGGCTAGTTGCTTATCGTCGCCGTCGAACAAGCCCCACTCATTTAGCTTCCATCCCTTCTTCACGGCCATCTCGCGCACACGCACGTTATGCTCTTTGCTGCCGGTGAAATATTGCAGCGCCGCGCCGAACGACTTCGCCGGCACCACGCGACAATCGACCTGAATATCGACGCCGTCGCGCCGCTGCACGAGAACCGAGCCTTTGGTATCACCTTGTGCCAGAATCTTCTCAACGCACGGCAGGCCGCAAAACGCATCCACGATTTTCTTGCCGTCGTCGGACTCGCACAAAATATCGATATCGCCAATCGTCTCGCAGCCGCGCCGCAGTGAACCGGCCACTTCGATTTGCTTTAAGCCCGTCGCTTCGCGCAACTGCCGCACCAACTCATCCGCCAACGGTCTCGCCAAGCCCATCGGCGTGCGGTCGCCGCTCTTTTCGGCAAAGGCGATGCCGTCGGCGATCTGCTCGACGCTCTTCTTGCCCATGCCCTTGAGCTCAGCCAACTCGCCCGATTCGATCACGCGTTTTAAATCATCGAGGCTCTCGACCTTCAACTCTTTCCACACCAGCGCGACCTTCTTCGGCCCCATGCCGGGAATGTTCAACAGCGCGGGGAGGCCCTTGGGCACCTTCTCCAGCAACTCCTGATGGGCCGGAATCTTGCCGTCGGCCAGATACGCCTCGATCTTTTCGACGCTGCTCTTGCCGACGCCGTCGAGGTCGCCGAGCTTGCCATCGGCCGCCAATTGCTCGACATCCTTTGTCAGATCTTTGAGTGTGCGGCTGACCTTGCGATAGGAGTTCACGCGAAACGCCGACTCGCCGGTGATCTCGAGCAGGTCGGCGATTTCATCGAAAATGGCGGAAAGTTCGGCGTTTTTCATGGATAGAAATATAGCCGCGCTCGAGGGGTTTGGTAAGGTGGCTTAAAGGTCATCGTTACGAGTCAAATTGGCCCGTCCATCGTCGCGAAACGGCAAGCCGCCATCAAGTTCGCGTGTCTATCCTGTCGGCTACTCGGCAGCCAATTGTCTCAGGGCCAGAGGTTAGCATTCTACCAAAGCCCCTAATCCCCCATGCACGTGCCCACCGACCGGGCGACCGCAACCAACTCATCATCCGGATTCACCAAACGCTGCTGATTCGCGACTGAGTCGATCGGTACGTGGCCGAGTTGTGCGTTTTGCATTACGACGAGTTCGTTGTATTGCTTGTTCGCGAGCAACTCGATCGCCGCGTGGCCGAATCGTGTCGCCAACACGCGATCGTCGGCACATGGGCTGCCGCCGCGCTGGACGTGCCCCAAGACGACCGCCCGCGATTCGATGTGCGTCAATTCTTCCAATTCATCGCGCAATACGTGAGCCACGCCGCCCAAGCGAATTGCATCGGGGCTGTCGGCGATGCGCCGTTTGATCGTCTGCACGCCGCCGACGGGCTTGGCACCTTCCGATATCGCGATAATCGTAAAGTGCTTACCGTGCAGCTTGCGGTCGTAACATTTCGCAACAATCTTATCGATGTCGTATGGAATCTCGGGGATCAGGATCACATCGCTGCCACTGGCAATGCCCGCGTTCAGCGTAAGCCAGCCCGCGTTACGCCCCATCAACTCAACCAGAATAATGCGATGATGGCTTGCCGCCGTCGTGTGTACACGGTCCAGCGCGTCGGTCGCGATCTCAACGGCCGTTTGAAAACCGAACGTTAAATCGCTCGACATAATGTCGTTATCGATCGTCTTCGGCACGCCGACGAAGCGACCGCCCATTTCGATCATCGTCGCGGCACACGACATGGTCCCGTCGCCTCCGATCACGACCACTGCATCGAGATCGTGCTCGCGATAATGCTTCATCGCCTGTTCGCGCACGTCTTTCCAAATCGGTTCGCCGTCCTTGTCTTTTCCGACGGCAAAGCGCGAAGGATTGGCCTTGTTGCTCGTACCTAGGATGGTGCCGCCCCTCGTCAGGATATTGCTGCATTGATCCCAAGCCAGCGGCTGGATGTTATTTTCGATCAACCCAAGAAAACCGTCGCGAATGCCGTAGCACTCCCAACCGTAATCGTTCATAGCGGTCTTCGTCACGGCTCGAATGACCGCATTGATCCCCGGACAATCGCCGCCACCCGTAAGCACGCCGATGCGTTTAATGTCGTTGTTCATGTTGGGTATTTAAATATGACGACGGGACGGGGGCAATTAGATTGTATTTGGCATTAACAAATGGAAAATCATTTACAACCGGGCGGTAGGTCAGGTGATAACCAGACGCTGCCACCGGCGATGCAAAAAGACGAGCTTTCTTTGGTGTGCATGGCGTGGCGTACTCCAACGCATGCTAAACCTATCAACCCTCATCCACACATCACAAAACCACATCCAGATACGACCCCGGCGGCACCATACCGTCGTCCGCCTTCCCCACCATCTCATCACCCGACGCGGCATGCCCCAACGGCATCATAAACGGCCAATAGCGCCGCTGCGTTGGCAGCTCAAATCGCTCGACGTCGCCGCCTTCCAACTCGATCCGCTGCGCGGCGATGCGCAGAGCGCGCAGCTCGAGGTAATCCGCAAACGAGACCAATCCGCCGCTCGCTTCGTATCGATCGTTATCGCAATAATCGAAGAACCCCAGCTTGCCACACGTCCGCCACCGAAACGCGAGCACGTCGGCCAACGAATAACGCGAATACACCGCAGCCGCATGATGGTACGCGGGCGGTAACGGATTAACGCCGATGGGATTGATCTTGGACATGATTGACGAGGTTCTTCCCGTTCAATCATTCCGAAGATGCATACAAAAGTGAAGGTTCGGCGCGTCGCTAGGACTGATAAGTCGAGTGAGGCTGATAATGCACCGCACGCCGTAGGTCAGGCGAAAGCCTGACGGTGCCACCAGCAAATTGGTGCTACAGAGGACGTCAAATAGACCATCTATCGCGCCCTGTTCGTTGCACGGTACGCCATCCATTGCCGGGGGGACCATCCCTTGCCATGTGCCCTGCCCTTCACCGGGTGCCCCATCCTTCGCGGTAGCGAAGGTGGGGGAATCGATAGCCCATCAGGCTCCATTCGCGTCCACTCAATGGTGCGTCGCCCAAACGAAAAGTTAACGACGCTTATATTCCTTCATTCGATCAGCAATTTGTTGATTCTTCCGCTGAAAGAATTCGACAAGCGGTTCCTCTTCCACTCGATCAACAACCACGCCCCACGCCCAATCCACGTATATCATTTGATGGCACTCGGCAACTGCCACAAGCGCCTTGGCCATTCGCCGGATCGCATTCGAATCTTCTTCAAACATGTTCGTCCAGATATGCGTGACAAACCCGGCAGCATTCCAATCCGCAAACACCACACAAGACTCGGATAGTCCCCACGCCTTTACGGCTTTACACCGCTCGCGGTAACTGCTGTAGCCGGTATAAACCCGATCGAACGCGGGAAGGTGTGAAGCGATCTGCAATGCCAGCACATCGATCTCGATTTCGCGAGCGTCGAGTTCATAGTGGCCGTCGTCGCGAAGATAAATATCCGTCCAACCGACACCGTCAGGTGAACGGTGCCGCTCGGAGTGCTCGGCAATCTTGGCCAACTCGGACTGAAGGAACGGCAATGCGGCCGCAGGCAGAATTTGCTGCTGACAATAGTCGTCTTCGTGAAAATAGACTTTGCGCCGCCAGAACATTGGTCAAGATCCCCCGATTCGAGGGGTGAAAGGGAAGAAATCTAAAAACTTGGGTATCGGTGGAATTGATTTCGAAGGATGTTTAATCGGGGCGAGAAGATTCGAACTTCCGACCTCTGCGTCCCGAACGCAGCGCTCTGACCAGGCTGAGCTACGCCCCGATGAGTCTCGCGATACTACCCGAAATTTTCGGCCCGGCAAGGCGCGAATCGGCGTTTTCGGCCACTGACAATGCCTCTCACGCCCCAGAATCCGCTCAACGCCGCCCCTCTGGCCCCATGCCTTTCATCCCTTTTGTTACTCTTGCGCCTGTTGCTCAAATCGCTATACTACCGATGACGTAACAATCGCTAGCCAACGGTTTTAAACCGCTTTTCGCTTCGCAGGGAGCCAACATGATCGCCCATCAAGACGCGTCGCTCGGTCATCAGGAAAAGGTCTTGTTCCGCATCGCCCGGCAAGACGGCCCGGGTAAGGGTCGTTACTACCAGACGTTCGCCATCCCCTACGAAAAGGGCATGAACGTCATTTCGTCGTTGCAGACCATCGCCAAAAACCCGATTCCGGTCGGTGAATCGAAGCCGGTTACGCCCGTCATTTGGGACGCAAATTGTCTCGAAGAAGTCTGCGGCTCCTGCACCATGGTCATCAACGGCCGCGTGCGACAGGCGTGCACCGCCCTGATCGATTCGTTGGATCGCAACAGCGCCGGCGAAATCGTGATCGAGCCGATGACGAAGTTCCCCGTCGTCCGCGACCTCATGGTCGACCGCAGCCGCATGTTCCGCGGCCTGAAGCGCGTAAAGGCGTGGATTCCGGTCGATGGCTATCACCACATGGGCCCCGGACCGGTGCAAAGCCCGCGTCAGCAGGAAGAAAGCTACCCGCTTTCCGAATGTATGACCTGCGGCTGCTGCATGGAAGTCTGCCCGCAATACGTCAAGATCGAAGTCAAAAAGACCAGCGGCGAAAACGAAGCGCAGTTCGACACGCGCAAGGAAGCGGAGTTCGATAAGAACTTCCTCGGCCCTGCCGTTATTTCGCAAGCCGTGTTGTTCAACCAAAACCCCATCGGTCAGATGGGTAAGGACGATCGACTCGAAGCGTTGATGGGCCCCGGCGGTATTACCGAATGCGGTAACGCACAAAACTGCGTGAAGGTGTGCCCGAAGGAAATCCCGCTCACGCGTTCGATCGCCAAGGCTGGTCGCGATACGTCGATTCATTCGATCAAGCGCTTCTTAACGAAGTAAGGCCTTCGTTCGCGAATCCCGAAATCCATCAACGGCCAAACGCTTAACAGTTTGGCCGTTTCTTTTTGTAAGCCGCCATGACCGACACGCACGACCATTCTACGCCGACCGACTATACCCAAGCTGCGGCAATACAAGATCCGCCAGCCGAAAAGCGCAGCCCTTGGCTCGTTCTCATTCCCATCGTCGTGCTCGTGCTTTGGTTTGGCTATCTTTTTTTCGTGAGCCGCGTGCTACCGTCCGAAGAAACTTATCCCGATGGTCGCCGCAGCGCCGTCGGCACCGTGAAGCGCCACGGTTTCTTCGACTACAAACGCAGCGGCCTCTGGCGCGAATACCATCGCAACGGCGCTGTCGCCGGCGAAGGTCAATACGAAGCTGGCGAAAAGGTTGAAGAAACGTGGGAGTATTGGGATGAGGACGGCAAGCCCATCAACACCGACCGCCCCGCGCCGAAGACGAAAGCGAATGAAGGCAGCCGCAAGCGAATGTAAATCGCGGCGACTAAAAGAACGCGTCGTTACTGCTTTTCCAAACCTGCGCCACCACGCTTTGCTTGCACCGCCCGTTCGAGCAAATCTTTGTCCCGTTCATCCACCTTGCCGTCACGGTTCACATCAGCCAACGTATGCAGCGCGTCCGCCTGTCGCTCGGGCGCGACGATAAGTGCGTGGAGCGCCTTTTCATCCGCGTTATCAACACGCCCGTCCTGATTGACGTCGCCCAGTAAATGTTTGTCGATACGAATCACTTCCGCTGACGCCGTGGGGATCGGCTTTTGAAACGCGGAAGCCGCCCCGCCGACGATAAGAATGGAACCATCCGGCAACATCACCGCCACCGCATCGTCGCGCGGTCGGCTCAGCTTTGCACACGACGACCATTCGAGGCGTTGATAACTAAAGGCGGCCACCAGATCGAGCTCGGTATCGTGCCGCCCTTTTTCCGCTTCACCACCAAGGATGACGATATGATCGTCGGTTTTTATCAACTGAAAATCGGATATCCCGCCCGGCGTTTCGGCCGGCCCGTCGATGCGAACCATGTCGTCGCGCTGAATGTCAAATAGATAACAATCGTTGAGCGTCTCCAACTGAAAATTCTTCTGTCCGCCAACGATCAACACGCGACCATCGGGTAACAATGCCGCACCATGATCGTTGATATGCTCGCGAAAGCGCGACTTGAACAACGCCGACGTGCTTGCTTCGATGTCGATCATCTCCAGCGAGTTGCCGCCGTTGCCTAGCCCGCCAACTAACAACAAATGCGTCGGATCGACCAACAGCGCCGCGTGTCGCGAACGCGTCCGCTTCAGCAAAACCGGCTTGCTCCACGAATTCGTAGTCGGATCAAACACCTGCCATGACTTGCCACCGGCCACCAACACACGACCGTCGGCCAACGTCGTCGCAGTATGATAAATGCGCTTCTCGCTCATCGGCGGACCGGCAGTAGTCAAGCCCGACGCCAAGTTGCTAATCTCAACCGTATCGGAATCGCGCCCATCGTAGCGTTCCCACGCACCTGTCCGACCGCCCGTGATGAGAACGCGCCCGTCGTTCAATTGCGTTTGCGTATGATGGGCACGCCCCTGCAGCAGGGTTACCGGCTTATCATCCTGGCCGGTGAGTGCCGTAAACGATCGCTGCTTCACGTCGTAAACCGAGATGGCATCAATCGAAAACAACGCGGGCGGCAACGGGTTCACGCCGATGCCGCCGGTAATCAACACGCGACCATCCGCGAGCATCTCGGCGCGATGAAACATGCGCGCGGCGATGTCCGACCCGACGGCATGCAACTCACACGTGAACACTGTCTCGCCGATTTGAAATTCGTCGGCGCTCACTTTGTTCGCAAGCGCAGCGATGAGGCACACGCCTAACAGTACAAAAGAGATACTTTGATTGGGTCGAATGATCTTCGGCATGCCGCACAATACTCAGGGCCAACCACCCCGTTAATCAGAACTATTTGCTACCGCCCTCAGCGGAATTCATCTCATTACGATCCAAACCTAGCCGAACCAACATCAAGCGTACGCCTCAAATACCAAAGCGTCACCGACAAACGCAACTCACGTCGATGACCTCATCATCCGCACACGCATACACCTGATCGCCATTCTTCGGTCGCACGCAATGCCCGCCGGTAAACGCACCGACGGCAGGCAACACCATCACGCGGTTCGTCGCATGAAAACACGGCAACCGCAACGTCGTGTGGCCAACATCCCGCATGCGAATCACCGGGTGCAGGTGACCGGCAAAACCGCTACCGTCGTCGAACGCTGCCGGGTCATGCCGAAACTCAAACCCGCCTTCACGCAACACCTCACCATGATCGGTCGCCTGCAACGCATCGGCAGCACGCGGCATGTGCCGATCGTGGTTGCCAGTAACCAACTCTACGCTCAAATCGCGCCATTGTTCGCGCCATGCCGCCAGCCGCGCGACCACCGGATCGTCGTCGAGCACGCGCCCGTGCCACAGGTCGCCCAATATCAACAGGCGACGAGCACCGCTACGCACCAACATCGAATCGATTCGCCGGAGCGTGCCGTCCGTCGTCGTTTGCGGAACGGGTATACCCGCGCGACCAAAGACGGAAGCCTTACCGAAATGGGTATCGGCGACGAGCAACGTTTGCAACTCGGGTAGATAGGCACCGCGCTCGGGGTAGAGGGTGACGGAGTTATTTGCGAAGGTGACGTCCATGTCGTGTTGTCTCACAGGTATGCGCGTCATGCAATTACGAATCTACCGCCCCGTCGCCGACCGTTGCATCTTTCGCGCTTTCGCCGGTGACGGCCGCTGGCTCGCCGCGCGTTCCAGTTGATCCGCCATCCGCTTCACCCGCTCGGCCCACGTCTCCGACGACACGTGCTGCGCCCGCAAACGCTCCGCCCACAACGGAAACGCTAACGGTGATAGCTGCTGCGACGAAACCAACACGCGCTTACTATCGCGCATGCGGTCCAAGGCCGCGGCCAAGCGTTTGAACTCTAACTGCTGCTCCAACACCTCACGGTGCGACTGCTTCAGCAGCAGATTCTCCGGATCGTATTCGCGAAACACGTCAAAGAACAACTCGCTCGACGCCTGTAACTGTCGCGTCGCCTTCTGTTGACCCGGATAGCCTTGAAAAATCAGCCCCGCCACCCGCGCGATATCGCGAAACTGCCGCCGCGCCATCTGCGTTTCATTCACGCACGCCAGCAATTCGTCGGTTAGGTTTTCCTCGGAAAACATCCGCTCCCAATCCGCCGCATCGATCGGTTGCCGCGACGACGATAACAACTCCATCCCGTAATCATTCGCCGCAATCTGCACAGTCGAAGGCGCGGCTCGCGTTAAGCGATATGCAAACAACGACGCCAACCCTTCATGCACCAAGCGCCCTTCAAACGGAAAGATGAACCAATGCATGCCTTCGCGCGTGACCGTCTGCTCGATCAACAACTCATCCGCCGCCGGTATCCGCGACCAACGCCCTTGCAATTCAAACAGCGGCTTTAGTTCGCGCAATTCCTTCAGCGCATAATGACCTTGCCCGACCTCTGCCATTTGTCGTCGCACTGCGTTACCTAGATGCGTGGATAAAGGGAAACGTCCGCCCTGCCAACGCGGCACGATGCCACGTTTGCGCTTTGCCGGCGCGACGTACGCCGTCATCTCGCGTACGCGCTTCAACTCCAACACGCGGCCCGCAAACGTGAACACATCCCCCGGCGACAAACGAGATATAAACGACTCTTCAATCGTGCCGAGGCTTTTTCCGTTCTGCATCCGCACGCGCATCGCGCTATCGGCACTGATCGTACCGATGTTCATGCGATGGATACGTTCGATTTGCTTATTGGTAACCGCAAGCCGCGCCGCGTCATCGCGCGTGACGCGTTGAAACTGCGGATACGCCCGCAAACTCTCGCCGCCGTGCAAGACAAAGGCCATCGCCCAACGCCATTCCTCATCCGTCAAATCGCGATACGCCCAAGCGGTGCGTACTTCGTCCTTTAATGCCGCTTCATCAAACCCGCCGCCGGTGCCAATCGTCACCAAATGCTGTACCAACACATCGAGGGGTTTCTGCAGTGGCGTTTTGGCCTCGACGAGCTTGCGTTTCAACGCGTCGCGTGCTGCAGCGAACTCGGCCAACTCGAAGCTATGTGTCGGCACACAAATGATACGACTGGTCGCGCCAGGCTGATGGCCACTACGGCCCGCGCGTTGCATCAAACGCGCAATGCCTTTGGGGCTTCCAAGCTGCACGACTTGTTCGACCGGCGCAAAGTCAACGCCCAAATCCATCGACGACGTACACACGACACACTTCAGCGCGCCGGCATCGAGCAATGCTTCCACCTTTTGCCGTATCTCGCGCTCGAGCGAACCGTGATGCAGCCCGATTTTATCGAGCCAGTCGGGCCGTTCGCGTATCAACGCCTGATGCCATATCTCCGCTTGCGAACGCGTGTTGGTAAATAGCAGCGTCGACTGCGCCGTGTCGATCTGCGCCGCAAGTTGCTTGACGAGTTTATCGCCCAAATGCCCCGACCAAGGGAAACGCGTGATATCTTCCGGATACAGCGTGACGATTTCGATCTTCTTTTGCTTCGGCCCGGCGATTAACCGCCCGTCGTGGCTACGCGCTCCCAATAACACATCGCGTGCCTCTTCGAGATTTCCCAACGTCGCGGACAGACCCCAAATCGACAACGCCGGATGCCACGCACGCAATCGCGCTAACGCCAGCTCAGCCTGCACGCCCCGCTTGGTGGCGATCAACTCGTGCCATTCGTCCACGATCACGGCTTGCAACGTGGCGAACTTTTCTTGCGCTTCGGGATACGACAACAACAACGTCAAAGATTCCGGCGTCGTCACCAACGCCGTCGGCAAGCGTCGTCGCTGCGCCTGCTTGCGCGATTGCGATACGTCGCCCGTGCGCAACTCCACCGACCACGGCAACCGCAAATGTTCGACCGGCGCGTTCAGCGCCTTGACCGTATCATTTGCCAACGCCCGCAGCGGCGTAATCCATAACACCTGTAAAGGTGCCGAGGCATCGCGCACCGTGCGCTTGGATACCTTCTTATTAGAGGCTTTCCTTATTGCTTCCGCGCCGTCTCGTTCCTTTAACTTGTCGCGATAATCGGGATTCTGATCGATCCAACCCTGCACCGGCCCCAGCCACGCCGCCAGCGTTTTACCGAACCCCGTCGGCGCGTGAATCAATCCGCTCTCGCCGTCAATAAACGCCTTCCACGCCTCGCGCTGATAGCGAAACGGCTTAATGCCGCGGTCCTTACAATATTGCGTGATCGCTTTCATTGCCGCGCTTCAACCTGCGCCAATAAGGCTTGCACCGATTCCAATGTGTCTGCCTCTTTCGCCGGTTTATCCTTCCGCCAGCGCGCCATTCTTGGAAAGCGTAAAGCCACCCCCGCCTTATGCCGTTCGGACGGCTGTATGCCTTCAAACGCTAATTCAAACACCAATTCGGGCTTGACCAAACGCACCGGTCCCTTGCGATCTGTTGAGTGCCGACGGACGAAACGATCGACTTCACGAATTTCGTCGCCTGTCAGCCCCGAATAAGCCTTGGCGATCGTTACCAATTCATCACCATGCCACACGCCAAACGTGTAATCGGTATAAAGCGTTGCGCGTTTCCCGTGCCCCCGCTGGGCCGCCGTCATCACCGCATCGATCGTGTACGGGTCGCGCTTGAACTTCCACCAATTGCCCTTTTTCCGCCCCACCTCGTAAGCCGAATCGCGCCGTTTGATCATCACGCCTTCCGTGCCGTTACGGGCGGCTTGCTGCTTGCACGACGCAACATCACCCCATGACTCACAGTCGATCGGCTCGGAAACTGTCATTAGATTCGCATCAAACTCGCTGGTTAACTGCATTAACCGCGCGCGACGTTTGTCTTGAGGATAGGCACGCAGATCGGCACCTTCGACCTCCATTACATCGTAAGCCATAAAAACCACGGGCACATCCTGAAACAGCATCATCTCAACGCGTTTGCGATTCAACCGTCGTTGTAACATATGAAACGGCAAGGGTCGTCCATCTTCCCACGCCAACACCTCACCATCCAGCACCGTGCCATCGGGCAATCGTTTCGCCGCCGCCACCAACTCGGGAAACTGCTCGTTAATCATCTCTTCACCGCGCGACCAAAGAAATACTTCCCCGTCGCGCTTAATCATCTGTGCCCGAATGCCGTCCCATTTCCATTCGACCTGCCAATCAGCGATATCACCGAGTGATTCAAGTTCTGCTTCCAATGGCGATGCTAGATAAAACGGGTACGGCTGCGACGGATCGTTAGCGGCCGATGCTTGATCGCACAAACGCTCAAAGTCCGCCGCCGTGGGTTCCCACTTGCCCATCAATCGATGCGCCATCACCGCGGCATCGATGCCAGCCACGTTCGCCAATGCCTGACAGACCGTCTTCTCCGCCGCGCCGACGCGAAACGATCCCGATATGAGTTTATGAAACAGGAATCGCTGCGGCGCATTAAAGTCGCGCCACGTCTGCATCACCAACTTGCGTTGCTCGCCCTCATCGAGTTGTGGCAACGGCTTGATGCGTTCGGCGATCACCTGCGACAGCGAAGCATCGCACCCCTCACTATCCGATGGCACGATCAACGACAGCGTTTCGGACAGGTCGCCCACGTTGTCGTAACACTCGTCAATCAACCACCCCGGTAAACTCGCCGCTTCCGCCGCCCACGATCTCAACCGTCGTCTCGATATCGCCCGAATCAAACGACGACCGCTAAACAGATACAACGCCCAGGCGGCGTCTTCGGCAGCCACACTACGAAAGTAACTCTCCAACGCCGTCAACTTCTCGGTGCGTTTCGTCGTTGCATCGAGCCGCATATAAAGCTCGGTAAACGCCCTCATGATGCGGCCCGCTCCGGCGATCCATCGGCATCATCATCCTCGTCGCCATAGCGAGTAACGAGCGTCGCCGCGTCTATTCCCTTCATTTCACGCAGCCACCGCGCAAGCGCCGCCGAGTAACCATGCGTCAGCAGAACCTTCTCCGCGCCCGTCGCCGTAATCGCTTCGATCAATCCGTTCCAATCGGCATGATCCGACAAGATAAATCCGCGATCGACGCCGCGCTGTCGCCGTCGCCCGCGCACCGTCATCCATCCCGACGCAAATGCCGTGCTAACCTTTCCCAACTTGCGCATCCACGGCGTACCTAACGCCGACGGCGGTGCCATCACCAACGCTGCCCCATTCTGCGCTCTTACCGCTGATGCTTCGCAATAGGTTAACGGCGGCTGCCGCACACCAGCCGCCGTATACGCCGCTTCGTAACGCATCAACGCGCCGTGCGCGAAAATCGGCCCGATACTATTGTCGATCTCGGCCAACACGCGTTGCGCTTTGCCCAACGCATACGTGAACAACACACTCGTTTTGCCTACCGCCTGATTGCCGCGCCACCATGCGTTGATCTCAGCGAATACCTCGGATGAATCAGCCCAGCGATAGATGGGTAACGCGAACGTCGCCTCGCTGATAAACAGATTGCACGGCACGGGCTCGAACGTCGGGCACGTCGGATCGGGCCGTACCTTGTAATCACCACTGACACCGGCTACCTGCCCCTTGTGCTCCACGCGCACCTGCGCCGAACCCAACATGTGACCGGCGGGATGTAAAGACACCTGCACACCATTGATATCGATGCCTTCGCCGTAAGCCGCGCCGCGCACCGTGATGTCCGATCCCAAGCGCAGACGCAACAACTCCACACCGTCGGCCATCGTGAGATACCGTCGATGGCCCGCCTTCGCATGGTCGCTATGCGCATGCGTGATCACGGCATGCTCGACCGGCTCCCACGGGTCGATCCAGAAATCGCCGACGGCGCAATAGAGCCCCTTGTCGCGTTGTTCGATCAAATCTGCCACAGTGGAAATTGTAGGCGTCTGTGGCGCAAAAGGCCCCCGCTCGAATCATCCATCACAGCAGCCATGTGACCGCACGATATACAAATCGCAACACAATAACGCGTTGCGCAGGCATCGCCGTCTTCAACGATTTGTCAATCCACCTGTCCGGTTTTAAATTCATCTAAACGTTGCAATAAATCATCTTTCGCGAAGCGACCCTTGCATCGCACACGGAGCACGAACCATGCGACACATCACCATCCTTTGCCTCGCCCTACTCACCCTCATCGGCTGCCAACAACCGAACAATCCCGACGTTGCGATTAAGACTTACGAGCCCGCACCCGAGATGAAGCTGCTCGAAAAATTCGTCGGTACGTGGCAGGAGAACGGTCGCATCGTCGAACCCACGGAAGAAGTAATTCGCGCCAGCCTTAAAGACGGTGAAGACATGCCGCCCATGACGTATGGCGGTGGCAATGTGGCCGACTTCACGCTCGATGGCATGTACCTCCGCACCGACGGTTGGAGCGACAACGCCGACGGCACGCGCATGACGTTTGTCGAATACAAAATGTGGGACCGCCAAGCGAAGAAGTTTCGCCTCTGGTGGTTTAGTAGCAACGGCATGTACGCCACCGGCTGGATGACGGTGAGCGCGGATGGCCGCACGTTCGAATTCGACGCCCAAGGCTTCGAACCAGACGGCACGAAAAAGAACTGGACCGGTTCGCTCACGTTTACCGACGCGAACAAAACGACCTGGCAATTCATCGAGCGCGGCCCGCAAGGCATAATGAAGATGGAAGGCGAGAACGAACGGCAGATCTAATGCTGTTCGGCCGCGCGGCGATTTATCTATCGCACGCGCCCTATTTGGGCCGTTACGTATCGCACGCGCCCGAACTGCCCCGCTCGATTTGCAATTGATATGCGCGATCTGCACTTAGCCCCATGGCCAATGGCCTGGGGCTAATCTCTCGCGACGATAAACCGCTTACCTGTTCACGCAATTACAAAACGGATCCACACCACAAGCCCGGCAAACAAACGCCGCAACCAAACCCTACCAATACCCCCCTGGCGGAATCGGCTTAATCGCCCCGCCCGTTTCATAATTCGCCGCCGCCGGCGCATCGAGTTCGTGTAGGTGTCGCCCTTCGTTTAAACAAATCAGCGAACTCACATCGCGATAATGCCGCAACGCCGAGACCGCCGCATTATCGATGATGAACCGAAACGACGGACTCGCCGTATCCGTCAGCCACCCATCGATCAGCCGCGCCACCGGGCTGCCGTGGCTAATCGCAATCACCGCGTCGCCATCGTTCCAACGCTCCTTGAGATACGCTGCAAACCCGCGCATTCGCGCCACCAGCGCCGCACGTTCTTCATCGACTGGCACCCACTCGTACGGCGCCGCCCAATCGTCGCACGGTCCGGCGGCGGTAAATACCTCGCGGATATCGTCCAACGGCTTCAACTCATGATCCGCCTCGGTCATGCCCGGCTTAAGATGATGATGCTCGCACAAATCGGGCCGCACGCGAATCGGCAAGCCCAACTCCGTCGCCAACGGCAACGCCGTCTGCAAGCAACGCGTAAACGGACTGCAATAAATCGCCCGAATCTCAATCCCCGCAAACCGCGCCGCCAACCGTTCGGCCTGCCGCCGCCCCAGCTCGGTCAACTCAGAATTTAACCGCGACGTCGCACCGGTATTGGCTTCGGATTCGGCATGGCGGATGGCGTAGAGGAGCATGTTGGCGAGTCGTAATCACGTCGCGCGGGAAAGTCAACTCATAAGCAATGCACAAGATTCGTTACGGCTATTCAATAGACAGCTAGACACGCCATAACACTCGAATAGCCATTACGGACAGGCGTTATCTGAAGCAAGCAACGCTTCAACGAGATCGGCAATGTCTGTCGGTGTGACGCCGTCAAAGCCGTTGACATTCGCACAATCGCAATCGCCGGCCATATCAACCAAACAAGCGACGAAACCCTGCAAGTCATCACCAGCCACGCGACCGTCCTCATTCAAGTCGCCGGGGCATGGGCAGATGCCGAAGTCAGGGGCTTCGAGTCTAACAACCCCGATATGGTTGTCCTGAAACCGCAACCAAACTGCTAGCGTTCCCTGTTCCGTCAAGTCTGGTACCAGCCAGTGACGCTCAACGACGCGCAGCGTGGTACCGTTATTTGTCGGCGTCAATAACGTCTGACCTGTACGAAGCAACGGCACGACCACATTGCCAGGCGAATTAAGAAAGAGACCGTAATTGTCAAAGCTCTGATAGGCCGCAATCGCAAGAGCGCCTCGATTGTTAAGACTCGCAACGAATAACTCTTCCGGTACAACTTCTTCGCCGTCCGGCCCGAGTACGTCTCCCACTCTCACAATTAATCGCATGCCGCCAACACCTGCGTCGCTAAAAATTGCCTCGTCATTGGTCGCGTCAATCGAATCACCCTGCAAAGATGCGACATATGCGATTCGCCCCGCGTTGGTAATCGGGATCGGTGTATCCGGAATTGCCGGGCCGCCGATCAACTCAAAGTGGCCGAACGTAGTATCCGGGCCTAGGCCGGGTGCGGCTTGCCCGGTCATTGCCACGATGCTTGGTGAACTGATCCCGTCGGAGACAAACAAGCCTTGCGACGGTCCGACCAACGGTTCATATAGCGTCGCACCAAAAGTGACCAAGCCGTTGTTATTCACGCGCAGCCGATTGAAAAAGCGATATTCGATAGAAAACGGCAACTGCGGTACTTGGGTACCCTTGCGCGCAAGCATCGTGACTTGATTCGTCTCGTCAACAAGAAAGACGCCTTGGTTGTTCGAGCTTGAAACCTGACCATCAAACCACGCTTGGAAACAGATTTTGCCGCTGTCACTTAGTTGCGGGTCCGACGCGCTCGTCGAAAAAACGACATTCACGAGGCCGGGGACAGAGTCACCCGCTCGAAAAATTATCTCGATATTCTGTCCGACACGCCGCCGAAATAACGCAAAGTTATTCGTGGCATCAACATTGGTGCCCGTTAGGGTAGCGAAAAAAATTACGTCGCCAGCCTCATTGAGCCGAAGGTCACGAAACTCGCCGAAAAGAACTCCCGACGGCAGTCCGGGAACCTGATCTCCCTCGCGCACCACAATGGATAGACCGTCGTCTTCGTCGACCAAGGCCACCACCAGATCGTTGTTACTGGTAACACTATTACCCACTAACTCCACCGGAAACAGCAGTTCCCGATTCTGATTAAGTTGCAATAAGTCATATCCCAAATCCGGACAGCATGTAACGTTTAAGAGCCCCCCAACAGATACACCGGCACCGAGTTGCGGTAGTAAGTCGCCCGTCGCAACTACCCGTAGAAATTCACCCTCTCGATTGATGATCGCAACCATCTCATCGTTGGACACATCGATGCCGGGGCCGGTGAGTTCCATGTACACGGCGATGTCGCTCGCATGGTTAATCGACGGGAAACTGATCCAATTGATCATCACTCCGGTCGGCTCATTAGGCACCTGATTCTGTGTAACCAGCAAGGTGTCGATCTTCGTCCCGCCGTAAGATCGCCGGAGGTCGGGTCCGATCGCGGTCAACAACAGGATGAAGACCAGTGCAACACGGCAATGGGGCATCTAAATTTCCTTCCAAGTTCATTGTTAGTTCGGCCCGGCGGGCGCAGTACGCAGCTCCGTTAGTAACAAGCACGCTACACTGTGAGGTCTTTTTAATGCCGAGGCCCTTCGTACAGTTACAGGCGATTTTCACAGATTCGTGTTACTGAAGTGGTTCGCCAACCGCGACATCGCACCGGATACCAAATTCTTCGCAATAGCAATTTGGGCCCGCCTCCTTAAAGGAGCCAGCTTTTCATTGACACCGCCTCACCCCCGAAATACCCTTTACTATTACTGAAATCGGTCTGTTGGAACGGACTTACCCGACGCCCACACCGCGTCGGCCACATGCAGCATGGAGGCGAACATATGAACATTCCCGCCCGCTTGCCGTCTTTCGCGTTTTTTGGTGCCCTGACCACCCTCTGCCTCGCCGCCGCCCCCGCACTGGCTGCCGACGACTACCCCTGGGACGGTCAAATCACAGGCAACAACGTCAACGTTCGCGCCGGTGCCGGCACGCCTTATTACCCGACATGCAAACTCAACGACGGCGATAAGGTGCGGGTCGTCGGCGAACTCAAGGGCTGGTACGAAATCGTGCCGCCGCCCGGCAGCTTCAGCTACATCGATCGCGCGGCCGTAGAGCGCCACACGAGCGACCTCGGCAACGTGACGCGGGAAAAATCCTACGTGCGGGCCGGCTCCAACATCTCGCGCCGCAAGTCGCAAACGCAGATCACGCTTACCACCGGCGATCCCGTCGTAATTTTGGGTGAGGCCGATGGCTTCTACAAAATCCAACCGCCCGAAGGCGTTGTCGTGTACGTCAGCAAGCCGTACGTGCAGCGCATTGGGGGTACGCCCGTCGCGCCGCCCACTGCGGCACGCAACGAAAAGCCGATTGAGGCAAACAAACCGATCGTGGTCGATACGCCCATCACGGCCAACAACCGCCAACCCGTCCGTAGCGCGCCGGTGAACAACGAGCCGATTAAAGTCGCACCGCCAACTGTCGACGAACCGATTCGCACCACACCACCGACCGTGACGCCGCGACCGAAAACGACCGGCAGCAGCTCGACCAACACGCTCGTCATAAATTCGTCCAACGCGGGCTCGGCCATCGTGCAGAATGATCCCAATCCGCCGGTGGTTGCGACCAAGCAACCCACGCAGCCGATTCAATCGACCATCGCAACCAACAACGCCGACGAGCCCTTGGTGCTCGATGCGTCCAACGCGCGCTCGTTAAGCGACCCCAATCCGCCCATCACCAATCGCAGCTCGAACTACGACCTTGCGCCTGCCGAGCGTCGTCCACCGGCCGAGTTACCCGATTGGGCCAATGACGACGGAAGCAATTCGTCGAGCGCGACCGACACTACTCGCGTCGTCACCAAGACCGAGACGACCTACCGCAGCACCGAAACCACGAATACGCCGATCGCGACCAACACCCAATCGGTTAGTCGCGCGACCAATACCAACGTCTCCGGTGGTCGCGTTCGCAACCAAGGCGAAACGCTCTACATTGACGCACAACCGATGACGCTCGTTCCCGAGCCCGTCGTTGCCGCCAACAGTACGCCGGTCGAAAACGAAACGTCGCGCGTCGATCAATACGCGTCGTCATCGTCAACCGTCACGCGCAGCGAGCCGCGCCCGACCAACACCAACACTACCGTCGTCAACAACGAATACATCACGCAAAGCGCACCGTCCGATGGCTCGCGTTTGGTGCGCGAGTATTACGGCAACAGTGCGACGCGCCCGGTGACGAACACCTCGTCATCCACGACGACCGTCGCCGATGCAAACGACTACGACGACGGAACAACCTACGAGTCCACCACGACGACCTACGAGTCGACGAGCACGCCTACCAACAACAACTCGGCGTACGTCACCAACTCCAGCAGCTACACGTCGACGACCAGCACGACGACCGTCTCCGACCCGTTCCCGGTCAACAACACCGCGTCGGTCAACACGATCGCCAACCGCCCGCCGCCCGAGTTCAACCCGCCGCCGATTCCGATCAGCGCCGAAGACGGCCCGTGGGCGGCGCAACTCGTCGCTGTCGAATTGGAAATGCACGACGCCTTCCGTATGCCGATCGCGCAACGACCCTACGAACAACTGATCCAAAAATATCGCAACATCGCCGTGCAGGCAGAAGAACCGATCCCCGCGCAGTATGCCGCGATCCGCGTCGATCAGATTCAGCGCTTCGAGAACATTCGCCGCCTCACGATGCGCTATCAGGAAGACAGCAATTCGATCACCACCTTCCAATCGCAGATGAGTCAGTCGCGCATCAGCACGCTGCAATCGTCCGGCAACGGTTACATGGCTGGCGGCACGCGTTTTGATTACGTCGGCATTCTCAAAAAGAGTTGGGCCTTCGAACCCGAGCAGATTCGCTATCGCATCGTCGATCCTCAGACCGATACGACGATCATTTATCTCGACATCCCGTCGGACGTCATCGCCGATGCACGACCGTTGCTCGGCAAGCGCGTGGGCGTTCGCATTTCCGGCCAGCGCTTCAGCGCAGAGGCCCGCGTGCCGATCGCCGATGCGTCCGCCATCGCCGAAATCGCCACGGGTGTGCTCGCAGAGCCGATTCCAAATTCCAACAATGTTTGGAATGGGCCAAATACTTCGGTCCAAAACACCAATTCCTCTACGACCACGACGAATCGCGGTTATGATTACGGGGAAGCGGTAGTCGGCACCATGACGCCGGTCGATTAGGAGAATCGGCTCGGTCGCCGCCGACAGCCCCGCGGAACCACAGACGAAGGGTGTAAAGGCGGTGTATTACTTCGTTATCGCACAAGACGGCAGCCGGTACGGCCCGGCAGATGTGGACACGCTGGTGAGTTGGGCTCGTGAGGGGCGCCTCGTCGGCGAAACCCAACTCATCGAGCGCGGCACCGAACGCACGCTCCGTGCCTGCGAACTGCCGGCGCTCCGTTCCATCACTGGCGGCAACCCGCCACAGTCGCATGTGTCGTCAATCAAGATCGAACGGGCCTACGAAACGCCCACGATGACGCAACCGGGTCGTTCCTATGACGCCGGTCAGTCCCCCGGCGCGCCACCACCGCCGCCCATGCCGCATCAGATGCCGTACGCTCAGGATCGTCGCGCCAAACGGCACCCGAAGTTCGGTACAGCTCCGGGCGAAGAGTATCTAAGCCATCGCAGCCGCATCGTCGCGGGCTTGCTGGGGATCTTCCTCGGGACATTCGGCATCCACCGGTTCTATCTGGGCTATCACGGTTTGGGCACGCTGCAACTGATTCTCGGCATCGCCTCCTGCGGCATATCCGGCATTTGGGGATTGGTCGAAGGCATCATCTGCCTAACGGGCGGGATGACAGATGCCGAAGGACTCGAGTTGCGGAGTTAGCGTCTTGCACGCGATTCATTAAATGACAAAAGCCCGAGGCAGGTGTGCCTCGGGCTTTTTTGTTTTCTCAATCCCATCTATTCCAACTACTGCGTAATCGCCCCGCTCTCAAACGTATCCATCAAGTGCAGCGCTGCCGGTCCGGCCAGCACGATAAAAATCGTCGGGAAGATAAACAACACCAGCGGGATCAACAGCTTAACGGCCGTCTTCTGGGCGCGTTCTTCGGCTTTCTGGCGACGCTTCACGCGTAGCGATTCGGCCTGCGTGCGTAGCGCCTTCGCCACCGACGTACCGAGCTTTTCGGCCTGCGTGATCGTAGCGACCAACGCGGCCATTTCTTCGACGGCCGTGCGCTTTGCCATGCGGATCAACGCTTCAGCGCGTTGCACACCCATCTGGGTCTCGACCGTTGCGATCTGAAACTCTTCGGCGAGCGGCGGATACACCAACGCCATTTCGTCGGACACTTTCAACAGCGCCGCGTCGAGACCGAGGCCGGCTTCAACGCCGACGACCATCAAGTCGAGCGAGTCGGGCAGACCGTTGCGGATTTGCTCCGCGCGCTTGCCGATGGCCATCTTGAGCCACAGGTTGGGCGCCATGAATCCGGCTCCGAAGCCGCCCACGCCGAACCCGACGACTTCGATCATTTCGCGTTCGCCGCCGAGGGCATACATCGTAGCAATGATGGCACCGACCACAGCCACGACCGTCTTGCTCGCCAGAAACAACGTCGGTGCCGCGTCTTTGCGGAAGCCGGCACAAGCGAGCTTGGCGCGCAACGTCGATTCTTCTTCGGCATTCTTCGGCATCACCGGCTTGGATAATAACGGTGCGGCCTTTTCGAAGAAGCCTGCCTTGGCATTCTTGCGGGCGCGTTCCTGAATCACCTTCGGGTCGTC
Source organism: Phycisphaerae bacterium (assembly GCA_030432035.1). GTDB lineage: Bacteria > Planctomycetota > Phycisphaerae > UBA1845 > UTPLA1 > ECT2AJA-110-A. The sequence continues at coordinate 43,270 of JAUIHO010000005.1, forward strand.
GTCTTTGCTCAGACCCGCGGACCGCCGCTTGACGATGTCGTCGGTATCCTGCTTGCCGCCCATAAACGAATAGGCGATGGACGTCACTGCAACGACAACCAATCCGCCGAGCATGTAGATATCATTCATAGCACTGCACTCCTGTGCGTGTTGCTTCTTCGATCTTCAATCGCGTCACGTAACTGTTCGTGGCAACGCGCTTTGCTTAACCGTGACCGCTTCCTCACGGGCGCGGCTCAGTTTGGGTGCCCCTGCCCTTCCAGGGCTGGGGGACAAATCGCCGACCCTACACCTTGATGTTCACGATCTTCTGAATCATCGCGAGGCCCATCATTTGCATCACCGCACCGGCAATGAGCATGTACTGCCCCATCTCCGTGTCGGTCAGCTTCTCGGCATACTGCGGGTTCACGACCAATTCGAGCACGAACACGACCATCGGCAATGCCAACAGCACCCACCCCGAAAGACGACCTTCCGCCGTCAGTGCCTTGACCATACCAAACAACTTAATTCGGTCGCGAATCACCGCACTGATGTTGTCGAGCACTTCGGCCAAGTCACCACCCGTTTGGCGTTGAATACACACGGCCGTCACAAAGAAGTTAACGTCCATCATGCCGACGCGTTTGGCCATGTTCTTGAGGGCGTCTTCAACTTTGATACCGAGGTTCTGTTCGTGAAACACGCGAGCAAACTCCGACCGCACCGGGTCTGGCAACTGCTGACTCACGACCAGAATCGCGTTCGGCAACGAGTGACCGGCGCGTAGCGCCTGGCTCATCAACTCGAATACGTCCGGCAACTGATTCAGCAGTTTGTTCAAACGAATCTTGCGCATGATAAAGATCACGAGAATCGGCAGCAGCATTATGCCCGCCGCCACACTGATCGTGACCCACAAATCAACTTTCAGGAAGTGGCAAACGCCGGCCCCAATCGCAGCTGCACCCACAAGGTGAATCAACGTGCGCGCGGCCGACCATTGAATGTTGGCCTGATCCAGCATGCGCTGCATCGCCGCAATAACGCTCAACTTGGCGAGCGTCGCCGCGATAGAGCTTTCCATCTCTCGCTGCTGACGCATAATCGATGCCTTTGCGGCCTTTTCGATCGATTTATCGCTCGTATTGCCGCCGTCGTCGCGCAGTCGGTCCGACACCTTGCGCGATTCAGGCTTACGCAGATCGCGCACAAGGCTAAAAATGGCGTAGCTGAGCATCACCGATCCCACCAAAGGCAGAATGTAGATGCCCCACTCCTCCATGAAGCTCGACTGGCCCAATATATCTATCATCATGGCAATGCCGCCTAATTTCTGAGTCCAAACGCAAATCGCATTAGCCGGGTTGATCCTTGGACAACACCCGTCGCTCGAACATGGAAGGATCGATATTGACCCCCGAATACTTCAGTCGATCGAGAAAGCCCGGTCGCAAACCCGTCGCAATGAACTGGCCGTAAGCCTTGCCCTGCGAGTCAATGCCCAACTGCTCGAACTTGAAGATTTCCTGAATCGTGACGGCCTCGCCTTCCATGCCTTGCACTTCCGCAATCGACATGATTTTTCGAGGTCCGCCCGTCAATCGGTTGGCGTTAATCAAGAGGTGCACGGCGCTGGCGAACTGGTTGCGAATAGCGCGAACCGGCAAGTCGAAACCGGCCATCATGACCATCGTTTCGACACGTTGTACGGCGTCGCGCACGCTATTGGCGTGAATCGTGGTCAACGAACCGTCGTGACCGGTGTTCATGGCCTGCAACATGTCCAGCGTTTCGGGGCCACGACACTCACCGACCACGATTCGGTCGGGACGCATACGCAGCGAGTTGATAAGCAGATCGCGAATCGCGACCTTCCCCTTACCTTCAATATTCGGCGGACGCGTTTCCAGTCGCACGATGTGCGGCTGTCGCAGTTGCAATTCGGCCGCGTCTTCAATCGTGACGATGCGTTCGGTATCCGGAATAAACGACGACAAGTTGTTCAACAACGTCGTCTTACCAGAACCCGTACCACCGACGATCAGAATATTTAGGTGGCTCAGTACGCAACCTTGAAGAAAGTCGACCATCTCCTGTGCGACTGAATTAAATCGCACGTAGTCGGCCCAGGTAATCGGATCGGTACCGAATCGACGAATCGACATCGACGGCCCGTCGATGGCCAACGGCGGAATCACCGCGTTTACACGAGAGCCGTCTTTCAAACGAGCGTCCACCATCGGCGAGACTTCGTCGCAACGACGACCGATACTGGACACGATCTTATCGATCACGTGCATCAGGTGGTTGTCGTCTTTGAAGGTACAGTTGGACAATTCCAGCCGCCCTTTTCGTTCGACGTACACCTGCTTCGCGCCGTTGATGAGAATATCGCTGACGTGTTCGTCGGCGAGAATCGCTTCCAACGGCCCGAGGCCGAATGTTTCATTAAGAATCTCGGTGATGATCTGCTGCTTCTCGTTGAAATTCAGCAGCACTTCTTCTTCATCACAAAGCTTGGCAATGACCTGCCGAACCTCTTCCTTCACGTCGTCGCTGTTGCGCTTACCGATTTCAGTAAGGTCCAGCGTCTCGACGAGCTTCTTATGCACGCGCGTTTTAAGCCCGTAGAACTCGTCGGAGCGATCTTTCTTTGACTTGCCGGCACCAAGCTGACTGCCGCCGCTTGCCGCGCCTTCTTTTTGCGAGGGCGCAACGGGCCCTCCGGGCTTTGCGGGACTGCCGGGCGCACTAGGCGCGCCGGCCGGTGGCTTCGGCATTTTGAGCGTGGGGATTTTTGACTTTCCAAACACGTTTGTCGTCCTCCGTCGGACCGGTCACGGCCACGCCGAACGCTGCGCATGGGTTTCAATGCGGGGGCTGGGCTGCCGACCCGAAGGGTTCCGGATTCAACCTACGATACAACCCCTACATGTTGCCAACCGATCGCGCTGCGCGGTTCGCGGCATCGATCCTTCCGGCGCAATATCGGCGCAAGCGAGGGGCCCCTTGGCATCTACTTCTCAATTGCGGACGGTGAACTCAGCGTTATCAGCCGTGCAGAAACGACGGAATATAAAATCACCGGAGTCCCAATAGGGTGCCCCATCCATTGCACCGCAAAAGCTGGGGAATCGCTGTGATAGTAGGGATATACGCTCTCTGCGGACGAGACGTAATTGGCTGCCCCATCCTTTGCGGAGCAATGGGTGGGGAATCGTTATGATTGAGAGAATGAAGGTTACGCAGGCGCTTCGGCGTTCTTACCGAACAAGCGTCCGATCAAAGAATTGCGCGCAGCGTTTTGAGCTTCGAAGGCTTCCGGATTGTGCAGCCGTCGAGCCAGTTCGTGAATCTCTTGGCGCACCTTAGAACGCTCATTGTGCAGCTTCAGCGGCTGACCGATATTGACGCTCGCGCTCACGCTGCGCCAATCGTCCGAAATCGTCGCAAACATCTTACGATTTAAAATCGCTTCGACCTGCTCGATTTCCAGATGTGCCGAGTCGCGTCCCAAACGGTTACAAATAAACGAGAACCGTTCGGTGTTGAAACCCTGCACGGCCAGCTCCTGCACCATGCGGTCCGTGTTACGAACGCTGGTCACGAGCAACTGTAGAATCATCAGGTTGTAATCGGCGGCGTCTAACACTGCCTGACCGCCGGGATCGTGGCGTGTCGGTCCATCCACAATCACGTAGGCACACATATCTTGCAACGTGGTTAACACGTTCGCACAATGCGCCGCGGTGATCATCTCTGCCTGAGCAAACGAATGCGGTCGGCGCAATACATACACACCCGTCTCATGCTTGATCAACGCTTTCTCGACAATACCGGGGTCGAGTTCTTCCTGCGTGGAGCACAAGTCCGCGACCGTGTATTGCCCTTGCACGTCGAGAAGCGTGGCAACATGCCCAAAGCGGAAGTCGAGATCGACTACGACGACGCGACGCTGTTCACCGACAATATCTGCCAGCTCCACACCCAGGTTGGTCGCGATCATGGTCGAGCCGACACCACCGGCGCTACCCACGACCGAAATCAGCTTGCCTGTTTCGCTCTCTTGCGGACCGGCCGTACTGATTTTGCCGATGCTCTCCTCCAGCTCGCCCATGTTGAGCGGCTTCACGAGGAATTCCTTCACGCCGGCCTTCATCGCCTTTAAGACGAGATCGCCTTCGGCCTGTTTGCTCAGCGTAAAGATCGATACGTCGGGTCGAGCTTCGTGTAATTGACGGATGCATTCGATAACCACCGGCCCGCTCGGGTCGAGGTCTGCGATGAGGAGATCGCACGGAAACTGCATCACGGCCTGCGTGAGCAAGCTAGGCTCGTCGAGTTCGGCAACGATACGCACCTGCGGCAGCGACGTGATCGCTCGGCGCAGCTCGGGGGCCGCCTTCTCATTGGCAGTGAATATGATGGTGCGAATCGTGGCGGCCATGATGATGGGGAACTGCTTTCCGAATCCTCCGTGGTTGCGGCAAACAACTGTATCGTCCTAAACGATATCGGGGGTCGTAGCGAACCGCTTCAGTTCGCTCCGACCCCCGTCTCTCCGGTTAGGTTCTTAGTTATTGGATCAACTGCACAGGCGTGCGCCCGGCGATGGTCCGGAAAATGTCTTTGAGTTGGTTCACATACAGCGGAACCCCACCATTATCGGGATCGGGGTTGTTGTCGGCGTAATAGTACATGTCAGGCTTGGATGCCATATCGATCAACATTTCTTCGTTGACATCGCCACCGACACCGATCGTAAAGACCGACATTCCCAATTC
>JAUIHO010000225.1 GCA_030432035.1 Phycisphaerae bacterium
GGCAACCGTCGAAGCGATTATCGCACAGCGTCTGGCTCGTCGCGTTTGTTCGAACTGCAAAGAAGCCTACGAGCCGCGCGAAGAACAGTTGTACGAACTCGGCCTCAAACCCGCCGACATTGAAGACAAAATCTTCTACTACGGTGCCGGCTGCGATTATTGCAACAGCTCGGGTTACCGCGGTCGTGTCGGTCTTTATGAAATCATGGTCTTCAACGACGAGATTCGCGACCTGATTATGCAAGGCGCATCGACCGCCGTGCTGCACGATGCCGCCTGCCGCAACGGGATGCGCACGCTACGCGAAAGCGGCATGCTCGCGCTATACGACGGTGTCACAACGATCGAAGAAGTCGTCAAAGAAACCGTCTTTAGCGACTAACCTCGAACCTATTCAAAACAAAAAAGCCGATGGCGATTCGAAGAATCGCCATCGGCTTTTTTTTCAATTTTCTTCGCTTAGTTAAACGGGTAACAACTGCGGCACATCAAACTTAACCGCGAACCCGATGCGATGATTGTCCTGAGTTGCAAGGTTTAGTTCCACTCGCGTTACCGATGCAAAGCCGAGTGTGGGCATCTGCTCGGGCGAAGCGACAGCGGCATCTTCCCCGCCGATGCGTACTTCGTATCGCTGACCCACAGCCAGACCGTAGCCGATCGGACACGTTCCAAACAACCCGCCGTCGCCGATATCTTGCGAGCGACAACGCAACACGTTGTTTTCTTCGCGGTCAATCAGATACACCGTGTGCGCCTGATTGCGCCGCGAATACACGCGATTATTGACCGGGCCGCTGTGTTCCGGATCGCGAAAACTGAAATGGGGGAAGACCGGCGGCTCGACTGTATGCGGGCTACCTATCGGGCGGCGATGGCTTGCAATCTGTTTTTTCATGGCGGGTCTCCATACCATCATCGACGAACGCAAATTGCGCTGGGCTCGGCTCATCCAAGCCCACCCCCAAAGTACGTTTGCACAACCAATGCGTTCGACGTCTTAACCAATCGGTCGTTGCTCGTGTGACGCGCCAATCGGCACGTCCGAACGACCAAAACGATATGCTCTTTCCCGGACATCACAGCTTCCGCTCGAGGCGGCCCCACACCGTGATCCCGGCATTATACCGTTATCGGGACCGAGAGGGTCAAGTAAATTCCAAATAACACCACCTATTCAATGCAAAAACGTTAAATTCGAGGCAATAAGGCCGATTCTCAAAAACCAATCGCGCAAAGGTGACCAGTCGCAACCATGAAAAAACCCGCCAGTAGCGGGTGCGTGTGTGTTAATCTTTTGACGGCAAAGTAGTGCCGCTTGTGCTCTCTCGCGATGCAATGAAGTTCTCGATTAAGGGTAATAGGTATCAAACTCGGTCTTGGTATTCGCAAAGATATCGGACACCTTGGTACCCAACAAAGAAATCGCACCCATACATGCCAACACAATCATCGCCAGCATCACCGCATACTCGGTGGCTGTGGCGGCCTCGTCGTCGACTAAAAATTGTCGACCTATCCTTAGAAAATGACACATCGTCGTTCCCTTTCCGGGACGTGCCTCGACCGGCAATCGCTCCACACCATGTGAACCCTGAATCCCTATGACGAACCGGAATTACGGATCGGGCCGCCTCAGATACCCGTATCGGTTCGCCACTTACATTGTCCAATTGGAATTTGCATCGTGCATCCGCAAATCACCAATTTAGCGTCTTCCGTCCGCATAGATCGGCTCATAAAAAAACCGCGCCGGAGATCGGCGCGGTCCCAATTGCAATCAGGTGCAATAATCCCGTGGTTATCATTACGACAACCGCGGTATCGGCTTACATCAGCTTAGCGAGGCGCAACGCCAAATCGCCAACGCGATTGGAGAAGCCCCATTCGTTATCGTACCAGCTTACCAATTTCAACAGCTTGCCCGACGCCATCGTACGGGTGCTATCGAAGATCGAGCTGTGCGGGTTGCCGACGATATCGCTGCTCACCAACGATTCTTCGTTGTATTGCAGAATGCCCTTCATCGGGCCGGCAGCCGCGTCAGCAAATAGCTTGTTAACGGTCGCCGCATCGACGTCTTTTTCCAATGTGACTGTCAGATCGACGACGCTACCGTCGGTCACCGGCACGCGGAAAGCGAAACCATCGAGCGTTACGTTGTCGCTCGGCACAACGAGGCCGATTGCCTTGGCCGCACCCGTGGACGACGGGATGATGTTCACCGCCGCAGCGCGAGCGCGGAGCAAGTCGTCGCCGTGCACCTGATCGAGAATGCGCTGATCGTTGGTGTATGCATGAATCGTCGTCATAAAGCCGTTGATCTTCTCACCGAACACGCCGGGATTATCGACCAGAATCTTCACGAGCGGTGCCAAGCAGTTCGTCGTGCAGCTTCCGTTACTGACGAATTGATGATCGGCCTTAAGCGTTTCATCGTTTACGCCCAACACGACCGTGGCATCGATCGCGTCTTTGGCAGGTGCCGACAGGATGACCTTCTTCGCGCCGGCCTTAAGGTGATCGTCGTAACCCGGCTTGTCACCGCTGGAGCGCTTCGTAAACACGCCCGTCGATTCGATCACAATATCCGCACCGAGTTCGCCCCAGGGCAGCTTCGCCGGGTTTCGCTCGGTCATCACGCGAATGCGATCGCCGTTAACGACGATGCTATTTTCATCGTGCTCGACCGTGCCGTTAAACCTGCCGTGTACGCTGTCGTATTTGAACAGGTGGGCATGGGTTTTAGGCGTCGAGCCGACGTCGTTGATCCCGACCAGATCGAATTCACCCTTACGTGCGAGCATGGCTCGCGTCACCAACCGACCGATTCGTCCGAAACCGTTAACACCAACTTTTACCGGCATTGCTGCAAACTCCTTGGTTGCCTGATCTTGCGGGCATATTTCCGTGTTGGCGGGGGTGCCCCGCCCCTTTTTTTATGAAATTGACGATAGGAGCGCCCTCTGACCCCGTCAAGTCGCCCGGAGGTGGATACGCCGCTGGAATATGTCGGGTTCAGCCGCCCGTATCAAAGGCAGGTTTAAACGCGTTAAACGCATATGCGAGATGGGATCGCGAAACAAATCAATCCAAAGGTAGGTCGGCCGGATAGCTCGGCGCTTCGCCACGCAGAATTCGAATGACGTCGTCTGCCACATCGTAGCGACCCTCGACGGCATCGAGCGTGGCCCCGGCGACATGCGGCGTGAGCAAACAATTTGGTGCCCTGCGAATCGGATGATTACCGGGTAACGGTTCGTTTTCGAACACATCGAGCGCTGCGCCCCCTACCTGTCGCGCTTCTAACGCGGCAGCCAGCGCCGTCGTGTCGATGATTGCACCTTTGGATGTGTTTATGATCAGCGCAGACGAGCGCATCTTCGCCAAGCGCTCGGTATTGATAAAGTGCTTATGCTTACGCGTGGTGCTAACAAAGATACAAAGCACATCTGAGCGACCGAGCAATGTTTCTTCGTCGACTTGCGTTACACAACTTGGCAAACCAGTCGAATCATCCAACGGCAATGCGATAAGATCGGGTGCAAAGCTATTATGCAACACTTCCGCGACGCGCTGCCCTACTGCATCCATGCCGAGAAAGCCGACCGTACTAAGGCCAAGGCGGTAGCCCATCGGCCGGCGCAGGTTTTCGAATTTACCACCGCGCAATTGCAAATCGAGATATGGAATGCGCCGACGGTGCGCAAGTAACAACCCCACGACAAACTCCGCCGAAGACTCAACGGCTGCATTGGGCGAATACACCACCGAGATGCTCTTGCGCCTAGCCGCGCGCAGGTCGATATGATCGACCGTCGGACTAGCGCGAGCAATCACGCGTAACTCAGGCGCTGCATCGATAATGCGAGCGGTAACATGCGCCTTTGCGCGGACCAAAAGCGCTCGGGCGTTATCGATTTCTGCGAGTAATGCTTCGGGGGAGGATTCGGGGAGGACCACCACATGACCGACTTCGCGCAGTCGATCCAATGCCGTTTCGGAGTACGGCTCTGCAACTACAATCTTGGGAAGTCCGGCTGTCAACGTATGCGTCAACTCCCATTTTGCTGAAAACTACTTAAGCGAAGTGCGATCTTTTCGCCCGAACAGATATGCAGTGTATTGCCGTCAACGCCGTATTCAAGAAAAAAACAGGATATATGTAATTGAATTTTACCTTGATTGAATTAAATCAGATTCATGCGCCGCTTCGTATACCTCAAGTGGCCGGGAAAGTTATAATCGTCGTGTCATTTTTTGAAACGATACACGCGCATGGGTAGGTCATTGCGGTTATCGGTGCACAAACGCCCCTAACATCAGCGTATTCGCATAAGCGAGTTAATGCGCTCGCTAAATTCAAGAGAACCCCAGTTGTCAGAACACGAAAACGAAAAACTCGATGAAATCACGCAGTCGATGGCCAAATTCCGCATGAAACGAGCGCAACAAGGCGTCGTCGCTCTCGCGATATTGCTGGTCGTGATCATCGTCATCTTTTCCTTTCAACGAGAAACGAGCGTTGAAACGACTGTCGAAGAAACCGCCGAACCATCACAACCCTTTTCCGCGGAGTTGGCCGCGCGACAATCTCAACAATCCGGCGAGTTTGAAAAACTGTTGATTGATCGCATACGACGCGATGGCTACTTAACCGTCACGGTTCATACCGCTCTGCTCTCATCGCCGGAGAATGCCAACGATCAGTTTCGCAAGGCCGACCAGCCGAGCACCAACTTGGTATGGGGCGCGCTGTATGGCATCGACACGCACTTTCCAAACGCGGCGAAGTGGAAGCGTGTATTGACCGACCGTGGTGACGGCAATTCGAATTTTTTGCGTCGCTCGGTCTTTAAGAAAACCAGCCGCCCGACCGAACACTGGGCCGCGCGGGGCATAACCGAACCGTTCGATGTTTACGTCTTAGCCCTCGCATGGCACGGCGATCGTTCGCTCGACGCCATGCAAGCACCCGTGCGCGATGCGATGTGTAGCATCGAACGCACCATCGACGCCGATGGTCGCCGCCTACGTTTCGGTGGCGACAGCGTCATCCTCGGTTACGCGGGTGAGAACATTTTGCTCGAAGAATACGTGGACCCGATCGCCGCAGCGCATCCGTGCAAACTCAATGAGATTCGCGGCATCTTCTATTTGTGTTCGCGCTCGGCGGTCGTGTTGCATATGCCGCTCATCGACGCCGGATTTCATTCGATTTTGTTCACGCGCGGGAACTTGCCACCGGAAGCTTACACAATCAACGGCATCATGGACGCCCTGCTCATCGGCGACCTTGACCGCGGCTTCACGGACTCGGCAGCGACACAGTTTCAGCGTTACCAAAAAGGCGTGGACATGGAGAAGGCGCGAGCGTTGTTTTATCGTTAAAGTGTCGGAACAGTGATATCTTAGTTTCTTGAATCGTTAAACTGAATACGCTTTTCGCAATATGAACTTGAGCCTCGTCTCCCAAATTACGTTAACCGTCTCTATCCTCGGCACCGGCCTAGTCGCCGGCATTTTCTTTACGTTTTCCACGTTTGTGATGCAAGCATTGGCTCGCCTCAAACCGTTCGAAGGCATCCGCGCGATGCAGGCAATAAACGTCACGGTGCTGAATCCGTGGTTCTTTACGGCGTTTTTTGGCACCGGCATGGCCCTACTGCTTCTGGCGTTGTTACCCGTCATGGGTCACGACGTGCCGGATCACGTTGCCGTCGTTATAGCCGCGTTGCTTTACAACATCGGTACGATCGGCGTCACGATTGCCCGTAATGTGCCGTTAAACAATCGTCTTGAAAAGCTTGATGCCGAATCGACCGAGGCGCATGAGTTTTGGCAAATCTATCTTCAAAAATGGGTTTTCTGGAATCACGTCCGCACAGTCGCCGCGGCGGCGGCATGCGCATGTTTGCTTATTTTTCGATGATGAACTGCGTCGATCTCTTTGAATAACAAGTTTTCTTCTTGCGATCTTGTTTAGCGATAGCATGGCAGAATCAGGATTAAATTTTCGGCATATCGACAGGAAAATATTATGCGGCGATCGGAATTGATCACAGTAGGTTCAGTCTCACGTGAAGAGGCGACGTCAATTTGGCCGTTCTTGGCAAGAAAGTTCACGGGACGACGGGCTGCGATAAAAACATTTACCCACCGTGATCCGGATTTCGTATTTTGGATCGCTGAAAATGGACAGGTATTCGATGCCAAGGAATCTCATCGGGATAACCCACCAAAGGGATATCGTCATATTATTAACGATCCTCCCGACTACGGCGGTTTTCTTCGCGGCAGAGTAGCAAGCGAGGTCAACGCACAATTGATCGTCGTATATTGTAGACCAGAGTCACTGGCCAAGAAGGGTCAAAAACTCTCACAATTTCTTTCGGGGATAGAATCGCTGCCGATTCCCGTTCTTCAGTCTGCCCTCGTGATAAGCGACAATGGCGATCTATATGGCACTTTGCACGATTTACTTATTCGGTCACTAACGCCTTAATTCAGCAATCTGAGTTGAAAACGAAATTATTCTCAACTGTGAGAATCACCCCCGCCCACGCAGGTTCAACACCAATTCGACTTCACCGATCGAACAGTGCAAACGTTCCGCCACATCGGCGGGTGCCAACCCGTTATCGATTAACGCACAAATCTGCTCGTCGCGATCGAGCGACGATGTTAGTTCTTGCTGATCCGCGTCACCCGTAGCTCGTTGGGCTTTGCGCCCACCGCGCACGCCCGCCGCCGCTTCCTTATTCGCGGCCATGATGGAATCGTCAGTCGATTCATAATGATCTTGCTCGTTCCCTGCACCGGTCGCACCGCCTCTTGGGCCAGTCTCTCCCACACCATCCGTAGGGTGGGTTGTACTCAACCCACCGTTCTGCGGCGGACGTTGACCGCGCGCAGTTGCGTCTCCCACGCTTAAGTTGATACCTTCACCGCGACCACCACGTTGCGAAGGAAAGCGAGCGAGGTCACCCGCGTCGTCGGTGGTTGCTGTGCCACCGAACTGAGTTGGCTTTTTTCGCTCCGGCACCGCGACGCCGGCAGCTTCCAACAGCGCGGTCAATTCCGCGATCCGCTCATCCGCGTCGCGAATCGAATGTTCCAATTTGGCAAAACGCGTGTCGATCTGGCCATTGGCTTGCCGCGAAAACTCGGAGAGTTCGACGACCAGCGATTCCAACTCGCGCCGCAATGCTTCGGCCTTTCGGTCTAACCGTTCGGCGTCTTTGCGTTTGGGCGATTGGCCCAGCCGCTTGCGACGGGCGTTGATGTTGAGGATGGTGATGATGAACAAAACAGCCCCCAACGCGAGCAACGCCTTGCCCGTGCTCATATCTTCGAAGGCGGCGAGGGGATGGGTGGTACGTAGGAGCGTCGAGGTGAAATCGCGTGCGTGGGGATTGTCCCCCAGCCCCGGAGGGGCAGGGGCACCCGACGTCGTGAGGTTAGAGTCCCCCAGCCCATGAAGGGCCGAGGCGCCCGACTTCGCAAGGGAATGGTCCCCAAGCCCTGGAAGGGCTTGGGCACCCAGGACAGCGTTACCCAAGGCAGTGGCACCCGGCATTGGGGCGTCTGCAGCCGCGGTGCTTGTGAGTGCAAGCACCAAACAGGCCGGCGCGACTGCGCGGGAACATAATAAATAGACAAACGTCAACATCAGCATCCGTGCCGAAACAGATCAGTTCTTCATCGCCGCCATCGCGGCTTGCATCACGTCGCGCAGGGCCACGCCGTGTTGCTGGGCCGCATCGCGACAGTCATCATACTCCGGCATCGCCTTGATGACATCCGAATTCCGTTTGCCGATCTTCACGCGGATCGGACCGAACGGCGTCTCGACTGTCATGTGTTCGCGTGCCAGCTTGCTGCGCGTGGCAGTCGTCCGGCGCACGCCGAAGCTCGTCGTCTGTCGCAGGATCAGATCTTCCAACGCCGCCGCCTCGTCGGGTCGCGCCAACACGCTCAACAACACACCCGG
>JAUIHO010000226.1 GCA_030432035.1 Phycisphaerae bacterium
ACCCGCGTGCCGAAGAGCGCGGCATTCTGCTGAAGCACACCATCGACGATAACGTTCCGGCTATCCCGGTCGATGAAAACGGGATTCATCAAGTCGCGCTCAACATCATCAACAACGCCATCGACGCCGCCCCGCGTGCCGAAGGTGTCGTCAACGTCACGCTGCAATACGACGCGACTGCCGAGACAGTCACGTTAACGGTGGGAGACAACGGCGAGGGTATTCCCGACGATCTTCGCGAACGCATCTTCGACGCGTTTTATTCGACCAAGGGCCACGGCGGTACGGGGCTCGGCTTGGCTGTTGCGAAAAAAATCATCGACGAACATCAGGGCCGTATCACGGTGAAGTCGGTCTCCGGCGAAGGCACGCTCATTCGCGTGGTGTTACCGACTAACCCACATGGAACGAACGTCGACAACGCCGCCACGCACGGCCCGGCGATGTGATTGGTTGGTGCGTCGAGGGACGCATTCAACATCGACTAACACAAATCCTCTCAATCATTCACCGCATTCGGCTGCACGCGAGGGCCACCATTTCGGGTGCCCCACCCTTTCCGCAGGAAAGGTTGGGGAATCGCCATGCTTCCGAAGTGAACCAACGAATCGGCGCACCATGATTCCCCACCCTTCGCTGCCGCGAAGGATGGGGCACCCGACCGTGAGGTCATTGGTGCGTCGAGGGACGCACCCTACAATTCTCGGTGATGGATGCACCACACCCCAACCATTCAAATCACGCGACCGACGCTTCCGTCTATCGCATACTCGATGCCAATCTGAATCGAGCGCGCGAGGCGTTGCGCACCATCGAAGACTTTGCGCGATTTATTCGCAACGACGCAATCGCCGCCGCGCAATGCAAGCAGGCTCGCCATCGCCTTACGCGATTTGCAACCAAGTTCGAGCGCGAACTGTTGCAGCAGCGCGATACCGTCGGCGATGTGGGCACGACCATTACTACAGCCGAAGAAACAGAACGCCTATCAACCGACGCGGTCGCCAAAGCCGCATTGGGGCGATTGACCGAAGCACTGCGCTGCATCGAGGAATATGGAAAAATCGTCAGCCCGACCGACGCAGCCGATGTCGAACAGATTCGCTACGGTTGCTACACGCTCGGCCAACGGTTGTTCGAACGATACGAATTGCTGCAGCGCATTCGAACGGCGCGTCTGCACGTTTTGCTAACGGCCTCGCTGTGTCGGGACGATTGGCAACAAACGGCGATCGCCACACTACGGGGTGGTGCTGATGTGATTCAATTGCGCGAAATGGACTTGAGCGACGATGCGTTGCTCGAGCGCGCCGGTTGGTTGCGCGAGCAAACGCGCGAACACGATGCGTTGCTCATCATTAACGATCGCGCCGACATTGCGAAGTTGGCCGATGCCGATGGCGTGCATCTCGGGCAAGACGATTTACCGCCGACAGCCGCGCGACAGATCGTTGGGCCGTTGAAGCTAATCGGTGTCAGCACGCATAGTGTTTCGGAAACGACGAACCTGCGCGCGCAAGCTGCCGATTATCTCGGCGTCGGCACGATGTTTGCGTCAGCCACTAAGCCGGATGTCGGCGTTGGCGGGCCGACGCTCCTTGCCGAAGTTGCCGATGCAGTTGCAGATTTGCCGCTGGTCGGAATTGGCGGCGTCTGTGGGCAAAACGCTGAGCAAGTTGTTTCGGTCGCCCCGGCTCGCACAGCTGTGGCCGTGAGTCAGGCCATTTTGGGCGCTGAAGACGTCGAATCCGCCACGCGCGCGATCGTGGACGCGATAACATCCGCCCGCGCGGTCGTGCAGGGCTGAGCCTTGACACATTCGCGGGCTCGGTGTGATATACATGGCTCAACAAAACCCGATCGCGGGGCCGTAGCTCAGTTGGGAGAGCGCTTGCATGGCATGCAAGAGGTCGAGAGTTCGAATCTCTTCGGCTCCATATTATGACGCTCGTTGTCACTCGGTGACGGCGAGCGTTTTCTTTTGTCACCATCACGACTTACGTTCGTTTGCGACTCATCATTCCTTACGGCTGGATTGCTGGTCGATTGGTCAGCCGTTGCCGCCGAAACACTTCAAGCGCCGCAGTCGTAGCCGGTCGCCGTCATCATCATCGTCACGCACCAGAATAAACGCCGCTCCCTCAACTCCAAGTCGAGAGGTTGCACGCAACTATTCGCGCCCCCCCAATAATTATCGCTGATCTCATATTAAAGCCGCGCTTACTTTACCCAATCATCGCCAAGACGACGGTCTACTCGCTTGGGATAGCAATACGGTAGTTCCGGATACCGGTTTAACCTACGCGGTTACGCATGCTTCCAGTGTCCCTAAAAGGGCATCAACCGCAGTCGGATGAAATTGCGTTCCACGTTGGGATTGAATTTCTTCCACGGCCTCTGACTTCGACTTCGCCACAGAGTATGGGCGGTCGCTCGTCATTGCGTCGTAGGCATCACAAATCGCGAGCACCTCATGCGGCTCGGCATCGACGGCGTGGTTCGCGTCGGAATTTGCGTCGTACCGCTCGTGATGTCGATCTAAGATCGATACGGCCAGCTCGGGTGCGCTGCAAGCACGAAGCAAATCAGCGCCGATGTCGACGTGCTCAGATACGATCCGGTGTTCGAGCTCAGTTAGTTTTCGTGGAAGCGCCAACATCTCCTCAGGAATCGCACACTTCCCGATGTCGTGAAATTTCGCAGCCAGTTCGATCGCCGAGTAATCAAAATCCGAAGTGCCTTGCTGACGCAGTGTGTCGCAAACGAGTCGTTGAACGCGCGAGCCGTGGTTGGTGATATGACCTGCCTGATTAGGCCCTAGGCTGTCGCGTATCGTCTTTACAAAGTGATTCATCGCTTGGGCGGGCGCAAGCGATTTACTTGCCGACTGCTCGACAATCGATTGTAACTCCGCTGCTCTCGACGTACGTACGCGATTGCGTCCAAGCCGTTTTGCAAGGTAAAGCGCCTCGTCGGCACGCTCCAACGCCGTTGAATCCGGAGGGCCGTCTTTAGAATGGTGTATTCCAAAGCTACCGGTTTGCGCTCGGAAGCCTTCCGGAACCTGCACACACTCCGGCAAGGCAGCGCGACAGCGCTCGGCAATTTCCCATGCTCTGGAAAGCGAACAGGACTGGCAAAGAATTATGAATTCTTCTCCACCCCAACGCCCTACTATGTCCGCCTGGCGAGCAACGCGCCGAATCACATCGCTCGCTTCGCGCAACACGCGATCGCCCTCTGCGTGCCCTAATTCGTCATTGACGTCCTTAAAATGGTCAAGGTCTACTAGGATCACGGCCGAACTGGCGCGGCGGTCATTCTTAGACCTTAGATCATTTAGGTAATCGTCAATTACACGTCGGTTAGGCAGGCCCGTTAACGCGTCCGTTCGCGCCTCTTCGGACAGGGCCGTAAGGCGTCGATTGATACGGCGTTTTTCCTGTTGGGCATGCTGTGCCTTTTGCACTGCCGCCTCAACTCGATTCCACAATACGCCTTCGGAAATGGCCGAGTCTTTTGGAACAAAGTCGGACACGCCAAGTCGTAGCGACTCGATCACCACAGCCTGCGCTTCGCTACTGGACACGACGACGCAAGGAACCGACGGCTGCAATGGAGCAAGTTCTACAAGAAGCTCCGGTGCGGTGAAACGCTGTAGATAAACGTCGAGAACAACACAATCGAATTGATTGCTGGATGCAAGACGGAGTAACTCATCGCGATTCGACGCAGTCTCAACTGTCGAGCTCGGTGATGCGCGATTTAGTGACATACGCATCAATTCCATATGATCCTGATCGTCGTCGGCCAAGAGAATATGATGCGGCTTCATAATGTCTCCGGTGGTGGCGGCTCGGATCTGCGACGGCGTTTTGCCATCCCAACCTCATCCAAACTCGATGAATACTGACGAGACACCCACAAGGCGTGACCGTGCGCCCTACGGTAGTCGATTCCACTTTGTCCAGTACTCGTCTATCTGACCCACCAAGTCATTGAAATCCCCAAAATCGAGAGGCTTTACCAAATAGCTATTGGTTCCCGATGCATACGCATCAATCCGGTCCGGCTCGTTCTCAGAGGTCGTCAACACGATTACGGGAATCGAAGACAGCGATGGATCCTGCTTGATCTCGGTCAATACTTCCTTCCCGTTCATACGAGGCAAGTTCAGGTCAAGCAGGACCATATCTGGGCTATCGCAATCTTCGTATGGCGGTAGGCGTCGTAGAAATTTCAACGCCGCTTCGCCATCCTCGACATGCGAGATGCGGTTTGCGTCCCGATTCCTCCGCATCGCAAGCATCACAAGCTCGGCGTGATCGATGTCATCTTCGACCAGTAAGAAGTGCATCGACTTTTCAGTACTTATCATCTCAATGCTCCATCCTGCGCGCAAATGACGTCCGATTCATTCATCGGACATCCGAGTGTGACGCGAAAGCTTGCCCCCCCCGCAATATTCGACTCAACCCAAGCCCGGCCGCCATAGTGTTGAGCGATTCGCGCAACAATTGCCAGTCCGACACCGGTCCCAGTCCCAGATTTGTCGAGCTTCTGGAACAGATCGAAAATCCGCGTGGCGTGGCGTTCATCGACCCCCGGGCCTTCGTCATCAACGAATATCTCGGTCAGCCCCCGTTCCGAAGGGCGTGCGCCGACTACGACTCGAGACGAATCGTTTGAGCAGCCGTACTTAAGGGCATTGCCAACGAGGTTATTGAGGATCTGCCGAATGTGCGCTGGATCACAGACTAGCTCGCTTGTTTCAAGCTCGCAGAGCACTATCGCGTTTTGACGAGCTATCTCAACTTCATGGTTCTCGATGATCGCATCGAATTCCACCGCCAAATCGACCACCTTAGGATCGTTGCGTTCTCGACCGACGCGACTGAGTTCGAGCAGATCGTCTACATGTTGACGCATGCGCATTGCCGCCCGCTCAATTCGATTGATGTGGTTCACAAGTTCGCCAATGTCACCGGAACCAAGCTCGTTCTTTACGAGGCTTGCGAATCCCACAATCGTGACAATTGGCGATTTCAGATCGTGCGAAGCGGAATAAACAAATCGTTCCAGCTCTTCGTTTTTGGCCAACAGGTCGCGATTAAGAACTTCAAGCTGGGCTTCGGCCTCGCGTAGATCATGAACGTCACAAAGCGAACCCGCCATGCGACGTGGATCGCCACCTTCGTCATGAAATACCTTGGCACGACCGCGAAACCAGCGATACTCACCAGTCTTCGTACGAAGGCGATAGGTGACGTCAAACGGCGCGCCACCATCGAACGCAACCTTTACGGCATCTAACGTAGGTTGAACATCATCCGGATGTAAGAGAGACTTGAACGTCGAAAGTGTTGACGGTATCTCTCCGTCGGCGTATCCCAATAACGAATAAAAACGAGGTGACCACCACTCCGCGTCGTCTTGCACGTCGCGCCAGTCCCAAATGCCGTCGTTTGTACCGTCAATGGCGAGTTCAAGTCGTTCTCTCGCGTCCACGAGCGATTTATTTCGCGATTCCAGTTCAGCCTGAATGAGCTTCAATTCATGAATGTCGGTTAGTGAGCCGGAAAAACGCGTTGCACGCCCATTATCGTCGGCAAGTCGAGATCCGCGAGCGCGGAACCAGCGGTAAGTTCCGTAAGTTGTCCGAAGTCGATACTCGATGTCATAGCGACATCTTCCAGCAATCGCGTCATCGGCATGTCGCAATACTCGTTCTCGATCGTCCGGATGTAACAAACACGCCCACGCCTCGGCCGACGGCTCGAGTTGCTCGAAGGTGTCCTCGCTATATCCGAGTAATGCCTTGAATTGGTCGGAGTACCATTCCGTCCCAATGATCAAATCGCGATCCCAAAGTCCGTCAGTGGACCCGTTGATCGCACGGGTAAACCGGTCTTGTTGCTCGGCGAGTTCTAACTGCGCCTTGCGCAGTTTCCCCTGCATCTGCTTTCTTGAAGTAATGTCGAATCGCAGCGAGGTGTATCCGGAAATAGCTCCATCTGCGGAGAATTGAGGAATAATGGTCGAGTCAACCCAATAAAGCGTGCCGTCTTTTGCTTGGTTACAAATCTCACCGCGCCACGGTTGCCCCGAGGTGATCGTCCGCCAAATTTCGGCGAAGAATTGTCGCGGGTGATAACCCGAATTGATAACTCGATGGTCCTGACCAATAAGTTCGTCGCGCGAATACCCGCTTAACTTACAGAATCCTTCGTTAACGTCTGTGATTTTGCCTTGGGTGTTCGTCATTGAGAACAGGGCATGCTCATCCAACGCATTGCGCAACCCCTCAAGCATTCGGTGGTTCTCCGATGCCTGCTGAAACGCGTCGTCATATGCAGACTGCAAATCTTGACGATGACGATGAAGCGCGCCCACCATCCTTCGAACGGTCAAAATCGCAAATCCCGCCGCGAGAAGGTACGCGGCGAATCGCAGCCCGTGCCACCACCACCACTCGAAATTCCAAAGTGTCGACTGTCGAAACATGA
Organism: Phycisphaerae bacterium; assembly: GCA_030432035.1. Classification (GTDB taxonomy): domain Bacteria; phylum Planctomycetota; class Phycisphaerae; order UBA1845; family UTPLA1; genus ECT2AJA-110-A. Next base: position 6,507 of record JAUIHO010000226.1, read on the forward strand.
CAGCGGCACCACCGAACGATGCCGAGTGTACTGCAAACAAGAGATCGTCTTCGACGCCCGTTGTTCGATAAAGCATGAACAAGCGCATCGCCGCAACCAGAAACAATGCGCCGCCGCACAAGTTCAGCGCAACTGCGGCTGACGTAAACTGACCGTCACTAAGCATCGACGGTGCCCAACTTGGCACAAACGTTGTGGCGACGCCAAACACGACAAGCGCACAACAAATGAATCCCGGCCAATTTCGGCGCGTAACGACTCGATCTGGAAGCAGCACGATCGCGAACATCGCGCCCCCACCGATGGTCGCCAAGGTATGCAGCCAAACAAATTGCTCGCCCACATGAGACGCGGCGTGAAGCAAGTCCAACACCGACATGGTAATGAGCCCATATGCGAGCGGAATCGAGCGGCCCGGTGCGAAACCCAGCTTGTGTGTCAACAGAACCGCTACGGCAACGGCAAGACCGATTACCGCCCCTGTTGATTCAGCGAGAGCGTGCAATGGTTCGTGGGCCCAAACAGCCGCCCCGGCGTCCAACCCGAATAGCGCGCCGGCCGCATGCGCGATCGTCACAGCAACGACACTCGCCGCGATCCACACTAACGACCCGCGCCCAACCGACGTTCGCGCCGGTAAAGACTGATTTGCTGCGGTCGAATGTTCTTGTTGCGCTGCACTCATGCTAGCCTTTACTCACCACCGTCGTTTTGAGTCTCGTTTGCATGCTTCCGTTGCCACTCACTTTGACTTAATGGTCCGTTGCCCGAAGACGCAGTAACACTCTTCGTATCAACGCAAAGTAATCTGTCATTCGTCGTCGAGTGCAATTTCCGTTCGATCAACATCCGGCAAGTATTTAGGAGCTTTTCCTTCTTGATTGGCTTACTCGCATATCCGTTGCATCCGGCATCTAAACAACGTTCGTCGTCTCCGCGCATGGCGTTTGCGGTCAATGCGAGTATGGGTGTTTCCAAGCCCTTTTCTCGCAATGATCGCGCAGTCTCGTACCCGTCCATTTCCGGCATTTGCATGTCGGACAAGATTAAGTCGTATGGAATCGGGTCCACCAGCGATCCTGACGTTGTACCATCGGCACTCAGCATCTCGATCGCGATTCGACCATTGCTTGCCAGGTCGACTGAGGCCCCAGCACGTTGAAGAATGGCACTGATCAATCGCTGATTGTCGGGACCGTCTTCCACCAGGAGTATGCGACTCCCAGCGAGCACCTGCCCTGACAGTTGTTGAACGTCGGGCACACTATTTTCCGACGTCCTCGCCGTCTCAAGAATTCCAGCCTCTATTTGTGGGGATCCATCAACATCGCCAGTTGCGACCGACACAGAAAACACACTTCCAGATCCCGGCGTACTTGAAACCGAAATGGAACCACCGAGCAATTCGGCGAGCCGCTTGCTAATTCGCAATCCCAACCCTGTACCACCAAACTTTCGGGTAGTAGATGAATCCGCCTGCTCGA
>JAUIHO010000227.1 GCA_030432035.1 Phycisphaerae bacterium
CGACGGCGATTTGCGGAATGCCTTCGGCACTCATGCGTGCTTGGTTATAGAAGATGCGGCCAAAGTGATCCCGATCGGGAAAGACTTCTGCTTGTAATGGCAAGAACGCGCCGCCCGAGTCAACGAGATAGATACACGGCAAGTTGTTTTCATGCGCGATCTCTTGAGCGCGCAAGTGTTTCTTTACGGTAATCGGGTAATACGTGCCGCCTTTGACAGTGGCGTCGTTGGCGACGATGAGGCACTCGCGCCCAGCGATGCGACCGATACCGCTGACCATACCGGCGGCGGGCGCGTCGTTGTCGTACATGTCATTCGCGGCGAGCGGGCTGAATTCGAGAAAGGGGCTATCGTGGTCGATGAGGGCATCGATGCGATCCCGCACGACGAGTTTGCCGCGCGACTGATGGCGCTCGATGGCCGCCGGTCCGCCGCCTTGTTTCACGACGTTGATCTTCTCGCGCAGCGTCTGCACGAGGTCGGCCATGTGGCGGCTGTTTTCGGTGAAGATGTCGTCGTTGGTGTTGATCTTGGATTGAATGACGTCCATGGGTATTGCTCTGTTGGATCGTTAAGTTGTGTTAAGTGCTTGCGCTGTAGCACCGGTTTCCAATCGGTGTTCTGCATCGCTGCGGCACTGGTTCGCAATCGGTGTTCTGCAGCGCTGTGGCACCGGTTTGTAACCGGTGGTTTCTGGTCGTTATTTTGCGGTTTGGTACGTCGAGGGACGCACCCTACGGACGTCGCCTTCGCTCGCGTCAAATCGCTTCTCGTTGCACCGAAATGTACCGGGATTGAACGGGGATGGGTAGTATTGTAGGGTGCAACCCGTGTTGCTCCATTTAGGTCTTTTGGCAGAGGTTTTACGAATTTGAGTACCGACCACCTCACCATCGCCGCTGCCCAAATCGCACCGATCTTCCTCGATCGCGCTGCGACGACGGTCAAGATCGTTCAAACGATTCACGACGCAGCCACGCGCGGGGCGCAACTCGTTTGCTTCGGTGAAACACTGCTCCCGGCATATCCGTTGTGGCTGTCGCGCACCGACGGCGCACGGTTTGAATCGACCGTGCAAAAGGAGCTGCACGCTGTCTATTTAGAACAGGCCGTGTGCATCGAAGCCGGACACTTGCAACCCATCTGCGACGCCGCCAATGAAAAGAACATCGCCGTCGTCGTCGGCATTGCCGAACGGCCTGCCGATCGCGGCGGCCATACGATTTACTGCTCTTGCGTTTACATCAATCAGCTAGGAATGATCGAGTCGGTGCATCGCAAGTTGATGCCGACGTACGAAGAGCGTTTGTCATGGGGCATCGGTGACGGCGCGGGCTTGGTGACGCATCCGTTGGGGGCGTTCACTGTCGGGGCGCTGAATTGTTGGGAAAATTGGATACCGTTAGCGCGGGCGGCGCTCTATGCGGCCGGCGAAGATTTGCACGTGGCCATCTGGCCGGGTGATAAGCGTCTCACGCAAGATATCACGCGCTTCATCGCGAAGGAGTCGCGCTCGTATGTGCTAAGTGTTGGTTCGATCATTCGCGCAGAGGATATCCCCGCGTCGGTGCCGTATCGCGATCAAATGTGCACCAATGGCGAGACGATTTACGATGGGGGCAGTTGCATCGCCGGGCCCGACGGCGACTGGTTAGTGGAACCGGTCACCAATAAAGAAGATTTGATCGTCGTCGAAATCGATCATGCCCATGTGCGTCGCGAGCGACAGAACTTTGACGCCGCCGGTCACTACGGTCGGCCCGATGTGTTGCAACTGACCGTCGATCGACGGCGACAGGCAGCGGCACAGTTTCTAGACGATCCAACCAATTAAAATTTTGTTTAATCGTAAATCGAGCAATCGAATGGCCAGTTTTGCGATGGTCTTGGTCTGAATTTAACTCCCGATTTCGCAGTAACTAACGCGTGGCATTGCACACCCTGCACACGCCGATCGAATGACCAGAAAATCTTCGACGCCCGATTCAGTTGAAATTCGCGAAGTGAACTGTTACAAATGTAGTAAGACAGTGACGGGTGTAGCAGTAGCGCCCCCGGCAAAGGATCGCCTGATATGAAGCTCAGTGATGGTGAATGGAAAGTGATGCAAGTCGTCTGGGAGCAACAAGAGGTTGCCGCCCGCGACGTGTTCGACGCTTTGGAAGAAGAGACCGAGTGGGCCTATACCACCGTGAAGACCATGCTGACGCGATTGGCCGAAAAGGGTGCTTTGGCGATGCACAAACGCGGTAACGTCAGCGTGTTTAAACCGACCATCAGTCGAGCCGAAGCGCGACGGTCGGATCTACGCGGTTTGGTCGAACGCGCATTCGATGGAGCGTTCGGGCCGATGCTGCAGTTTTTGATCGAAGACAAATCGCTGTCGGCCAAAGAGCGCCGCAAACTGCAAGGTCTGCTCGAGGAATTGGAAAAAGAGAATAAGGGCAAACGCAAAGGTAAATAGACCGCAGCGCCTTGAGATGAAGTCACCATGATGCGATTGATCGAAATATGGGCGGATTGGATGTGGGCCTGCACGTGGCAGGTGCTGATCCTGATTGCCGTCGTCTGGACGATCGATCGGCTCGGTCGCAATCGCCTTTGGCCGCACATCTTTCTCTGCCTGTGGGCGATGGTGTTGCTGAAGTTGTTGTTACCGCCGTTCTTCGGGTCGCCGGTCAGCATCACGCGCCCAATACTCGGTGCCAACGGAGCGCCGTGGTTCGTGGATGACGCGATACGAGACAGCAGCGTTTACGCGCTTGCGGTCGCGAACATCAGTTGGTTGAAGCCGACGCTGTTCGCCGTTTGGTGCTTTGGCGTTTTCGGTTTGGCCGTCTTCTATTCGATTCGCTATTTGCGCATGCAGCGGCTTATCGCGTCATGCGCGTTGCCGCCGGAATCGGTGCAGCGCTTAGCCGAAGACATCGCCGATGAGATGGAGATCGGCGCCGCGTGGCAGTTGCGCGTGTGTGGCGAACTGCAAATGCCGGGGATGTTTGGTGTTTGGCGACCGACAATTTTGTTGCCTAGCGATGTTGTGCCGTCCGAGGGTGACGCGCACCTGAAGTCGATCCTCGCGCACGAGTTTGCACACATCCGTCGCGGCGACGCGGCGTTTCGATTGCTCACGCATGCGATTTTGATTTGGTATTGGCTCAATCCCGCATTGATCGTGTTGCGCCGCCGCCTGGCGCAATTGCAAGAGATTTGCTGCGACGCCACGGCACTGTCTTATCTGCGACAGGACCGTTCATCGTATATCAATACATTAGTGCACATGGGCCGTCGCCTGTTGCAAACGGACGACCGTCTCGCCTCATCGCCGACGCTGTTGTCGGTTTTCGACACCAGCGGCGGTCTTAGCGAACGCATGCAGCGTTTGCTGAATCAACCGAGAAGATTAACCAGTCGCCAACGCAAGATCATTGGCGTACTGGTGTTGTTGGCTTTCAAAGTGACCATTTTTCCCATGGGTGATCCGGATGTGTTAACGCATCTCTGGTTCAGCGGCGGACCGTAACGGCGGCGCGCTTCCACATCGAACCCACCACAACATGAATTGCGTTTGTTATCGAGGTCGTACCTTCCGCGTGGAAGGTGCGCGCAGGCATAACCGCCGTTCGCGAACGAACGGCATACGAATGGACGAAACGAAGGAGGTTTATCATGAAGAAAGTGAGCACGGCCGTGTTAACGGCGTTGGCGGTGATGGCCGTCAATACCGTTGCATACGCGGGCCCGGGCGGTATGGACGCCCTGGTACGCGTGTTTCACGGCTCGCCCGACACGCCGCCCGTCGACGTGGTGGTCAACAACAACTTTGCGATGCCGGCGTTTGAAGACGTCACCTATCGCGACTTCACGGCTTACGCGGCGCTGCCCGAAGCGATGTACAACTTTAAGGTGGTCGTGGCCAACACCATGATGGACCCGGCACCCATTGACGCCGACGTCTCCGTTGCAGGCGGCACGGCCTACACCATCGCGGCCGCGGGTGAGCTGGCCAACATCCAGCCTGTGGTGTTTCAGGATGACAACACGATCCTACCGGGCATGGCCCGCGCTCGATTGTTGCACCTTTCGCCCAACGCGCCGGCAGTCAACGTCGTCGTTGCTGGCGGTGGCCCCACGATTTTTAGCGACGTGAGCTTCACCGAGTCCAGCGGTTACGCAAACATCATGCCGGGCACGTACGACTTGGAAGTGCGCTTGGCATCGAATGACGCCCTCGCGTTGTCGCTTCCGAACGTCACGCTCGATGGCAGCACGGTTTATTCGATCGCGGCCGTCGGCTTGGTTGGTAGTGGTGAGACACCGCTCGATGTCGAACTCAGCGTCGACGCGATTCCCGAACCCGGCACGCTCAGCCTATTGGCTGTCGGTGCGCTGTCGGCCCTGCGCCGCCGCCGCCCGGCATAGCCAGGGGTTACGGGTGGAGTGGGGCGCTTGCCGCTCGACGAGCACCGATGAGCCGCCATTGTTGGGGGTGGGTTCATTCAGAAGTGTGCCCGTCGAGCGGTAAGGCCTCGCAGTCCACAAACTCCTCCAGGCTCGGTTGTCACCGTGACGCCGGGCCTTTCCATTGCGCAAAAAAAAAAGGCCGTCGCTTGTATGCGACGGCCTTCATTATTTTGCGGCGAACCGACTACATACCGTACGTGGCCGGATCGAAGTCTTTATCCGTCAGGTCGGCGTTGAAGCGGATGTTGCGATATTCGTATTTGCCCAGCAGTTGCTCGGGTTCGCGCGCATCGCCCGAGTAGGTATAGACGGCCAGCAACACTTTGTGTTCCTGATCGATGTAAAGATCCGCGACGCGATCGGGGTAGGCACCGTTCGGGCCGGTGTAGGGCATTGTGCGGCGAATCAACCAAACATCGCGGCCATCAAAGCGGGTAACGCCGACGAACTCCATACCGAGCACGCCTTCGGCTTCGGCCTTCTTCGAATACTTGATCAACAAATCGAGCGAGTTTTCAAAACCGAATTGATCGATCGAACGTCGCGACGTCTTCTGCGCGAGCTTGCCACGAATCGGCTGCTTAACGCTTTTTACGAGATAAGAAAGACCGCCGGCAGGTTGGCAAACGGCCAAGGCGCGCAGCGACGGGTCTTCGGCGTCTTCATCCACCCATCGATCTTCAACGTAAATCACGCGCCCCGCCAAACCGGCGTTGCGGCGAAAGTGCATCATCACGCTGAACGGTTCCGACCGAAACTTCACGTCGGTCTCTTGTTCTTCGCTGATTTGTCCGTCGATGCTTTCCTGCTTTACAAAGGTGCAGGTGTAGGTGGGTTTCAAACGGGCCAGTCGGTCGCGGGCCATTTCCAAGGCTCGCAGCGGATTGTTGCGGACCGCCGTTTCAAACGGGTCGGACGTTTCGGGCGCGGCGGCGAAGACGACGGGCGCTCCGGCGTTGATGATTGGCTTGGGGTCTTCGCTCGTGAGTTGAACGTACAACACGACGGCGAGCAGCATCATGAATCCGATCTGCACGCGTCGCATGGTTTTGGTCTTGCGATCGATAGGCATGTAGTGTTCGGCTCCTTTCCGGCGCGAGCTTCAAGTCGGCGAAGTGCGTTCGGCGAGCCAATCTCCCTGCGAGTTCGACGGGCGTTGCTACGGGCAACGCGGTCAACGAACTCGACTCAGATTCTCCGAGCGCTTGGGCCCCGTCCTTCTCTCACATCGGGCAACGGCGCATTTCTCGTGAACCCGTTGCCGTCAATGGGCTTTTCAGTGCTGGCAGCTCAACCGCAATCGAGCATGGCAAGCAAGCGTCGGTAGGTATCGTCAACATGCTCGTTCCGCGCTCTGAGCTGCCTCCGATATTTGAATAATACCATGGGGAACGGGGTGATCCAAGTAAACGTCCGACTTCGTGACGCTTTATTACAGATAGCTAACTGTCGAAGCCGCATAAAGATAGGGCGGATTCGGCATTATCGGCGCGACCGGTAAAGCGCACGTGACGTTACGTATTCGACCACGGCCTCGGGCGCGAGATAGCGAATCGACCGACCTTCGGCGCAGCGCGACCGGATCTGCGTCGCGCTAATCCCGATCTTCGGCGTCGCAATGCAATGGTCGAGTAGGCGTCGTGCGGCAACTGGCCCGACGGCGTCGGTCAGTTCGGCTTCACTCGGCAGTTTCCAGCCCGGTCGCGCGGCTGTCACGATGGTGACGCGCTCAACCAGTTCGCGAATGCGATGCCAGGTTCTAAGTTCGGGCAGCGAGTCCCCGCCGATGAACCAAAACAGCTCGGCTTCTTCGCCCAATGTTTCGCGAAAGGCCGAAACCGTATCAAACGTGAAGCTCGGGCCATCGCGATCGGCTTCGATGGTGGACACTTCAAATAGCGAATCGCCATCGACGGCCGCGCGGACCATGGCGATGCGATCGGCGATCGGGGTATGCGCGACGTCAGGCTTGTGCGGTGGCTTTGCCGACGGGATGAGGATAACCCGCGTGAGTTCCAACTGTTCGGCCAGCGCGCGGGCGGAGATCAGGTGCCCATGATGAATCGGATCGAATGTGCCGCCGTACAGGCCGATGCGCGTGCCCATTGCTTACGGCGTACCCGAATCGGCGGTCTTCGTTGCGCTCTTAGCGGGTGACCACTTGAGGTTGATCGAAATGTCGGACACTTCGAGCGCCACCAAGGCTGCTACGTCTTCGGCGTTGGCGGACGCTTCGGACCTTCCACTCAAAACGACGTAATACCCATGTTCAGGCAATAGTGTTGCATCGAACGAGATATCATGTGAGGCCCATCCGGCGCGCGGGCCTTTACGAAGCGTGCTGCTTACCAATGTCTCTTCGGTAACTGTGATGCCATTGGCATCCTTTAATATAAAGACAAGGTTGACCAGGCCAGTCGGCTTCGACTTAAGCTCGATATTCGACGGTGTCTCATGTTCTGCCGTTTCTTGGGACTTTAGCCGAACTCGCAATGTGCATTTTGATTCGGACTTTGTCTGATGATCGAATCCGTAGCCCAGTTGAAACGCACCCCAGGCCTTGCCTTCGCCTTTGACTTCGGCGCTGCACGACGCGGCGGTGTTGCTAACGCGAATCGCGCTGCCGCGGGCGTCGTTGCCTTCCTGCCCCGAGCTGAACTTGGGATAGTTAAACGCCGTTTCGCCGGGGATTTGAATGGTGCCGCTGGTGCCGTTGCCCGTCGCAATGTCGGGCCGTTCGGCTGCCGATAGGCGGATGCTGGTCGTCGCGCCTCCGCCCTCGGCACAGCCAAGTGCGAGCCCGCTCAATAAGACCATCATGAGGCAAAAGGATTTAACAACGCGTGCAGACGTGTTTCGCGGATTCATACGGTTAGCCTAGAACGCGCGTCAATATGTGTAAAGTGCAGTGCATTCTATGCATTGCCGCGCGTGCGGTCGCGGGGCACAATGCTGAGCCTACTTTTTGTTGCCAGACGGCGCGTTGGGCAATCGGAGTGTTCCCCGCGTGTCGCCTCCTTTAGGAGATCTCAGCGTGCAGCCCGGCGTCACCGACCTTTCCAAGCACGGCATTCATCCGCAACAGGCGGTTCATTGGAATCTCAGCCCGGCCGATCTGGTCGAACGCACCATCGCCAAGCGCGAGGGGCAACTCACGAACAAGGGGGCGCTGGCGATCCTGACGGGCGAACGCACCGGCCGCAGCCCCAAAGATAAGTTCATCGTAAAGGATTCGACGACCGCCGAGGCAGTCGCGTGGGGCAGCGTGAACCGACCGATCGAACCGGCGCAGTTTGATGCGCTGCGCGATTTGGCGATCGACCATCTCAACGGGCAGGAATTGTTCGTCGTCGATGCCGAAGCCGGTGCCAGCGTCGATTATTCGATCTCGCTGCGGTTGATCACCAACAAACCGGCGCACGCGTTGTTTGCACGACAATTGTTTCGCCGCTTGCCGCACGAAAAACTGATCAATGCCAAACCCGAATGGGTCATCCTCGGCGCGCCCGATTGCAAAGCCGATG
>JAUIHO010000228.1 GCA_030432035.1 Phycisphaerae bacterium
CGATTCTGACGTCATAGCTTTTGCAAAAAATCTCGTATCTGTCGGTGCTGTTCGGCATTTCAACACATTAGACATCACAGATGATGCGTGGAGCAATGCTGGCAGTATTGGTCCTGCCCCAGACGGCCGTATCAAACCTGATCTAAGTTTTTGGTTTGACAGTATTACAACCACATCGAATCTAAGTGACATTTCGTACACAACGGACTTTGGTGGCACGAGTGCCGCTACTCCCATAACGGCAGGTTTTTTTGGGTTATTCTTTCAAATGTGGAATGACGGAATCTTCGGCAACCCCGTCGTGCCTAGTCCATTTGCGTTCGATAATCGGCCCCATATGAGCACGTCTAAGGCGATGATGATAAACACTTGTACTCCGTATCCGTTCGTCGGAAACACAGCAGATCTAACGCGTTCGCATCAAGGTTGGGGACGGCCTGATGTGCAACGATTATATGACTTGCACAACCGAATCTTCGTTGTCGATGAGAGCGATACAATTCAAAATTTGGAAACACATTCCTACCAGTTGAACGTAGCCGAAGACCAACCAGAGTTCCGAGCTACGTTGGTTTATACCGACCTCCCGGGCGTACCAGTCTCGAGTCAACATCGGATTAATGATCTTACATTAAGAGTAGTATCACCGAATAGAACAATCTACTGGGGCAACAACGGAATGATGGAAGGCAATGTCACCCCCCCTGGTGGATCCCATGATTCCATAAACACTGTAGAAAACGTCTGGATAAATAATCCGATGCCTGGCCAGTGGACCGTCCAAGTCATCGGATCGGAAATTGTTGCAGACGCTCATTTGGAGACAAATGAGGTTGACGCAGACTACGCTCTTGTCGTTAGTGGTGTAAGTCCCGTTTTATTGGATGGCGATCTAAATTGTGACGAATATGTCAACGGCTTAGATGTCGCAGCATTTGTACTCGCACTAACTGACTTAGGATCATACGAATTAGCGTATCCTTTTTGCGATTCCCGCCGAGGCGATTTCAATGGTAGTGGAAATCTCGACCTCGCTGACATAGATGATTTCGTCGCTGTACTCATCGGGAACCTGTAGGATCGAGACTACAAGTTATCGTTTGCATCGCACATTTTCAGTTTGCTAGGCATCTATTCGATTTGCGCGATGTGTGAGATGTTACTAATTCGACAACGCGGGTTAAGGTCATGAGTTTCGAGATAGTGAGGCGATCCGAATCGGGTTATTCCGACAAGAGTTTTATTGGCAGAGAAAAGAACATATGACGGTTAAGCAATGGCGTCGCGTCGTTAACGCATCGATCCTGCCTCACTTGCTGGCCCGCATTGCCAGGTACGAACTACTGAGGACCATTGCCGACGCCATTGTCCTCACTCAGCGCGGCAACGCCAAAGCCCGTCATTCACATCGAAAACGGCAAATCAGAAAACTCCACAAACTCGGCAATTCACTCAAGAGTCGTCTACGCTGCATACCGAAATCGAAATGTCCGGCGTTGTCGTATTAGAGATTAAGAACCACCTCTGAGTGAATTAAACCGCCGCACTGCACGTTCGTGAGCTGCCAATCCCTCTAAGGTCGCGAGCGCCGCGACGTCACTTGCCAAGTGTTCGGGAGAATCCAATTGCATCCACGATTGTACTCTTAGGAAGGTATAGACCGACAAACCGCCGGTATAACGCGACGTCCGACCGGTTGGCAATACGTGATTTGGGCCAGCACCGTAGTCTCCGAAAACTTCGGACGTCTCACTTCCAAGAAGTAATGTGCCGTAATGCCGCAACTTGGGGCGCATGCGTGTTGGATCATAAATAGCCAGTTGCAAGTGTTCAGGCGCAATGCGGTTACACCATGCGGCGGCTTGATTCAGATCTTCCGCCACTATCGCAAACCCGTTCTTTAACGCTTGCCGCGCCGTCATTGCGGTGGGTAACGATTCGAGTTCACTACCTAATGCAGCCTGCACCGCTTCGAGGAACTTTGGCGAAAGCGTGATCAGCATCGGTCGGGCATCGGTATCGTGTTCGGCCTGGGCCAGCAAGTTTATTGCTACGTCGCGCGGGTCACTGGATTCGTCGGCAACGATCAGTACCTCGGACGGGCCGGCCAGCATATCGATTGCAACGTCGCCACTAACCAGTCTCTTCGCCGCTGTGACGAAACGATTGCCCGGACCTACGACGACATCGCAGGCTGGTAATTCATCCAGACCGTAGGCCAGCGCAGCGATGGCGTGCGCCCCGCCAACGGCAAGTACGTTTTCAGCGCCAGCAACGGCGGCTGCCGCGCACATCAACGCAGTCGGTCGCGGGGTTGCAACGGTGATTGATGAAACACCAGCAACACGCGCCGTTACGACCATCATCAGGACTGACGAAACCAGCGGATAGCGTCCACCTGGCGCATAGCATCCTGCTCGATCGACCGGTCGCACGGTATGACCCGCTTCTCCGCCTTCGACGGTAGTGGTCAAATCGGCCAACGAATTCCGTTGTGCCACCGCAAAGCGCTCGATGCGCTGGGCGGTGCGCTCCAGCAATGCCAGCGTTGCGGCGTCAATGGCAGACTTGGCGTTCAATAACTCGGCCGATGATGCGATTAACGATTCCTCTGCTGCAAGCCCGTCATACCGCGCTGCGAATCGACGCACAGCACTGCGCCCATCGCGTTTTACTGCGGAGACTATTTCGGTAGCTTGCCTTATGGTCGCCTCGTCGAACGAGGGAAGAGATAACTCAATCTCGTCGAGCGATTCAATAATTGGCAATAGTATCTCGCTCATAGCCGAGCTCCCGTCGAAAATGTTTTGGCATTTCCCGGTCGGCGCGTCACGTTGAGTGCGCGCTTGTCGAGGATCGCCTCAACATCAGAAGTTGATATACCGGCTTGCTGTAGCCTGACCATAACGAAATACAGAAGGTCGGCCGCTTCTTCTGCAATATGAACAGGATCTGTCGCGTCAATAAATTCCGCCGCTTCTTCGGTGATTTTGGACGACAACAATTCAGAATCATGGATAAGCCGGGCGGTATAGGAACCCGTCGGCGGGTCGGCCAATCTGTCGATTACGCGTGCTTCTAGGGCGGCTAACCCGCTATGCGGTCCCCAACACGTAGCCGTGTCCTGATGACAAAACCCCGTACCGCGCTGCTCAACAGTGAAGCGCAGCGTGTCACGGTCGCAATCCACATCTACCGCCAACAATCGCTGTGTGTTGCCCGAAAGAGCCCCTTTAATCCATAGACCGCGTTGGCGTGAATAGTAAGCACCGACACCGTCATTAATTGCGACGCGCAAACTGTCGATGTTCGAATAAGCTAAGCCCAACGCCCTACCGTTCGCACCAGCTACCACTGTGGGTATTAATTGATCAGATCGATCACTATTGAGCAATGCGAACACTGAATCGGCCAGGTCGAACCGCCCCGAATAGAGTGCCATACCAACCTGTGCCTCGATCCCCAAGCGATCGAGTTGCGCGATTTCATCGACAGTGGCCACGCCCCCCGCCGCCGTAATGCGAACGCCGTCCGCGCGGCTGGCAAGTTGTTGCATGCGATTCATGTCTGCACCTACCAGTCGACCTTCGCGCTCCACCATGGTTATTAAAAAGCCGGCCACATATTCGCGCAGTTCGTCGATGCGATCCTCAATGGGCACACTAGTCTTAGTCTGCCAACCATCGACGACCACTTCGCCATCTAAAGCATCAAGCGCGACGATGACGCGCTCGCGTGGCAGTTCTCTTATGATTTCGGGCTTCGCGGCGGTCCCCAGTATTACCTTACGAGCACCAGAATCGAGCCAGTGGATCGCAGTCTTCACATCTCGAATTCCACCGCCAACTCGGCAAGGCGCAAGCTGCAACAAGTCTTTGATGACAGTGGCATTGCTGCCACGACACATGGCCGCATCGAGATCAATCACGGCAACTTCACCGATTCGCCCAAATTTTTCCGCTAGTGGTCTTGGGTCACCCGCATTGATCACTAGCTCGCGACCGCCGCGCAATTGCACGGCGTGACCCTTCATTAAATCGATCGATGGCACAATCATATACGCACCTCACAACCATTGGCTTGTAATTCGGATTTCACCTTTTGCACCGTGTATACATCATCGTGAAACATAGACGCGGCCAACACCGCATCTGCCCCCGCTTCAAAGGCTCGGACCATATCGTTCGGGGTTGCCGCACCACCTGACGCGATGACCGGCACAGAGACTGCCCGCGCGATGGCCTCGATTAAGTCGAGGTCATAACCACTGTTGCTTCCGTCGCGATCCCAACTGGTTAGCAGAATCTCGCCCGCGCCGCGTTCGACGACGCGTTGCGCCCACGCGACCGCATTGATGTCTGTGCGCTTTCTGCCAGAGTGGGTTGCTAAATTCCAGCCAGCTTCGGATCGCACGGCGTCGATGGCGACGACCGTACATTGCCTGCCAAACTGTTGTGCGACGTCATTGATTAAGTCGGGCGTTAGGACTGCGGCCGTGTTTAACGAGACTTTGTCGGCACCGGCTGTGAGCAGTTCCCGTGCATCGGCCATTGACGCAACGCCACCACCGACCGTTAAGGGAATCGACAATGCCGCACGGATCTCAGCCACTGTTTCGTGGCGTGCCCGGCGGTCCTCAATGGTGGCGGCGACGTCAAGAATGACGATTTCATCGGCACCTTGCTGCTGATAGAGCATGGCACGTTCAACGGGATTGCCGCAATCACGCAGGTTACTGAAACGCACCCCCTTAACGACACGGTTGTTCTTAATATCGAGGCAGGGAATGATTCGCTTGGTCAACATGGTTGCCCTTCTTGCAGCGTTAGCGCCGACCATTTTCTTAGAAATGACATACCAAAGTCGCCGGATATCTCGGGATGAAATTGGCACGCGACGATATTGCCACGTCGCAATGCGGCAATGAATGGCCCGGCGTAATCGGTACATGCGGTTTCCCAACCGGCGGGTGCCGCAGTTAGCCTGTATGAATTCGCAAAGTACGCATAGCCAGGATCAAAGAATCCAGTCGGCTCGGATGAAATGAAGTTCCAACCAAGCTGCGGCACGCGTGGAGATTGAAACAGCGTAATCGCGCCATCGATAACGCCGAGCCCCCGTGCCTTCGGTGATTCTTCGCTTTCACGACATAACATTTGCATTCCCAGACAAATGGCCAAGGTCGGTAGATTCCGTTCGATGCGCGACCGTAGGGCAACCTCTAGATCGCAATCGCGGAGCGATCGCATACCGGCATCGAATGAACCGACGCCGGGCAAGATGAGGCGTGAACATCGATCAACGACATCGGCATCTCGCGTTAAACGCGGCGTCATACCGAGGCGGTTCACTGCTGCTTGCACCGACGCGAGATTGGCGATTCCCGTATCGACGATATATATCCTTTGATTCATGAGCTTAACACCCCCTTCGTACTCGGCACGATTGCAGCGTTGTCGCCCAGCGATACTGCGGCTCGCAATGCAAGGGCACACGCTTTAAAAGCTGCCTCGCATCGGTGATGGTCGTTTTCGCCACGAATCAGATCGATGTGTATCGTGGCGCGCATTCCAATCGCCAAAGACTTAAAAAAGTGCGGCACGTTCTCGCAAGACAATTCGCCAAGGCAATCCCGGCGCAGACCTAAATCTGCAATGCAAAACGGGCGACCCGATAGATCGATCACCGATCGGGCCAGTGCTTCATCTAAGGGTGCATAAGCACTACCGAAACGCACTAGCCCTTTCCGCTCACCCAGCGCGTCGTCGATTGTCTTGCCCAAAACAAGCGCGCAATCTTCAACTGTGTGATGATCATCGACGCCGAGATCGCCACTACATTGAAGTGATAAATCGAGTCCGGCGTGAAAAGCCAATGCCGTTAGCATGTGATCGAAAAATCCGATTCCTGTCTCAACATCGAGCCGGCCCGAACCGTCCAGATTGATAGTAGCCGAGATGCGCGTTTCGTTTGTTTCACGCTGACTGGTTGCAATGCGTTGTATCATGGCAACAACTCCTCCAAGGATTCGAGTTTGGTCAAAACCCGCGCGGCACCGGCATCCTGAAGCGCGATCGATGCCGCGCGCCGACTATCGCTGGGCGCAATCAATCCCAACGGCAACACACCCGCTGCCCGCGCCGCGACGACGTCGTCGGGTGTATCTCCGATCATCCATGCGCTTCTTAAGCCGAGCTGTTTCAGCGCCAACGTGACGGGTTCCGGATCGGGTTTGGCGGCGGCGTCTTCCATGCAGACGACCGATTGAAATAGTGTTTTGAGTTGAAAACGCTGTAGAAATGTTTCGGCATCACGCCGTGGTCGTCCTGTTACAAGCGCCAACGGATAGCGCTGGGCCAGTCGTTCGATCCACCGCCGATCGACGGTCAAGGATTCGCGCATGCAAAGCCCAGGCGTGTTATCGCTACCTTGATACAGGCGCTCGAAGGTGTCGCGCACCATCGACAATTCGACGTCTACTCCCTGATCGCGCAGGATCTTCTGCGAAACCAACCAGTCGTTATTCGCGTTACCGGCAGCTTTGTAACGCGCTATGCTCGTCGCAGTCACACGACCGCCAAAAGCTTGAACAGTCGCCATAATGGCGGCACGATATGATTGAGAGACGTCGGCCAAAACACCGTCAAGATCGAATAGCATTGCTTGCGGTCGCTTAATCGTCGCGAATGCCGACTGGATGCGAGCAAGGGCGGAATCGTCTATCGGGCACGTGATGCGTAACGCGTTGCTTAATTGCGCGTCTTCAAAACGCCGAACGGCAATCCCGAGGCTGTGCATGCAACGGTAAATCCAATACGCATCATCAAATCGAGCGAAGACGAAATTGGCTTGCGAGTCAGTAACACGCCCACCCGCAACCTTCATCCAATCCGTAAGCTTTTCGCGCCGCAATCGCGTTGCGTGGACGAAATCTTTCGTACGCTCCGTGTCGCATCCCCATGCGACCCGCGCCAATTCGATGGAGACGCCACTAACAGGGTATGGTCCGGTAGCAGCGCGGACGCGTTCGATCGTCTCAGCCGAGCCAAGGGCATATCCGATTCGTAGACCCGCTAAGCCCCAAGCTTTAGAAAACGTACGCACAACAACCACGTTGGGTAAGTCGAGCGCGAGATTTGTCAGATCGTCATCGGCGAACTCGACATAAGCATGATCGAGCATAATTAGTCGATCCGGTAGTGCTTCGGAGAGCCGTGTTAGATCGTCGCGAGACGCCACATTGCCGGTCGGATTGTTAGGACTGACGACGGCAATTACCGAAGTGTCTTCCGTGACGGCATTCAAGACCGCATCGACGGGAAAATGATCACCGAACCAATCGAGCGGAATCACGCGACCACCGGACGCTTCCGCGTAGCGTTCGATCATCTCAAACGTCGGCTTCGGTAAAACGATGGATCGTTTCGGGCTCAGAAAGCTGCGACACACGCGATCGATAGCGTCGTCGGCTCCTGCCGTTATGCATACTCGATTCGGATCGATGCCAAACCGCGCGGCGATGTCCGCTTCGAGGTTCGAGCGCGCCGGATACTGCCGCAAATTGTCGAGAGTGAATTGTTGCAATGCCGTCAACACTTTCGACGACGGCGCTGGCCCCTCATTTCCGTCCAGTCGCAGACTTACCCAATCGGAGACTGCGCTTGTCCCCATATCGGGTCCAGTTGCTGAGTTAGAAATCAGCCTTTATCCGGTCAAACCAACCTGGCATTTCGATGCAGCGAATTCCCTCGGGGC
>JAUIHO010000229.1 GCA_030432035.1 Phycisphaerae bacterium
ATTCCAGATCAATCGCTTCTTCTTGGGATAGGGGTGACCGGAAACACCGTGACCACTTTGATCGTCTTCTGAGTAACCGACATTCATCGCCTCAACCAACTTGGCGATAAACCCACGTTCGTCTGGCAGCGGCTCAATAATACGATTCATGAGTCGGATGTTGATCACGCCCGGTCCGTGGCCAAACATCTTAAAACGTCTGGGTTGAATCTCGGCCTTAGCGAGTCGTTCGCCCAACGTTTCCGCGACAAAAATAACGCCTTCGTCATCGAATACCTTTTGCAGCACACCGACACCGACCTCAGCGTAATCGGGCGGGTTTTGTCTAAAACGCTCTTTCAGCGCTTGCCGCGCTGGCGCGTCCCCCAAGACGGCATACTTAGCGATGACAAAATACAACTGCCCGAGCACGTCGCGGTCTTCGGCAGCGAAGAATGCCTTAATGAGGTGATCGTTCAGACCCGCAGCCAACCCGGAATACTCAATGGCCCGCCAAAGATACCGAGCCGACTTGGCATGTTTGTAGTTCGTGCTTTCGTAGTTCCAAGGGTCAAAAGAAACATACGGCATCGACCTCGTTTGACAGGCCGCAAGGATTTCCTCGGGGTAAACAGCGTTCGGATAGATCCGCAGATGTAACAGCGCCCGCCCCATACCTTGCCGGATGGCGTGCCGAAATTGATCGCGCGTTAAGAAATAGGGGGAATCCTGGCCCATTTGTTCTACTTTTGTTTAACTACACGAATCTTGTCTTGCGTCCAAACTCCCCGATTCTATCTCGTTTCGACAGGCAATATCAAATACAAGAAAAGCCCCCGGCCATTGGCCGGGGGCTAAGTTGTTTAAGTAATCTGGTTTTATCTACGCCGAAATGAATCGAGTTTCGACGTTTGCAATTCGCCCTTTGCCCTTCCCTACTCCAACCGCATCACCGGCGGTCCGTTCAACTCGCTCGCTTCCGGCGGTAGCTTGGGCGTCGGCCGCGCCAACCACTTCGCATCGTTCTCCGTGTGCTTATTCGCCAGATCGAGCGGCTGGCCGTCGATGAACGCTGCGACCACCTTGTTCGATGCCTGCAATGGCGTATCGGTACACACGATTACATCACCGCGTTTGCCGACATCCAACGAACCGAGTTCGTTATCAACACCAAGGATGCCCGCCGCATCGAGCGTGAGCGCGCGCAGCGCGCGGTCTTCGCTCAACCCGTGCGCCACGGCCATGCCGGCCTCGATGCCAAGCTGCTTCGCCAGCGATGGCTCGCCCGTGGTGAATGCAAAGCGCACTCCCGCATCGGCCAGCATTCTGGCGTTGGCATACACGCTATCCCACGGTTCGTAATCACCGCGTGGGTATTCCATAGAACGCTGCACGATCACATCAATCTTGCGCGACGCGAATTCGTCGGCGAGCTTCCACGCTTCACGACCACCGTAGATGACGGGCTTGAGTTGATAGCGTTCGGCGAAGCGCACGACCTCCAACATTTCCTTGTAGCTGTTGGCCGCGAACATGATCGGCTTTTCGCCCAACACATACGGCCGCATCGCTTCCAACATGCGATCGCGATACGGCAAGATCGACGCGTCCTTCGCCGCCAGCTTGGTCGTTTCGGCATACAAGCGCGCGTCGCGGAAGAACGTTTCTACTTCGGCCAAGTCGCCGGCATAAGCCTTTTCGCGTTCCTTCTTTTGCTCGTCGCGCACCCACCACGGCCAATCGCGTGGTCGATGCGGTAGGTTCACCATCAATCCGACATCAGCCTTAAGTCGCGCTTCGGGCATGGTCCAACCGTGCAAGCGCACCAAGCCCGCTTGCCCGGAAATAAATCCACCCGCTGGTGGCACGAGCGCCGCCAGCACACCTTCCGATCGCGCAACGGCGATGAGCGAGCTAAACGGATCATATCCAGACAACGCTTGCAAGTCGGGACGGATGCGACTGGTATCGCGCTGGTCGTCGGTGCCCGCGACCGATTCGATCTCCAACAAGCCCAACGCCACACCGGCATTTATTAATCCGGGATAGACATTGAGCCCCGACGCATCAACGACCGTGGCATTGGGCGGTGCCGTAGCCCCCGCGTCGCGGATCGAATGAACCTTGCCATCAACGATCACCAACGTACCGACGCGCGGTTCGCTGCTGATCGGATACAACCGACCGCCGGTGATCCAGACTTCGTTGGCAGCTTCTTGCGGTAAGTCAATTAAGTCGCGCTGCAGTGCGAATGGCCGCGCGCCGCGCGGTTTGGTCGGTTCTTCCGGCTTGAACTTGGGATGATGGAAATACACTTCGCCGTCGATCAGTGTGAGCACACATTTGCTAAACGTATCGAGCGGGTGGGCATCGAACACGGCGATGTCACCGAATTTTCCAACCTTTAGCGAGCCGACGTGTTTATCCACGCCAAGTTGAATCGCCGCATTGAGCGTCACCATTCGAAGCGCGTCATTGGTGGATAACCCGCCAAAGCGCATCGCCTTGGCCGCTTCCAAATTCATATGACGAATCACTTCGCCCGAGTCGGAATTGACCGTCGTTACGATGCCGGCTTGAACCATGCGTGCCGCGTTATGCGGCACCGCGTTAAACGCTTCGATCTTATAAGCCCACCAATCGGAGAACGTCGAACCCGAACAGCCGTGGCGATGAATCTCGGGCGCAATGCGATAGCCTTCGAGAATGTGTTGCAAAACGGCAATGCGGAAGCCGTGATCTTCCGCAACGTCGAGCAATCGCAAAATTTCATCTGCACGGTAGCAGTGGCAGTGCACCCAAATGTTGCCATCCATCACGTCGCATAGTGCCTCGAGTCGCAAGTCCTTACGCATTGGTCGCGGGTCATTGTTGTTCGACTTGTCCGCCCGAAACGCCTCTTGCTTCTTCGCATATTGCCGCGCCGCGTGGAACGCGCGCCGCATCACCGTCTCAACGCCCGAGCGCGTGCCCGGGAAACGGTTACCGCTGTTACGCGAGTTGGACTGCTTAACGTTTTCACCCAACGCAAACTTGATCGTTCGCGGTGCCTGCGTGAAGTGCCAATCGGCGACGGGTTTGCCGACTTTCACGCGCAAGGTGGCATTCTGCCCGCCGATCGTGTTGGCCGAACCGTGCATGGTATGAATCGCTGTGATGCCGCCGGCCACGGCGCGATAGGCCCCCACCGGCGTGTGATCGATAACGTCGCGCAGTTGTACTTCGGGCGTGACCGAGAGCGACCATTCGTTAAGTCCACCGTCGATGCACAAGTGCGAATGGGCGTCGATCAAACCCGGTGAGACGAAGTAGCCCGTCAGGTCGATCTCCATCACGCCGTCGCGTTTCGCAATATTCTGACCGATTTCGGCAATGCGACCGCCGCGAATCAGAACGTCGGTGTTTTTCAGATCGCCCTCTTCAATCGTAAGAACCGTGGCATTGCGCAACAGCACGTCGCCGCCAGTCTGAAACGTCGGCTTGCGGTCGGCCTTGATTTCACTTGCAAACGTCGGCCAATTTATCTGTGGCTCTTTCTTTTTGTCTTCTTTACCGTCAGCGTCATTGGCTTTCGCGTCGTCCTCTTTGTCATCAACTTCTTCTGAATCGCTGTCGCCTTCGTCGTCCGGCGCGGCCTCATCGTCGAGGCTCATTACATTTAGATCGATGTCCATATCGCCGACGACTTCTTCCCACGTTTCCGGATCGCGATCCGTCGGCTTGGGCTCATCGTTGTCACCATCGGATGCGGCCTTCGACTTCTTCGGCTTGGGCTTGTCCACCTGAAACGGCTTACCGTTGACGAACACCCAGCGCACCTTGGTCTTCTTCTTATCCGCCAGCGGCCCGTCGATGATCGTCAGATTTGCCGGTCGACCGTCGTCGATGCGGCCCAGCGCATTTTCTAAACCGAGCAATCGCGCCGCGTCAGTCGTGAGCGCTGCCAACGCCGCCTCTTCGGGCAACCCACGCTCAACGGCCAACGCCAAATTCTTGCGCAACTGTTTCGGTGATTCCAGATCGTGTGTAGACAGCGCAAATCGAATGCCCGCTTCGTGCAACCGCAAGGCGTTGTCCACCTTCTCATGCCACAGGCGCAATCGTTCGTCGTAAACACGCTCGGGTTCAAACGCGCGATCGTGCCAACCGTTATCGAATGTCGGTTCGCGGCTCGACCATGCAGGTAGCTCCTTCGGTTCATCATCCACCAATGGCGATTTGGGTTTTTCCGGCTCATCGCCAAACTTCAAACTCAGAATCAACGGCACACCTTCGCGCTTGAGGCGATCGGCCACCTTCCACGCTTCGTGCCCGCCGACGATCATCGGCTCGACCTGCGTCTGCGCCGCCAAATCGAGCGCTCGCAGAATTTCGTTTTCGCTATTCGCAAAGAACGCCACAGGTCGCTTACGGTCGAGCACCGGCCCCAGCGCAGCCAAGTCGCGATCGAATGGCGGTGCGTCACCCAGCGAATTACGACCGTGCCACGCTTCGAGCTCGCGCTGCCAGCGCGCGTCGTGCATCGTTTGGCGAAACAAGGCGATCGCACCGGCTTGCGTCGCAGGATAGCGCATATCATTCGGTGAATTCGTATTACGCGTGCCGCGTGCCAAATCCGCATGCAACGCGAAATCTTGTCGTAGCAACCGTCGGCGTAACGGCTCGTTGTTTAATAAATACACCGCACTGTTGCCCGCCATGATGGTGGACTCGGGCGATACCAGCGCGGCTGTTAAGCCGACCTTGTGATGCGCTTCGATTTGCTTATCCGATGGCGCATACATTTCAGCCACACGCCACCGCGCGCGAATGGCGCGGCGATACCCTTCGGGAATGCCGGGCTGAATCGTCTCTTTCGTGTCGGGGTATTCGTCGCGCAACGCGCGAAGTTCCTTGTCGGATGGCTTCTTAGCATCCACGCCCTCGTGCGTTAGCGCATCGATGAAACCGGCGTAAACTGTTGACTCGGGCAAATCGAACACATCGGCATTGGCGGGAATATTGACGTCCGCGCCCACGTCGTCGATACGACCGTCGCGAATGATGATCACGCCGTTTTCAATGGTTTCACCCGGCGCGCGAACGACCTTGCCCGCCTTGATCGCAATCGGCGGCTCAAACTCTGCCGAGGCGGTCTGCGATAGAACGGCACAAAAAACAGCGAAAACACAAACGCCAAACCGGCGCGAAAACGAAAAAGGCATCTTGCTTTCCCCTCGGGTGATTCCGTTTGGGTGGTCTTAAATCGCCGCCAACGCGGTGATTGGACGGCAATCGTTACAACCGTAAATCGGGCAATCGGCGCGGGCAGTCTGGCTTCAAGTGACGCTCGCAATTGCGACCGCCCCGCCATAACGGACGAGAATATCATGGGTTGAAAATGGCGATAATACCCAACACCACGCACGCCGTCAGGCCGCAATTCCACCGTTGTTACAGCAAACGGCCGCGCCTTGCATGCCTCACGTCCTCTAACGTAAAATCCGGCCCCATTACCTCGCGTTGCGCCGGTCGCATTGACCGGTGATATCTGCCCTCGCAACGCAACGTCAGGGATGACCCGAGGAAAAGCATGAAGACGACATATTCCGCCGAAGTATCATCAACCTTCACCACGAACCCACACCAGCCTGCAAATCGACAAACCGCTAAATACAGCATTCTGCTCACTGCCTGCCTCGCGCTGACGGTCGGCACCGGCATGCTTTGCCCAGCGGTGGATTTGAACAATCTGGACGAAGAGACCGCCGCATTGTTGGCGGCCGCGCCCACGCCCGAGATGGGCAGCTACGACGACATGGGCACGCTGCGCAGCGCCGACGAAGCCCGCGCGATGGTCGTCGATGCCGGGCTCGATCCGGAAGCTGAAGATAGCTATCTGCGGTTGGGCTTGGTCGAGTTGTCGGAAGAACGCATCATCACGGGCCGCGATTTGTTCTTGCAAGGACAACTCGGCGATCCGTTTGCCGTGAACAACATATTGAGTTTCGCTCAGGAGTTCGGCAAAAGCACCCTGCAGTCGGCGCTCGATTCGTTTGACGCCGCCAACGACCCAAACGGCACCAACGCCTTTCTGCGCGACGTCTTATTGACGAGCCTAGTTCGCCCAAAGGAGCCAACGACCAATTTGGAAGTCACGCTCTCGCGCGATTTGAAACTCGGTACGCAAACGATTCCCGCCGGTACCGTCATGCGGACCGGACTCGATGTTGCGGCAGGCAATCTGACGCCCGTCGGCTTCGACGGCGGTTCAGTCAGTTGCGCGATCTGCCACGCGTCGGTCGATTTGAACACCGGCCTGCAAGTCGTCGGTCGCCCCAATACCGATTTGGACATTGCGCTATTTCTGGCCTTGAGCCCCAACAGCGCGTCGTCGTTCTTAAAAGTGAACGCTAGCGAATTCGACCCGATGGACCCGCGCTATCCGCGCACCGGTCGCCGCATCATCGATAGCAATGGTGAGATGGTCACGCTACCCGATCCGGTTGCTTTCGAAGCGGCGTATGACGACTTTTTGTTGAACGTGCCAAAAGGTTCATTCGACGCTGGCCCCGATAGCCTGACGTCGCCCGCGCGCATTCCGGACAATTTCGTATTCGGCGAAGGCGGCATGGGTTGGGATGGCGGTTTCCAAATCGGTCCCTTCGGCGGCGTGACGGCGTTTTCCAGCGCTGTGCACTCGTTTGAACTAAGTTTGATCGGCCCGTTTTTCTCGCCGGAAGATGTCAGCGGCGTCGATCCCGAAGTGTTGCTTGGCACCATGTTGCAAAACGCCGCCGACCCGGCGCTGCGAATTCCGGATGATGTTAAACCGTCCGTCTGGCTGAATGAGAACTTTCCCGGTGCAGAGCGCGAACGCATCGCGACGTTGCCGTCGTTCCCCGATCCCGATTTGTTTAGCTTGAACGGGCAAATCTTCGCGCCGCCGGGTGAACGCGTACTCGAATCGGCCAACGCGCTCGCCGCGTTTCAAGCCACACTCAACGTACCGCCCAATCGCTCACCCGAAAACTTCTTCAACACGCTAAGCGGCGCTGTCGGCCGCGGTGCAGAAGTGTTTCGCGCTGCCGATTGTGCCAGTTGTCACACGCCGCCGTTCTTTACCAACGGCGAGATCATAGCGTCGGATGTGATTGGTACGAACGACGTGCGCGGCAAGGCGCGCAACGCGCTCGTCGGCCGCCTCGTTGATGCAAAACTGCCAAGCTTCGATCAGATGATGCCGCTGGGCCCGAATCCGAACATGCTCGACCTGCCGCCCGCCCCCGGCATGGATGACAACCTATCGCTGCCTCCCGGCCTCGATACCGGTGCGGGTGGTTACAAGGTAACGGCGTTACGCGGCGCGTATTTCAATGCACCGTACTTGCATGACGCCGGCGTGGCTGTGCATCCCGATGCGCTTGCTATAAACACCGACGGCAGCTACACGATTCTCGATGAAAGCGGCATTGGCGTTCCCGGTACATCCGGCATTGCCGAACCGGTTAGCGCCGCGCATTCGCTACGCGCCCTGCTCGATCGCGACCTGCGTGCCATCCTTATCGCCAACAACGCAGCCGATGAACGACTGCAAACGATCAACGTAGAAGGCAAAGGGCATGACTTTTTCGTCGATCCCGCCGCCGGATTCACCTATCAACAGCAAACCGATCTGATCGCGTTCCTGCTCTCGCTCGACGACAACCCGGGTGCCTTTTAATGCATAGACTTAGGACATCAACGACCGCAAGGGAGGCCCGCCGTCGGTTCTAACGACT
>JAUIHO010000230.1 GCA_030432035.1 Phycisphaerae bacterium
GATCCGCTTTACGAGCATCGCATGTACCTTTCGCTGGCGGCACTGATCGTCGGCGTTGTGGCGCTGCTTTGGTGGTTGGTCGGCCGCGTGAGCGACAAGCTCCCATCTTTCATCCAACGTGGTGCGGTCGTCAGCGTGATATGTTTGCCACTAGCGGTCGTTCTCGGCATGCTCAGCTTCCAACGCAACGCGCTATACGCCAATCCTGTTCAACTTTGGGCCGACAACGTCGCGACGGCTCCGCGCAACGATCGCGGTCTAAACAACTACGGTAAGGTCCTGCTCGATACCATCGAAAATGAACTTCAGAAGAAGCTAGGACTGGAGACTCTTACACCCAACGAAAAGTTGGAGAATCTCAACCTTGCAGTTAGCGCCTTACAGAAAGCAACCGAGATTCGCCCCACCTTTGTGAACGCATGGTTCAATCTCGGTAACGCGCTTAGCAAGCGTGCGAAACTGATCGAAACAATCGAGCGATCAAAACTACCCGCCCCCTCCAAAGGCAATAAGAGGCCCACCTTATCGAAGGACGTGATGCAAATCGTCTTGCAAGACTTTAAAGACGCGGCCGCCGCTTACGAAAGATCGATTCAATATCAAAAGGGCAAAGCGTCGGCCTGGGTGATGCTCGGCAATGCTTATACCGACGCGGGCGAGGCCCAACGCGCTCAAGGCAACATTCCAGAAACCATCGCGCTATTCGAAAAAGCCGCTGAGACATTCTTGGCAGGTGAGCAAGGTGTGTTCAAGAACACGTCTGCCGTTTTGCGCTCGCGCTTGCGATTCAATTTGGGCAATTCATACTTTCGCTTGGCCGGTTATGGGCGCAGCACCTTCGACGAGGCAGTCGTATGGTACGAAAAAGCCCTCGAAGTAAACCCGCGTCATCCGCTTGCGTGGCTGCAAATTGCCAACTGCCAGTTCGGCACCGGTAAGTATGAAGAGGCGCTCGAGTCCTATCGTCGTGGGCTGGCGAACGGGCCACCGCGTGAGTCCGTCCCGCTAGCGCGGGTGCGCATCGCGATGTGTTTGCGCTCGCTTGGCAATTTGACGGAAGCGCGTAACGAGTTGGAGGCGTTTCTCCGAGAACAGCCGGGAAATGCGCTTGCCCAACAGCAGCTTAACGTTACCAAAAACATGATCGACAAGCGGCCCAACATACCTGGCCGACCCTAACCGACGACATGGCCACCGCGTCGCCCAACCAACTGTCGCTGGTTTCGCTCGTCATACCCGGTCGCGATTGCGAGCGCACGCTGGCGAACTGCCTGCAAGCCGTTTGCACGATCAAGGCGCAACCCGATTCTCGCTTAGCCGAGATCATTTTTGTTGACGACGGTTCGCACGATACCACGCGCGAGATTGCGTGCTCGTTTGACGTCACGCTCATCGAGGGCGAAGGCCGCGGCCCGGGCGCAGCGCGCAACCTCGGCTGGCGCGCGGCGAAGCATCCGCTCATTTGGTTTGTCGATTCTGACTGTGTAGCCGAGCCCGACGCACTCGCTGTGTTGCTGCCGTTCATGGACGACCCCGAATTCGGCGGTGTTAGCGGCAGCTACGGCACCATGACCGATCATTCGCTGCTGTCGCGCTTGATTCACGAAGAAATCGTCGAGCGTCATCGCCGCATGGGCCGACGCGTCAACTTTCTCGCCACCTTTAACGTGCTCTATCGCCGTGCCGCCTTAGAAAAGGTCGGCGGCTTCGACGAGCGTTTCCTAAAAGGCCAAGATGCCGAACTGTCGTTTCGCGTGCAGGCCGCCGGTTATGCGCTGGGCTTTGACATTCGATCGCGCGTGCGACACTACCATCCGACACGCTGGCGATCGTACCTACGTACGCAACGCCAGCAGGGGTATTGGCGGCTCTTCCTACACACGAACCATCAGGGCCATTCAATGGGCGACTCGTACAGCGGGTTCGTCGATCACGTGCAACCGCCGCTGGCGATGCTGTCGTTGGCATCGCTGCCGTTATTGGCGTTCGATCGCTGGCGCTGGGTCACGATCGGCGCATTCGCGCTGCTGCTGCTCGCGCAACTGCCGATGACGATGCGTTTGTTAATGCGATTGAAGCGACCTTCGTATCTTGCATACGCTGCCATGAGCGCGATTCGCGCATATTGGCGTGGTATAGGCCTCACCCATGGCACGCTCGCGTTAATCAAGCAGCGACTGTCGGGCAAAGGTTCGTAGCGCGCCACACAAGCGTTCCGGGCCAAATCTGCGATTCAATTCAAAAACGCTTGCATTTCTTCCGGTCGATCCTTGCAATATTCAATCACGTCAATGGAATTCGGCTGAAAGAACAATCAGTTCCCTGCCAAAACCGAACAGGAATACTCATGCATCAATCACGCCATCTGCCGAACGCCGTCAAAATTGCAACATTCGTCGCCTGCGTCATCACCCCCGCGCTTTACGCCGAGCCCCCCGTCGAACTCGGCACCATCAACTGGTCGCGCAACTTTGACGAAGCCATCGCGCGCGGGAAAGCGGAAAACAAACCGATCCTCATCTTGTTTCAGGAGGTGCCCGGCTGCGCCACCTGCCGCAACTACGGTAACGACGTGTTGAGCCACCCGCTCATTCGCGACGCCGCTGAAAACTTGTTCGTGCCTGTCGCGATCTATAACAACATCGAAGGCAAAGATCGCGACGTGCTCAACAGCTTTAAAGAACCCACGTGGAACAACCCGGTCGTCCGCATTGTCGATAGCGAGCGCAAAGCACTCGCCGAGCGCGTCAATGGCGACTATTCCGCCGCAGGCTTGGTCGACGCGATGGTCACGGCGCTGAAAGCTGCCAAGAAAAGCGTTCCGCCCTACCTTGCCTTGCTGCACGACGAATTGACGGCTCGCAAAAGCGGCACCGTCGAACAAGCGACCTTCGCGATGCACTGTTTCTGGGAAGGTGAAATTCAACTCGGCAAACTCGACGGCGTGATCGCAACGCAGGCGGGCTGGCTCGAAGGTGAAGAAGTCGTCGACGTCTGGTTCGATACCCGCCGGATCGACTTTAAGCGGGTGGTCAACGAAGCGAAGAAGGTGCGCTGCGCCCGCCGCGTGTTTGCCCGCAGCGAACAGCAGAAGAAAACCGCAACACCGATCGTCGGTGACGCCATCCAAATGACCAACGCAACAGCGCGACCGGGCAAAGAACCGAAGTATTATCTCGGCAAGTCGCCCTATCGTTTCGTCCCAATGACGCCTGCGCAGGCCTGTCGCGTCAACGCAGCGCTTCGTGACGTAAAGATGCAACCCGACAACTATCTGTCCCCCAGCCAACGCCAACTGCACGCCGCCATCGTCAAACATCCTAAGGCGGACTGGACTGTAACGTTCAACACTGACAATCTCACCGCCGCCATGAAAAAAGCCGCCGACCTCGCGAAGAAGTCAGCGGCTTGAGTTGATCACCACTACGGCCTTGTGTTTACGATCGCCGGCTTACCAGAACACGACATACAGCGCGATCGTCGCCACGACGATCAATCCGCCGAACGCCATCGCGCCCTTCGAGGGGGTAACGTCCATCTTCTCGTTCACCGGCAGATCGACCGGCTTCTTCAACGGCGACACGACCGTCAGCGTCGTCAACACAACCAGCAAGATGCCGAAACAAATCGCCATGCGGTCGAGGAATGACAAGCCCGCGATCGATTCCAAAATTCCGGGGTTGGCACCGCCGAAAATCTTCGGGCTGAACTTAAACAACCCGTACAACACCGGGTTCAGCAACAGGCCGACCGTACCAATGTAGCGCGGCGCCCGATGCACCAACAAGCCGAATAGGAAGATGGCCAAAATGCCGGGCGAGATAAAGCCTTGGAATTCCTGAATGAACGTAAAGATGCCGCCGAACGCCGGGTCGCCCAACTTGGGCGCGATCAGCATCGCTATCAAAACAAATATCACGACGAACACACGTCCGGCCGTGACCAGTTCGTACTGGCTCGCGCCCTTGCGCATTTTGCCGTAGATATCCATCGTTGCGATCGTCGAAGCCGAGTTCAGCATCGACGCAAGCGAACTCACCACCGCACCAAAGATCGCCACCAAAACGAAACCCTTGAGCCCCGTTCCGACCGGCAACAATTTTCGAATCAACGTCGGAAACGCGTTGTCCGTGTCGTAGGCCGACAGCGTTTCCACCGGGTATGTCGTTCCTGCATCGTTGGCTGCCTTGAGAAGCTTGTCGTTGAACTCGGTCAACGCCATCGCGTCGCCCTGCGGCGTCGTTTCCTCTGGCAACAGCGACGCGATCGATCGGTTGTACGCCACGATCTTGGTTGCATCGTCAGTGTGCAATTCCGCGAAATCTTTCGGGAACTTATAAAGCAAGTTCGCGACCGCCTGGTCGGCTTTCAGGTTTGCCTGCACTGCCTCGATAATCGTCGCATTGCGTGGATCGTCGGAGGGTTTCACCGAACCGGAGAGCGATTGGTAAAGCGCCGGCGTCTTCTTCGAAATCAACTGCGCGTTAATGCCAACGGCGTCGTCCTTCAAGTCGCTGCTGAACAAGTTGAACGCCAACATGCCCGGAATGACGACGATGAAAGGAATGATCAGCTTCAAAAACGCCGCGAAGACCACACCCTTTTGACCTTCGGCAAGGCTTTTCGAACCCAGGGTGCGCTGGGTGATGTACTGGTTCAAGCCCCAATAGAAGAAGTTCGGAATCCAAAGGCCAACGACCAGCGCTGTCCACGGTATCTTGGGATCGTCGATACCGCGCACCATGTGCAGCTTGCCTTCGGGCAGCGCGCCTTGATTGAGCTGCATAAAGCGATCGACCGCGCCGGCTTGCTCCAAATCGGCGGGCGTTACGCCACTGCTGGCGGCAGTCGTCGCCAACTCCGCGGCGTCGGAACTGCCCAACAGCGAAAACGCGTAATAGGCAATGACACCACCACCGATGATCAGCCCCGAGCCCCACGCCAGGTCGGTCCAGGCACACGCCTTCAGACCACCGGCAAACACGTAAGCCGCCGCCACCGTTCCGATGATCCAACAGGCCAACGTGATGTTACCGAAGTCGAGGCCGAGCATGGCGGCCCCTTGAAAATTTCCGGTAATAACCTTCGCCCCGGAGAAGATGACCGACGCCGTCGGCACACCCACGAGAATCACCAGGTTGGCAATGGCCATGACCGACCGGGCGAACGGGTTGTAGCGGTATTCGAGAAACTCAGGAATGGTGTAGATGCCGCTCTTGAGAAACGTCGGCAGGAAAACAAACGCGACGACGACCAGCGTTATAGCCGCCATCCATTCGTAACTCGCAATGGCCATTCCCAACTGCGCCGCCGCTTCGCCGCTCATGCCGACGAACTGCTCCGTCGAGATATTGGCCGCGATCAGCGAGAAACCGACCAGCCACCAGGTAAGCTTGCGACCGGCCAGAAAGTAATCCTGCGCCCCATGTTCGCTATGCGTTTCTTCGCCGCGGCTCGAGAAAAAGCCAAATCCGATGATCGCAACGGCGAGAACCAAAAATACAACGATATCCAACGTGCCCATCAGCGTCTGGCTAGCCGCGCCTAGGAGCCCCATCTCAAACGTGCCCACGAGTTCCATGTGTTGCTGTCCTCAACGAACGCGTCAGGTCGGCGATTACCTGCCGTCTGTGTGATTGGGTGCGGTCTTCCCGAACGAAAAACCGCCAGAGCGGCGTAGGATAATCGTTTTTCCAATTTTTTGCCGCGCCCGCGTCAAGAAACTGTTTCGAACGGGTGAACCCTCGCGAACGTTGGTGATTTCGCTCAGCAAATCACACAAATCACAGCATTTATCAAAAGAAGAAACCCGCCGGGCGAAAACCCGACGGGCTGATGAATTCACAGGAGGAGTGGCTTTACTCCCACAGACCCGCTTTCCCGGCAGACGACGGAGCATCTGCGTTTGACGCTGTTAATCGATCCGACGCGATGCCAGCGTGATCGTCCGGCCCGTTTTCTGTTCGTGGGCGACCAGCTCGGTCGAACCCTTGTGTTTGCAGCGTTGAATCTTCACCGGTCCATGCATGTCGCGCTTGATGGTGGTGCGCCGATCCGCAATGACGAACTCGACGCCTTCGTGAATCAACTCCGACACCTGAATAAACGAGCCGTCGCTCAGACTGGCCAACAGTCCTTTTCGCTCAGTCTCAATCGCCTGCATCGTTTCCTGAAGCTGCGATACTTCAAACGACAACTCCGTCATCTCTTCTTTTTGCGCAGGCGTAAGTCGTCGCACGTTGTTTTGCAGCGGCGCGAGTCGAACGTTGACCTTGTCTAACAGTTGACGCACACCTTTAAGCTTATCTTCTAACTCTGCGGCGCGGCGCGCGACTTCAATCCCCGGCCCTACCGTCACCTTTGTCGGCGTACACGCCTCGCCGCCGATCACCCGCGCCAATACGCGGTAACGCGCCGTGAGTTCACCGCCCACGATTGTGGCGGACGGCGCGATGACGCACCCACCGGAGCGCAACGTGCAGTTGACCAAATTGGTTGAAGCCACCAGATGCCGTTGAGCCTCGATCTCAGCCTCTTCCGCGAACTTAAGGGCGACATCACGACCGGCCGTAATCCCGCCGCCCGTCGCGCCGACCATTCCGCGCGTCACGAACAAATCGTGCCCCACGGCGATGCGCGCGCCTTCGATCGAACCATCGATAACCAAAGACTGCTTCGCAATGAGATGTACGCCGTCACCCACATTGCCGTTGACAAATGCGTCCGATTCCAACGTGCCGACGTCTCGACCCACGATGACGTCGCCGTCGATAGCCTCAATCGGCACGATGCTGACATTCAAACCGTCCACAACCAATCGACCATCATGCGTGGCAGTTAACGCCCCCTCGTTATCGCACGATATGCCATCGCCTAGCCCAATCGATTTACCATGTAGCGTCTTCGGCTCAATTGCTTTGCCGTGAATGTTACGCCCAGCCACGCCGTCGGTCGGAGGTTTGACCGTGCCCAACACATCACCCGCTTTGACGCAATGCACGCCCGTATCGAGCCAGCGGTCATAAGCATTAGGCGACTCGTTGGTTGTAAATGCGGATCGAAACGCCCCATTGACGGCATCTTGCGGATGCGTGCCGATAGCCACATCAAACGGCTGCTCCGGCTTGATTACCTTCTCACCAACGAGCCGACAAAATTCATCGATGCGCGCGGCCACATCGTCGTCGATCGCTACCGATCGATCGCTCAGCACCGCCCGTACGAGCGCCGGCGTAAGCCGTTGCGCATCCGCGCCGCGCACAAAACTGACCGCGGCGCGCAACGCGTCGCGGTCGATTTGAATGTCGATGATTTTTTCAGCAGTCGTGGTCATCAGCGGTACCGGATGGTCGCACTGACCCGACAGAGGTGCCGTCGGACAAGGTTTATCCGGCTGCTGCGCCGCTGGCGGCCAGTTTGGCCATCGTTTGTTCGATCTTCTCCGAGAGCGTTTCGGCAGTGAACGGCTTTACGACGTAGTTATTGACGCCGGCCTTCACCGCTTCCAACACGCGCGATTTTTCAGCTTCGGTCGTGACCATAATGATGGGCAACGCCTTATCCGTTTCGCGCACTTTCTTAATCAACGTAATGCCGTCCATGTTTGGCATATTCCAGTCGAGCAGCATCAGTTCCGGTCGTTCTTTTGCCAAACAGGCCAATGCCTCAATGCCGTCGGCGGCTTCGGTGATATCCGTATGGCCGAGCGTCTTGA
>JAUIHO010000231.1 GCA_030432035.1 Phycisphaerae bacterium
TAGGAGAGGGTTGCATTTTCGAAAAAAAATCCGGATTTCTGCGAGCACGCTTAGGTTCGAAAACGGGTTTTGGATTAGCTTCTAATCCGACGGCTTACCTGTCTCGGCGGGTACCTACTTCACAATCAAATTCAGCATTCGCCCCGGCACATAAATCGTCTTAACGAGATTACCCGCTTCAACGCGGGCGGCGACCTTCTCTTCCGCCATCGCCGCCGAGGAAATCACTTTTTCATCGGCGTCTTTCGCAACAGTAACGCGGCTGACGAGTTTTCCGTTGATCTGCACCGGTATCTCGATTTCGTCATCAACGAGCATCTTCTCGTCGTAGCTGGGCCATTCGGCGGCGGCGACTGATTCGCCCGCTTGCGCCGCGCCCAACTTGTGCCAAATTTCCTCCGCCAAGTGCGGCGCAAACGGTGCGACAATGCGCACCAAGCGGCTCATCTGATCCCGTGTCAAAACGTCCGCGCCCTTCGCATTCTTCTCAACCGACTGCGCGACATTCTTAAATTCAAACATCGCCGCAATCGCCGTGTTGAACGCCAGCCGCTCGATATCATCGCCGACCTTCGCAATCGCGCGATGCAACTGCTTCTCAACATCGTTATTCGACTGCTCGGCAATGCGCAAATCGCCTGTTTCTTCATTTACGCAAAGCCGCCAGATATCGCGCAGAAAGCGAAACAGCCCGACCGTATCTTTGGTGTTCCACGGCTTACTCGCCTCCAACGGCCCCATGTACATTTCATACAAGCGAAACGTATCGGCGCCGTATTCTTCGATGATGTCGTCCGGGTTCACAACATTCTTCAACGTCTTGCTCATCTTGGCGACGATTTGCTCGACTTCGTCGCCGCTTTCGATCAACACGTGCTTGCCGTCGCGCTCTTCGACTTCGTCAACCGGAACCGTGCGGCCCTCTTTGTCTTTAAACGCAAAGCTCGTAATCAAGCCCTGATGAAACAACTTGCCAAATGGCTCTGCTGTGCGCACATGCCCCAAGTCGTGCAAAATCATGTGCCAAAAGCGGGCGTACAACAGGTGCAATACGGCATGCTCGGCACCACCGATGTATAAATCGACACCGTTATCACCCATCCAATACGCATCAGCCGCATCGCCGATGGGCTTCTCACTGTTCTTCGGATCGCAATAGCGCAGGTAATACCAACACGACCCCGCCCAGCCCGGCATCGTGTTCGCTTCGCGCTTGACCTTGGCATCGGCAGCCAACCCATCAACGCCCGCCGCGCCCGCAGTCGTGTTGATCCAATCCGTCGCCTTGCCCAATAGTGGCGTTGGGTCGTCGCTTTCAACAGGTTGGTAATCTGCCAACGGCGGCA
The DNA here is from genome assembly GCA_030432035.1 of Phycisphaerae bacterium. GTDB lineage: Bacteria > Planctomycetota > Phycisphaerae > UBA1845 > UTPLA1 > ECT2AJA-110-A. The sequence goes on from JAUIHO010000231.1 coordinate 1,347, forward strand.
ACTCGACTGGCAACGCGCTTTCGCTAACCGGGTGATGATCGCCCTTCTCATCAAACACAATCGGGAACGGTTCGCCCCAATAGCGCTGACGACTAAATAGCCAATCGCGCAACTTAAAGTTCACGCGCCCGCTCCCGAATTTCTTTTCTTCCAGCCAATCGATGATCTTGCGCTTGGCCTCGGCGATGTGCAGACCATCCAAGAAGCCACTGTTGATCGCCGGGCCGTCACCGATGAATGCCTCGCCGTCGAACTCCGCCGTAGGTTGCACTGTCCGCACAATCGGCAACTCAAACGCCTTGGCGAAGTCCCAATCGCGCTGATCCTGCCCCGGCACCGCCATAATCGCGCCCGTACCGTAGCCCATCAGCACATAATCCGCCGTCCAGACCGGAATCTTTTCATTGTTCGCTGGGTTCAGCGCATAAACGCCGGTAAAGACGCCCGTCTTTTCTTTGTTTTCCTGCCGTTCGACATCGCTGCGATTGCGCGCCGCATTCACATAATCGCGCAGTGAATCGACATTGGTCTCTTTAGCTGGGGAAGCCAATGTTGCATCAACCAACGGATGCTCTGGTGCAACCACCATATACGTCGCGCCGAAAATCGTATCGGGTCGCGTGGTGAAGATCCGAAGGTGTTCGCCCGTCGCCGCGCCAGCATCGTTCAATAACGGAAAATCAACCTCCGCGCCTTCGCTGCGACCGATCCAATTTGACTGAAGCGTACGCGTCATCTCCGGCCATTCGACATCTTGCAAGCCTTGCAACAACCGATCGGCATAGGCCGTGATGCGAAACATCCATTGCCGCAGCGGCTTGCGCAACACCGGATAGCCGCCGCGCTCGCTGCGACCGTCGATCACTTCTTCGTTGGCCAGCGCCGTGCCCAGCTTCGGACACCAATTGACCGTTTGCTCGCCGAGATACGCCAAGCGATACGAGTCAATGATCTTGCGCCGCGCCGCGTCGCTTAAATCCGCCCAATTAACCGTCTCCGTTGCGTCGCGCTCATCGGCATGTTCGGCAGCATTCGGATTTACAACGGCCGCGCGCTTGCCCGATTCAAGCTCCGCAATCAACTCGCTAATCAGTCGCGCCTTTTGCCGCTCGACGTCGAACCAAGCGTTATAGATTTGCAAGAATATCCACTGCGTCCAACGGTAGTAGTCAGGGTCGATCGTGCCGAACTCGCGCGACCAATCGTAGTTGAAACCAAACCGCTTCAACTGACGCCGAAAGTTATCGATCGATTTCTTCGTCGTCTCGGCCGGGTGAATGCCCGTTTGAATCGCATATTGCTCGGCGGGCAGGCCGAACGCATCCCACCCCATCGGGTGCAACACGTTGAAGCCGCGCATGCGCTTATAGCGAGAAACGATATCCGTGGCCGTGTACCCTTCCGGGTGCCCCACGTGCAGCCCTGCTCCGCTCGGATAGGGAAACATGTCGAGGGCAAAGAACTTGGGGCGCGCCGCGTCAAAATCCGCATCGCCGGGATTGGGCATGCGATAGGTCTGATGCTCGTCCCAATAGGACTGCCATTTGGGTTCGATCTGGGCGGGGTTGTAAGTAGCGCTCATCGTCCGTCGGGTTTCCGCTGCGCATCTGCGAACCGACGCACGGCCTCGCGATGCAATCCATAGAAGTTAGAAACCCGAGAGTCTAAAGCAAACCCGCAAAATGGCTAAGGCCCAACGGTTCCGCACATAGCAATCCCCGCCAACAGGCGACAGCACGCAACGATCGCCCGCACCTTTCGACCAAGATCTCGCACACCAATCACCCACAAAAAAAAACGGCCCCTGCCGCATCTGCGACCGGTGACCGTTTCGGAGGGATAAAGACTGATTTTGGGGATGCCGTTGATCGGCGATTTAGCGGCGACGGCGAATCAGAGCCAAGCCACCTACGCCGAGAAGCATCAGCGATGCCGGTTCCGGCACGACGTCGATTCTCAGCGCGTTGAGGTAGCCAAGTCCACCGGCAGTGCCTTCGAAACCGACGTACAGAATGTCAAATTCCTGGGGCGACAGGTTCGTCAGCGTTACGACCGTGTCTTCGTTGTGATCGGCATCGACGCCGACTTCAAGATCGACCGAATCAACGACCGTCGAAAGCCCTGCATTGGTGTAAACCGAATAGCGCGTGGTGTTGTTGTCGTTGAACTTGTGCGCACCGTAGAACGTCAGGTTGTACAGCTTGGTCGGATCGAGGTTTTGAATCTCGAACGTCGAATTCACGTAGTAGTCGTAAACCGCTTCATTCACGCCCAAATCACCCAAGGCGGCCGCGTTGTATACCGTGGCCGTCGGATCCTGAGTCGGGCCGGACGGTCCATTAAAATAGTCGGTGCCGTTTGCCGAGCTAAATCCGAAGTTGATGTTCGTTGGGGCCCCCGGTTTGTCGATCAGACCGGGCCAGAACACCGCCGAATCGACGCTGTTCCAAAAGTTACCGTTCGGATCGGGGTTCGGTGTCGTTGCACCTCGGAAGCTATTGTCGTTACCGAAGTCGATTAGCAACGATTGTGCTTGAGCCACTGACGTTGCCGCAACCAATGCGACTGCAAACGTAGCCCCTCTGAAAAAACTCTGCTTCATCTCAAAATCCTCCAATTCCCCAAGACATTTGGGGGATAGATCAATTCTCGCGCGGGTTTGGATATTTGGACCAGAACCCACCCATATAGCGTTAATGCTATAAAAAGTCACCTCACGAGTCAACGATTCGGCCCTTGCGACACTCAAACAGCGATATCGCAATTACCGACCTCGAAACCACCGATGTGCACAAACACACACACTTCACGTAACTCATTTATCTGGAATGCTTTACACAAGCGAGATGAGACAATCTGATAGCTGCTTGATTGATAACGGGCCAATTTCCACTGACCCTACCAGAGATGAGAGCATTAACCGTCGCCGCGGACAAACTTCGTGATCAGCGCCCGCGCGATCCGCCAGTCGCTCTTAACCACTGTCGCCGACACCCCCAGTTGCGATGCCGTTTCCTCAATCGTAAATCCGCCGTAGAAGCGAAGCTCGACGACCTCAACCAAACGCGGGTCCAGCGACGCCATGTGTTCCAGCGCCTCTTCCAGCGCGAGTAGGTCAACGCCGTCGTCCGTTTGTGCAACCGGCGTCAGGTGGGTTGCCAGCGTGATCTTATTTCCGTCACCGCCACGCTTGATCGCACCGCGCCCGCGCGCATGTTCGACGAGCAGTTGTCGCATCACCCGCGCGGCAATCGCCCGAAAGTGCGCCGCGCTCTCGGCCTTCAAACCGCGACCCGCCAGCATTTTTAAATAAGCTTCGTGAACCAGCGCCGTCGGCTGCAGCGTATGATCGGCGCGCTCACGGCGCAGATAGGCCGAAGCGATCTCCCGCAGTTCGCGATAGACCTGCTCGAACAGCACATCCATATCGACGCCCGTCGCGCCCGCGAGTTGCGTCAGTGCCGCCTTAATTCGTTCGTCATGCTTCGGCTGCATCAATCCTGCCAGTTACTATTAGCGTTTCGTTCTAATCGCTTCCAGGTGTGTCAACAAATCGCACATGATTCTCGACCGCCACTAGACAGTTTTATATGAACCTTACTGCTTCGCCGCTTCCAATTCCGCAATGAAATCCGCAACGACTTTTACACGCCGATGATCGGCGCCCAACGTTGTAACCAATTGTTGGTGACATTGTTCCAACTCGGGCAACGCGGCGATCACATCGCCAGCCTTCCCCCGGCAATACGCGCGGTTACCGCGCAATACCGAGATCATAATATGGCCTTCCGGCAAGGCCCCCTCCGCTTGTTCCACCGCCTGATGGTATAGCTCAAGTGCCTCGTCTATTCGACCTTGCGCCATCACGGCCTTTGCCAGATTGTTGAGATTCGCCGCTCGCAGATGATGGACCTTCGGCATTTGCGAATCGCGAATCGCATACGCCTTGCGGCTCATGGCTTCCGATTCTTCCGCCAAACCAATTTGAAGTAGCGGCAAGGCGATATTGGCATACGACATCGCTGTATCTAGATGATCGGGTCGCAAAATCTCCTGTCGGATGGCCAAGGCCCGCCGATGCATTTCAATCGATTCTTCGGCGCGACTGGCCGCTTGATAGGCATTCCCCAGATTGTTGCAGCAGTTGGCGATATTCATCTTGCGGTCGGGCAACTCAGATTCGTAAATACTGAGCGATTCGCGATGGCGCGCGATGGCCACTTCATCTTCCCCCAGCCGTTCGCAGCACGACGCCACGCCGGTTAACGCACCGGCCAGTTTGCCCATCGCCCCCAGCCTCTTGGCTTTCTCGGCTGCTTGAAGGTAAAGAACTCGCGCTTCCTGAAAGCGACCGGTTTCGAAGTACACGTGTGCCAAACTATGCGGCCACATGGGGCCGACGGCTTCTCCCGATTCATCCGACGCCGCCCGCATCTCATCCGCCGCGATAAAGTTGCGCTCTGCATCTTCAAAACGACCAAGGTACATCTGGCTGCCCGCGATGTATTCCAGCACGTCGGCCAAAGCCAACTGCGGCGGCGTCGGTAACGCTGCTAGCAAACTATAACAACGTTCAAAATGCTCCAAGCCTGATTCGTAAAGCCCGATGGCCAAATAGCTCCGACCGATCGTCTTATGCAAGTCGGCCCGCGTTTCCGGATAATCGTCGAACTCGCCCGTGTCGATTCGCGCCGCCGCTTCATCCAGCACGCTGCGAACCGTCGCCTCTTCACCGGCGGCGGTATTGGGATTCGCCGACGCCAGGATTTCGCTCAGAAACGCCGTTGCCGCCTTCGCGCGCGACGCATCGATTTCCGACGCCCGCCGCGCCGAATTCGCCAACGCCGCGCTCGACAATGCGAAAATCGTCAACCCGATGAGCGCCACCACCGCCAACGACGACACCGTCACCAATGCTCGATTGCGCGCGGCGAATTTCTTCAACTCATAACTCACCGACGGGGGCCGCGCCACGATCGGTTCGTCGGCCAGATAGCGCTTTAAATCCTGCGCCAATGCCGACGCGGAGTCATAGCGCATGTTCGGGTCTTTCGACATCGCCTTGGATACAATCGTTTCCAAATCCCCGCGCAGCGAACGATTGACGTGGCTCAAACGCGTGGGCGTGTCGTCCTGCAGCGACCGTGCCGCCTCTGCCACCGACTTGCCGCTCATATCCAACGGCAGCGTGCCCGTCAGCATCTCGTACAACACCACGCCAAGCGAATAAATGTCGCTCCGAGCGTCGATATCCTCACTGCGCCCGCTCGCTTGTTCGGGGCTCATATACGCCAGCGTACCGATGATCTGCCCGGCGTTCACCGTCACCGTCGTCGCTTTGATGTCGCTTTCCGTCGCCCGCGCCACACCAAAATCCAGAATGACTGGGCGTCCTTCATCCCCCACCAAAATATTGGCCGGCTTCAAATCGCGATGAATCACGCCGCGCATGTGCGCGAAGTGCACTGCCGCACAAATATCGACAAACAGCTTAATTCTCGCTTCAACGTCGTTCGCGGTCTGCTCCAGTTGCTGATGGAGCGGCAAGCCCTTTACCAATTCCATCGTGAAGTACGGCTGCTCACCGCGCGCCGTCTGCACCGTGCCAGCCTGAAAGATGCGCGCGATGCCGGGATGGTCGAGTTGCCCGAGCAAATCGATCTCGCGCCGAAAGCGCCGCATCATCTCGCGGCTCGCCACGCCCGGTCGCATCATCTTGAGCGCGACCGTTCGCTTCGGCGACGCTTGCTCGGCCTCGTACACCGTGCCCATGCCGCCTTCGCCAAGCTTTCTGATGATGCGGAACTCACCGATCGTTTCCGGTGCGCTGCTCTCGTCCGAAACCTCGGTAGCCAACCATTCGATGTGATCCTTGGCCAGCCCCGAATCCACGAGCGTGATCGGGTCGTCGTCACTGGCAAGCAGTTCATCCACGGCATGGCGTAATTCGGCATTATCGCCGCAGGATTTTTCGACAAAGGCGGCGCGCTCCGCCCCCGTTAAATCGCAGGCCGATTCAAAGATCGGTTTGGCTCGATGGAACAATTCGGGCGTCATGATGGATACCAGTCGTCATCCATGATACCGGCTTTGCCCGAGCGAATTGAGACTGCCGGCCGGGAGGGCAGTTCTGATAACGACCGCCCATCGATTGGCCACCGTAGGCATCGCAATTATCACGCGGAAATACGAGGGAAATTGGGACCGGGCGGCATGCCAAGGCTGGTACTCTGCTGGCTAGCTCAACACGCTGAAAGGGGTGCCCGAGTTTGCAACCCGACGACATCAGACCGAAGAAAGGCAACTGGAGACGAAGGGATTCGAACCCTCGACC
>JAUIHO010000232.1 GCA_030432035.1 Phycisphaerae bacterium
GGACGTTGGATGTAAAGGCGCAAGAGGCGTCGCGCAACATGACCGTGTGATTGAAAATCACGCAATTCACAGTAAAACACAAAAAGAAAAAAAAGCAAAAAGAAAAAGGACGACGACGGCGACGGTCGCCGGCGCGAAACAAGAAAAACTGTTACCCATGTCCTCGAACACCTGTTACCCATGTCCCCGAACAAAACAGCAGGGAGAGGGCTGGGGTGAGGGTTTCTGCTTGGGCGCAAAGTTTTAGAAACCCGCATCATTAATGTGGATGAAGTCATTCGTTTCGCACACTACGCTCTTAATGTGACTGCATTTCCCCAATCAGAGGAACGCCGCGACGAACGCGAAAAGATGGTGCGCGATCAAATCGAGCGACGCGGCATCACCAATCCGCGCGTGCTGGCGGCGATGAAAACCGTGCCGCGTCATGTGTTTGTGCCGTCGGATCGTCAGGATGAAGCATATGCGGATCGACCGTTGCCGATCGGCGCGGGCCAAACGATTTCGCAACCTTACATGGTCGCGTATATGGCGGATGTGGCCGGCGTCGAACCCGGCATGCGCGTGATGGAAATCGGCGCGGGCTGCGGTTATCAAGCGGCCGTCTTGGCCGCGATGGGTGCAGAGGTGTTCGCCTTAGAAATCGTGCACGAACTTGCGAATCGTGCATTTCCGCTGTTGTCATCGTTCGAGCTTGCCGACCTTCATTACCACGAAGCCGACGGCAGCCACGGTTGGCCTGCTGCCGCGCCCTACGACGCGATCATCTTCTCCTGCGCCGCCCCCAGCGTGCCCGACGCGGTATTCGAGCAATTGGCTGTCGACGGACGATTGATTGCACCCGTCAACGCCGATAGCGGCGACCATCAAACGATCCATCGCTGGCACAAAGCAGCAGACGGCACACTGCATCAAGAGAAGCTGATCTCCGTGCGATTCGTACCGATGACCGGCGCGATTGAAAAATAACTGTACACACCTAACAATAAAACACCCCGTCGCGTCCGATCCATGCGACGGGGTGTTTGATCTACGGTTAACGAGATATTAGACGGTGGCTATCACCTAATTTCGCACAGCTTGAAAGCCCATCCATCCCTCGACATATCACGGTGACCGCTTCCTGACGGGCGCGGCTCTGATGCGGCGTCTTATTTGAAATAGTTGACCTGCTAGGACAACTGTATCGACCAACTTACGAATGAGTGTGACCTTGGATGATTTGTTAGCATCCACCGGCTATTAGCCGGTGCCACAGCGCAACCATCGCTCTCAATCGTAAACAGGCCTATGCACGCCTACCATATCGCCGTCGCAACCGTCGCTTCATGCAGATCATGCCTGCGAACGTCGCGAACGTACTGACGATCACACACGGCCCGCAAAGCGGAATGCCGAACAGCGACTGGAACAGGAAGAAGACCGGGAAACATCCCGGCACGCCCTGCTCGGCCGGCGGAATGTCATCGCAACTCGAATCATCGCCTTGATACGTTCCCGCACATGCCGCCTGCGTCGTTATCGAACACGAACCATCAGCGGCCAAACATGCGCCGGTCGGATCGGCAGCAGGCGGACAAGCCGAGTCATCGCCCTGATAAGCACCGTTGCAATCCGCTTCCGTCGTGACGCTGCAACTGCCGTCGTCCGCGACGCACGCGCCGGTCGGATCGGCTGGTGCCGGGCACGTCGAGTCGTCACCTTGATACGAACCGTTGCAATCCGCTTCGGTCGTAATCGTGCAGTTATTGTTTCCGTCGATACAAGCGCCCGTCGGATCGGCTGGTTGCGGACAGTTGGCATTGGCGCAGGACGTGTTGTCTCCCTGATAGGTGCCGTTGCAATCAACCTGCGTCGTTTCGCTACACGAACCATTGGCGGCACAACAAGCTCCCGTCGGGTCGGCCGGTGCGGGGCAATTCGTGTCGTCACCCAAGTAGTTGCCATCGCAGTCGGCTTCAGTCGTGATCGCACACGTACCGTCGTCATACTCGCATGCACCGGTCGGTTGCGGGCAGTTCACATCGGCACAAATCGTCTTGTCGCCTTGATAGGTGCCGTCGCATTCCGCCTCAGTCGTTTCCGCACACGAACCGTCGGCAACGCAACACGCACCCGTCGGCGGCTGTGGGCATGTCCAAGTTGCACAAACGCTACCCGGTGCTTGCAGGGTTCCACTCGCTGCGGCACATTCACCCTCGGTCGCGTCAATACAACTGCCATCACCCAAACAACACGCCGCCACGGGCTGCGGACACATCACGTTCTCACACAAAAATCCGTCGCCCTGATAAAGCCCCTTTTCATCGGTGCAACTGGTTTCGGTGATCGATTCACAACTGCCGTTCGGCAAACAACACGCACCCGTCGGCTCCGGACAGGCTACATCCATACAAAGCGTGCCATCACCTTGATAAGTACCGCTTGCCGTCGCACAGTCGGCCGCAGTAGCCGTCGCACAAGTTCCGTCCGGGTAACAACACGCGCCGGTCGGCTGCGGACAATTTGCGTTTTCGCACAGCGTGCCGTCTCCCTGATAGGTGCCGCCGTCGTCGTTACAGCTCGCTTCGGTTTCCGATTCGCAACTGCCGTTCGGCAAACAACATGCACCGGTCGGTTGCGGACAACTGACGTCTGCACAGATGGAATCGATACCTTGAAAGGCGCCGTTAGCGCCGGTGCAACCGTCAAACGAATCGACGCCACAACTACCATCGGGATAGCAACACGCTCCCATCGGTGCGGGGCACGCTACATCCATACACAAGCTGGCAGGGCCCTGATAAGCACCGCCGTCATCAGAACAGCTCGCTTCCGTTGCCGATTCGCACGTACCGTTCGGTAAACAACACGCGCCCATCGAACAATCGAGTCCGGTACAGTCCGTGCCCATTCCGAGATACGTATCATTGCCAGCACAGGCAATGGCCAACGCCACCTCGCAGGAATTGTTGCTACGACAACACGCCCCCGCATCGGCACAATCGACCATGTCGCAACCGACGCCATCGCCTGCGAACAAGCCGCCCTGCATCGCACAATCGCCGACCTTGACGTTGTCGGTACATACATCCGCAACGCAGCAGGCACCGCGATCGATGGCGCAGTCGGTGTTCTGCTCGATGTTCATCTGCCCCGGCGTGGCGCAGCGCCGGCTGAAGTCCATCGCGTTCATATCGGTGTCGTTACCATCGGGATAGCGCGACAGACCGACTTCGAAAATGGCCGGGTCTGACAGCGACACGATGTTGCCGCCTTCGGTAAAGCCGGGCACGCCTTCGCCCGAACCTTCGTAACTCAACGCGTCAATGATCATGCCGTCGTAGATGATCGCAACGGCATCGGGAAATGCGTTACCGTCCTGAATCAGGTTGATGTCGGGCTCGACGTCGAGATCGCAATTGTTCACGTTGCCCGCGTTGCCGCAGATCACGAAGTAATCGCCCGCCGCCAAGTCCGTATCGGGCAGATCGATTGTCTTATAGATATTGGCGTTGCCCTCGTTACCGTCCACCAGCACGACGGAAAAGCCCGACAAATTCAACGGACCGTTGCCAGTGTTTTTCAACTCGATGAATTCGAGGTTGTCCATGCCGTTTGATGGCTGGTCGTAGTCTACTTCGTTAATCACGATCGTCGGCGCGCAACCGGCATCGCCGCACAACACGTCGTCGCCTTGATAGGCGCCGCCATCCAGATCGCAACTGAGCGAACTTTCCGACGCACAGGTGCCGTTGGGGAAACAACAGGCGCCGACCTGCGCGTAGGCGTCGGTTGAAAACGCGAACGCGACGATGGCGCATGCAAACACTTGCGCGAACAATGAGAATTGACGATTCTTGGGTAGGTGACTCATCTGCGACAAACTCCGAGTAAGGGACGGCAATCAATCGTGCCTGCGGGCACGTGGATACCAACAACGCATCGCGCAGCAAGGCGGCGCGAAAGCAACGCCTCCGTTACAAGTAGGTTGATCGTCGAGCAGAATTGCCCACGGCGAGGGCGACATCTACCTGTCCGGCAGTGACAGGCCATAGCGTATCGCTGATTGACGGGACCACAACTGAAAAACGCGTCACATGCGCGCATTCAGGCAGAATTTGCCGGTTTCAGCGGCAGATATTGCCGCTTTATCCCATAACTCAGGAACTTTGGTTCAACTTTTCGCGGCGCGAATGCCGGGAATCAACGGCAGCCTTCAGCGTCGTTGCTGCCAAAATCACGACGCCCCCCACCAACGCCCACTTGCCGGGTCGCTCGCCGTGAATCGCAAAACTCCAGATCGGATTGATCACAGGTTCAAGCAGTAGCAAGATCGACGCCTCCAGTGCCGAGATGTGTGCAACGGCGCGCGTAACCAGAATGTATGCCAAACCGATTTGCACCACGCCGAGGTAAAGCAGCAAACCCGCATCCGCGAGGCTTATCCCTTTCAAGCTAAGCAAACTATATCCGCATGCCAGAAACGCCATCACGTTGCCCAGCACGATCGCCGGCGCCGCGGTGTTGTTGCGGGTGACGCTCCCGCTTCTTAAATATCGCAAGCCGATAATCGTGCCTGCCCATGTCAATCCCGAAATCGACGCCAACGTATTACCAAGCGTGGGGTTCGGCGCTGTTGCCTGTGCCGCCTCGTCACCGAAGAAAAACAGCGACATACCGACCATGATAATCGCCATGATGCCGTAGTCCGTCGGTCGTATCTTTTCCTTTAACAACCAAGGACTCACAATCAACACAAAGAGCGGTGCCGTATCTTGCAAAAAGATGGCGTTGGCAGATGTCGTCAGCTTATTCGCCAACACGAAGATCACCATGGTCGCGCCGTAGAAGAGCGCCACCAACATCGACGAGCGCGACCAATTGCGACGCCCTGCCGGTAAGCACGCAAACAAAAAGATCGCCGCCACCAACGACCGCCCCGACGCAATCTGCTCGGCCGCAAGCGAACACTGCTTGATCACCATCCCGCCGGTTGAAAACAACAGTGCGGCGACGACGAGACACAATCTGGCGTTGGTTCGATCCGTCATTAGGCGGCATTATGCGGAAGCCGCGAGCAGCGTGCTATAGAGCCATTTTCATATCCGACGACCGAATTGGACCAAACGGTAGTTAGAAGCGACGGTGAACGCGGTACTCTATTTGTTAAGCCAAGCCAGTCGAGATGGATATCCGCTCGCGGGCGCGTGTTGTTCGGCGACAATGACGCCTTGCGCCACTGTCGGGGAGATCTGATGAATCAACTGGCGTTCGCGAGAACTGGGTAACGACCGAAGTAGGCTTCAAAACTTCTTCGCACGACATGTGTATCGTTTCATTCACAGCGTTTTGGCATCGGCCTTTTGTCGCATCGACTGAATATTGGCGCGGAGGCCGTCCACCTTATTACATAAGACTGCCCGTATCCAGGAATTCCCTCGAAAGGGAAGGTGACGAACCTTCGGACATTGTTGTTAAAGAACTGAGACTCAATAAACCTCGATCGCAATAGCTGCATGAAAACGCCTCAATCCCAACGGCCCCACTTTTCCCAACATTTTCTCCAACCTTCCATAGTTTGACGTGTCCGGCCCCATATCAAAGGCGATTCTGCCGACTGTCGATGTGCCCCGATGCGGTGCGCGGCCAAAATCGCGTCTTATAGGCGAGAAGGCTTGCGAACCGAGCACGCCTTCGACGAGAATCCATATAGAAGCGATTCCCGCTTCATTGACATGAGCCCAACGGAAGAGTTCGACCATTATGCCCTACGCCGTTTTGCCCACCCGCGCTTGCCCACGATGGACGAACGCAGTCGCAAGTTTCGCCCTCGTCTCGACCATAATGGTCGTCGCAATGTCAGAAGCCCACGCTGGCAATCCCTGCATTCCTGCCGACGCCAATTGCGACACTGCCGTCAATGTCGACGACGCTACTGCGCTGGCCGACTTGTTACTCGGCTCGACCGTCGCATGCGATACGTGCACCGGCGACCTCGATGAAAGCGGCACCATCGACGCCATCGACCTCGTGCTATTCGTCGATGCACTACTCAACCCGCCCGAACCCACGGGTGCATGTTGCACCGGCGGAAGCGGTTGCATCATCACGACGCAAGCGGCATGTGTCGGGGCATGGCAAGGAGCGAATACACCATGCAATAGTAGTTCGTGCGTGAGCGGCAACCTCACGGCCTTTCGACCGCAACATCGCGGTGGTGGCTACTTTCCCTTTGAACAAACCGCCGTTAGCAATGCCGATGAAGACGATGCGACATTCGGACCTGGCATCCGCATCAACGGTGCAAACGATCTCGACCCGCTCGGTGAAGACGATCTCATTCAGGTCAATATTCAAATCAGCAACGCCGGCGGTTTGGTTGCGCTAAGACGCACCAACGGCGCGCTGCGCGTGTGGCTGACCGCCCAAAAGATGCCCGGTACAGAGATCGCGTTTAATGGTGACAAGACCGGCGCACTGCCGTTTATGCCGGGCAATCCACAGCTTACGGTCTACGTCGAATGGGCCTACGAGGCACACGGAATTAACGACTTGATTCTCGAACCGCTCAACGGCAGTTTGGAGATCGATCGGCTGCGGTTTCATACGTTCCGCAGCATCGTTTTCGCCTTGGGCGGTGAGGGCCAAGTGCCGTCGGTGCCTGTCGATTCCAATCAAGGCACCTTCGTCGTCGGCGTCGCGCTGTATCAACTCGGCTACGACGTATATCAATACGACGAAGATAACGTGAGTGCGAACGGGACCGGGTCGGTTTATGACGAAGCGGTAAACGCAGTCAGCAATCGATTCGTCGAAGATGTCGCCTTCTTCGGATACAGCCACGGCGGCGGCTCGACGTTCGACTTGGCCGAACGGCTGGATATCGACCGCGCGGGCATCGGCAATTTTGAAATCACGTTCACGTCTTACGTCGATGGCGTTGGCAACAACTCCGATATCGATATCTCGCGCGAAACGCGACGGCCACCGAGCACCAGTTACCACGCGAATCACTATCAAGTGGGCAGCTTTTCCGACTTCTTCCTCGACGGCGGCCCTGTTTCGAATTCTCACCCCGGCACCACGGGTCTCAATGTCGAGACCGTACCGTTTGGTGCGGGGGCCGATCACTTCCTTGTAGATGACTACATCGAAGTGCGCAACTTCATCGAAGACAACCTGCTGCTCAACACGCAGCGATAACCATTAAATCAAACGGGAATCATTATGATATCAGTGCATAAATCGATCGATCGTGATCAGCCAGGACGTTGGCAGCGCAGCCTTATTGGCGCGATTGCCGTCGCAATGTTTGCCGCCCCCGCTGTATCGTTCGCCTACGACAACGACATTGAACGCGACATCGACGTCAATCTGACGATTCAGCGCGCCATCGACAACATTGATAAGGCCACGACGCCGCAAGAATTTGACGAAAAGCTAAAAGACCTCCTTGACCGCGCGCGGAACGATCGCAAGCTGGTGCTCGAACAACTCTTGCACTACGCCGTTCGCGAAGACGCAACGACCGAAGACCGCATGCTGACGGCCAAAGTCGTTAAAGAGATGGACATCGGCGGCGAGTTGGTCGTTGCCACGTTTGCACCGCATCTTG
>JAUIHO010000006.1 GCA_030432035.1 Phycisphaerae bacterium
CCGACAAAACCTTTCACGTTCAAGATGGTAGTGCGATCAAGCGTTGGCAACGCTCGGGCAGAACCGTAGCCGTTTTGAGCGGCCGCGATGCCCCCGGCGTCGATGCTCGTTGTCGCGATCTTGGAATTGAAATTGTTCGGCAAGGCGCCCGCGATAAGGGTGCCGCACTGATCGACGTGTTGGCCGCTGCCGATGCCACCAGCGATCAAACAGCCGCCGTCGGTGACGACCTACCGGACTTGCCCGTGTTTGAGGCGTGCCGTCATGCGATCGCCGTCGGCAATGCGCACCGATTCGCCAAACGCGCGGCCGAGTATGTCACACGTCGGTGTGGCGGTGCGGGCGCAGTGGCTGAGGCCATCGAGTATTTGTTGAGGATTGACGACGCGGCGAAACGCTAACACATTGCCGCTGGCCCCGGTCGCAATCGTAGCCGGATGCGTCGAGGAGTATAAACCTATGCAACGTAAGATCATTTTATTTGTCGCCGTGCTCGTCCTCGTGACCGGCGCGTATTTCATATTCAGCAAGAACGACAAGCCCGTCGCGGAACGCGATATCACCGACGCCCGCAATGCCGTGAAGGAATTCGTCACGACAGAAGACGATTCCGATGGCGAGAGCTTGACGACCGGCAACAATATCAAGTTCCGTCCCGGCGAGCGCACGCTGGTGAAGGTGTACGACAAAGACGCGCGCCTCCGCTATGCCTTCAAGGCCGAAAAGTGGAAGCCGAACGGGCGCGATCGTTTCGAGGCCGAGCAACTTGAGATTCAGGTGCACATGCCACGCGGTGAGATTGCCTACATCACCGCCGATCAGGCCGACATCGGTTTTAAAGAAACCAACGGCAGCCAAGCCGCCCCGCGGAATGGTGAATTGCGCGGTAACGTCCGCGTCGATATCGATCGGGCAACGCGCGCGTTTCGCGAAGCCAACCCCGATTTGAAAGATCGTTCCACACGACCCGACGATGTGATTCGCATGGAGATGGAATCGGCCCGCTTCGACATGGATCGCTCGGAGTTATTTGCAGAGGGATCGGTCGTCGTCGACGCACGCGAGGCTCGCATCGACGAAGTTTCCGGCCTCACCGTCCGCTGGGATCAAGTCGACAACCGTTTGGAATCGTTGCGGTTCAACCAGGGTGGCCGATTTACGATTCGGCGCGGCGCCGACATGGTGGAGATCAAACTGCCGGGCGCGGAAATCGAAACCGTCGAGAACACGTCCAACGAGCGAGCCGTCGCACAGGCACCGGCGACGGTTAAGGACGATCGCATCGCCGTCGCGACCAATAAGCCGATCAGCATCCCCAAGGCAACGTCGCGCAATGCCGTGAAAGCCAAGCCCATTTCGGCACACGAAGCGGCACAGCAAATCCGCGCCCAAGGCTTGCGGGTTCGTACCAACCAGCCGATCTCCCTTGCGGATGCCAAACGCAAACGCGAAGAAAAGACCGAGGTAAAGCCGGACGATACGGCGATGGTAACGGCCAACAACACGCCCCCGCCGATGCCGACGGGGCCGACCGATCGTAATGATTTGCGTTCCGCCGAAGACCTCGAAACCGACATGGACACGATGCGCGCCGAGGTGCGCTCGGGCGTGATTCAGGATGCGACTGCTGCGCTAACAGCCGAAGAATTGGCTGCCATCGACGCCAAAAACGTACAGTCGTTTAAGGCGGTCTTTGAAGGCAGCGTCGATGTCGAGCAAATGCGCGGCGATACGGTCGTCGGCAAGTTACTCGCCGATCAACTCGAAGCACACTTCGATTTCGGAAAAAAGCAGGAACGCTTCGTGCGTGGCGATTCCGAAAAAGCTCCGAAGGAAGATGAACCCGAAAAGGCTGAGCAGGACAAGCCTGCGGTCGAAGGCGCGATCGTGATCAAGTGGGATGGCCCGTTTGAACTCAACCCGCTCGCCGTCGATCCCGCCCAACAATCGGGTGGCCGCTTCGACATCATCGCTTTGGGCAATCCGGTGCGCGTGAACAACGACGACGGCGGCGCCGTGTGCCAACAGTTGGTTTTCCGCAACGAACGCAATCAGATTTGGCTCACGGGCGAAGGCAAGCGCGACGTACAGCTAAAACTCGGCGACCGACGCGAGTTGGTGGCGCAAGAAGTGTTCTTCGATCAACGGCGCGGCTTGGGTCGCATCGACGGCAAAGGCTTTATCCGAGACGAATCGGATAAGGAAGACGCCTCGCAATTGGCAACGGCGATGGGCTTGGGCCGCTCGCAAGTCGAGATCTACTGGTCGCAAGGCGTCGATCTCGAATTGGGCAAACGCCCGGTGGCCAAACGCAATCCGTCAACGGGCGAATGGACAACCGAAGAGAAACCCTATCTGCGTCGCGCGTGGTTCCACGGTGATGTCCGGTTCCGTCGCGATGACGAAAAGGCCCGCGCCGACGAAGTCGCAGCAACCTTCGGTTACCCGACCTCCGACAGTGCATTGGCCGAGCATATCGACCATCTCGATTTGGCCGGCAACGTGGTTCTGGCGAACAAGTCCGAGATCGTGCAGGCGAGCCATCTCGATATTGAGATGACCCGCACCGTCGATAACCGCAGCATTCCGCAGCGAATTCAGGGTGAAGGTAACGTGCTGGCCAAGCAAGGCCGACGCGAGGTTCGCGCTAATGAGATCGACGTCAACGTCCGCGAGCTACCGTCGTCGAACGGTAATAGTAAAGGCGCTCCCGCGCTGGCGATCGAAAAGATGTTCGTCAAAGGCAACGTCGAAATCCGCGACCCCAGCCGCAACATGAAGGTCAGTCGCGCCGAAACGTTGCGCGTGCAGATGAACGACGCCAACGAACTCGCTCTCCTCCAAATTCAAAGCCCCGATCCGAACACGCTCGCCCGCGCTCGGTTTGAGGACATGGCCGTGCACGGTCACTACATCGAAATGAGCATGGCCGAACAGCGCATGCAAGTGCCCGGTCGTGGCGCGGCTTGGATGATCACCCGGCAGGACTTCGGTGGTCGACCGTTAGAGGCCCCCAAGCCGGTGAAGATCACGTGGGCCAACGAAATGCAGATGAAGCTTAACGAGAACTATGGCGTCTTCGTCGGCGATGTCGCGGCGCGCATGGACGGCTTCGATCTCGATTCCGACAAGCTGACAATCCGCTTCGCCGACGCGCCGCCTGCACCGGTCAAGAGTAAGTCCGACGGGCGCGGTGTCTTTGCGCAACTGTCCGATTTCATCAACGACGAACCCGATGCCATCATTACCGATCAGGTCGCTTCAACGGGCACGCGCAAGCGACCGGTATATGTCGTAGCCGAAGGTAACGCGCAAGCATTGATGAGCACGCACGCCGCCAGCACCGGCCCCACGCCGGGTCGCCTGCTGAGCCGCGCGCACATCACGGGCACCCAAATCGCCGCCGATCTCGAACGCGAAGAGCTTTCCGTGCCCAGCGCCGGCACGCTACTGATCGAAGACTATCAATTCGAGCAAAGCAGCATTCGCCCGTCGGATCGCAAGGTCAAAGGTGTGGGCGGACCGCTGATGAGCAGTGTCCGCAGCGATGGTCCCAGTCAAACGCTCGTCACCTGGGAACAGAAGATGGACTTCTTCGGCGAAAAGGCCATGGTCGTTTTCGATCGCGACGTGAAGATGGATCACTGCAGCGGTCAACAAATCGTTAAGTTGGATGAGCTGCTCGATTCGATGAATATCGACCGTAGCGTGCGCAACCGTCTGCGACCGGGTAGAAAGGCGAGCCTTACGTGCGGCAATCTCTTATTGGAATTCGTCGCCGACAACAAACCCGTTCGTTCCGATTCGAGTTCGCCGGTTCGCGCGACCGACCTGCGCCGCATGATCGCCAAGGGGCAGGTCTTACTCGAAGACGGTGACAAGAGCCTGATGGGCGATTCGTTGAAGTACCTCAAGCAGTCCGAGACCGTCACGATCACTGGCGGCAACGGCGTGGATGCTCGTATCTTCGTGGAGAAACCTGGCACTAGCGAAAGCATGATTTGGACGGGCGATTCGCTCACCTGGGATCGACGTACCAATCGCATCGAAGCCCCCAACGCCCGCGTGACGAGCAGCCAATAGCCGACAACTCGTCATTTGTATAAATAAAAAAATGCTGTGAACGACTTGCCTTTGGACGTTTGCGGTAAAGAATCGTTTAGTGATGGAAGGGACGCGGTTGGATGCCTAAAAAAGGCCTTAAACAACCTCGTCGGCGCAGATGTTTTTCTGCCGATGGCATCGAAACATCAGTCGCACAGCGAACGCGGCAACTGTATAAATCGCACTCTCGATTTATCGCCGTCATCGCTCTCACGCCCGGTTAGCGAGCAACTCGTTGACCATGCCCACAGACAAGCAAAATTTTGGGGGGACGATGTTGCGGGATGATTCCGCGCGTCGGCTCACGCGCCCAGCGATCGGTGCCGAATCCCCCGCAGGTTGAATCGAAGATCGTTGAGCGGTCGCGCTGCGTCCGCGCCAATTGCGATTGGGAGGAGTGGAAAGTACGCGCTCGCAGAAGGCGATCGCTCAGGATCTTCGGATGTTATTTAAGGGTGGAGCCGCGGCAGTTGGGGGGTTGTCGCGGTTCCTTTTTTATTCGGGTCGCAACATCCGCAGTTCGCGCTCGAACAACTCGCGCGCACGCACCAAATCTTCGGCGCGTCGTTCGCCCTGCTCGCGAGCCAGCACGATATCTCCGCCGAAACCCGCCACGAGTAAATCGGCAAGAAACACCGGAACGTCAAGCGCCCCATCCCCCACGGCACATTCCGCGCCCGCAACCTGCGCCGAGCCCGGTTGTGCGTCGCGACCGCGCACGAGGTGAACCCGCCCCGCCATGTGGCGACTGGCGTGGTGCGGATCGTCGCCGCGCTCGAGCATACCGCCGGCATCGCAACAAACACCCAAAAACGGGCAATCGATATCGCGCAACGCCTGCCCCAGCCACGCGGCTTCGCACCCATTCGTCTCAACGGCCACATGGACGCCTTGATGATCCGCCTCGTCGGCAATCGTATGAAACACCTCAAGCATTCGGTCGCTGGCGTTGTCGTCACCCGCCACCATGTGGCCCGGTGCCGTCGACACGACCGGAACGCCGAGTGCCCCGGCAAGCCGAATCACGCCGCACAGTGAATCCAGACGCTGCTCGCCAACCTGCGGATCGGCATACGACTTCCCACCCGCCGGCCCACGCAGGCTGGCGGGGCGTAACCCGAGGTCGCCAAGAAATCTGCGAAAATGCCGTTGCCCGCTACGGTCGAGTTGCTGCATCGTCACCGGCCCGCGCGTAGCGTTGATCGAAACGGCATCGAATCCGAGCCGTCGTGCACGTTGCAAGGCTGCCTTCAGTTCGGCGTGCAGGTCATCGGCTTGTACCGCAAGGCTGGGAGTGTGCATACCGAATTTTATACCCGATTTTCTTCATTCGTCATGACCAAAACGCCCTGTTGCAACACCGGCCCGTATCGGTCAGCATGCTGCCCGCACTCAAACAAGACTTTCCTGCGGTCAATCCCGCACCAATCACAGAGGAATCCAAACGATGTCCGACATTACCACCGATCAAGCCCGCGCTGCCGTCGATGCCGCACGCAGCAAAGCCGCCGAAATCAACACGAAGATGAACATCGCCGTTGTCGATGCCGGTGCCAACCTCAAAGCGTTCTTAAGAATGGATGGCGCTTGGCTCGGCTCGATCGATATCGCTCAGAAAAAAGCACGTACCGCGCGATACTTCGATATGCCTACCGGCGACATCGGCAATCTGTCGCAACCCGGCGGCAGTCTTTACAACATCGAACATTCCAACGGCGGCCTGATCACGTTTCCGGGCGGCGTCCCGATCAAAGACGGCAGCGGCACGATCATCGGTGCTATCGGCGTTTCGGGAGATACTGTCGAGAACGATCACATAGTGGCCACGGCAGGCGCAGCAGGCGTTAAGTAGACCGACGCCGCCGCCCCGCCAACAGCAGGAACGGAACCGCCAGCATCGGCGTCATGCCGCAGCCGCACACGTTCGGCAACTCAAAAATGCCGAATGTCAGCGGCGGGCAGCCGATGCCGTCGTCGCGCTGCGGTGTGACCACGAATCGGCTTACGATCTGCGGTTGTCGTAACAGAATAAACCAAGGTGCCGCCGCAATTTCTTCCGGGCGATACCAGTCGATGCCCCACGTCGTCACCGTCAGGTTCTGCGTGACGGCGTCAATATCGAATTCGGTCCAACCGTAGGTGTTCACCGCAACGTAACCGCCGTCGGTGAGCCGCGCGTTGACTAACGAATTTTGCAGACCGATCGGGTCTAAATCGAACTGCCCCAGCAGAATGTCGCCGAAGAAACCAAAGATATTGTCGCGACCGACGCGATCTGACAGCGCATAAATCAACATGAAGATGTCGGCCGGTGGGCCAAACGTTGCCGGGTCGATAAACGAGACGACGGTCGGTCCG
The DNA here is from genome assembly GCA_030432035.1 of Phycisphaerae bacterium. Taxonomy (GTDB): domain Bacteria; phylum Planctomycetota; class Phycisphaerae; order UBA1845; family UTPLA1; genus ECT2AJA-110-A. Next base: position 6,463 of record JAUIHO010000006.1, read on the forward strand.
AACGGCGCGGCGTATGCAACTGAACCCGTCGTAATTTCGAACGCGTTCGTCTCGATCTGCGGGCCGCCGAACGCATCCTGAAATGTAATGTTGTTCACCACCGTCCCATGGATATCGGCAGCGATAAACACCACGTTGTCGATATCGTTGTCGTGAATGAAGCGCAGGATGTCTGTGCGCTCGGCCGCGTACCCTTCGAATCTATCTGACGCCAAAGGTGGCCCAAGATTCTGAATCGGCTCGGGCACGAGGACGAACTTCCACGTAACGCCCGCAGCATCCGCGGCCTGCAAATCGGCCTTCAGATCGGCAAGCTGCGTGCGACCGAGCATGGTGCGCGAGGCGTCGAACGAACTCTCCAAGAACGTGTTGATCTCTTCGCCAAGCGACGTCACAAACGGTGCGTCGAGCGGTTCATCTCGAAAGCTGCGGGCATCGAGCAGGAAGAAAGCGGCATCCTGGCCGTAAGTGCGCTGTCGGTAGAGCTTGCGTTGCCCCTCCGTGCGCGGTTCGTCGGTGCCTTCGTACACTTCATCGCGAATCGGGTTGTATTCGTGAAAGGCCTGCAGGCTGTTGTTGAACAGCATCGTTTGGTTGATGAAGTCACCGCTGTCGTCGAAGCGACTATCCGAAGAAGGCGGTGCCGCACCCGCGAAATCGTTGGTGATTTCGTGGTCGTCGATCATCGCGAGGATTGCTGTGGTCGCCCGCAAATCACCCAGCGCATTGACACCCGCGCGGGCGCTGTAAACTTCGTTATGTTTGATGCGGAACTCTTCGAGCGTGCGAGCTTGGCTGAGGGGCAAATCTGGCGACGGCACATCTGCATAAATCGTATCACCGAGTCCGATGAAAAGATCGAGCTGTCGCGCGGGTGCGTTTCGAATGGATGGATATGGTGCCAAGTCGCCGCGCCAATCGCCGGACACGCCGAACCGCACCCCGTGTTGACCGTCGGTATTGGGTGTGACGAATTGACCGTCGGCAGTGCAGCCATCGGGATCGGTCGCGCGATAGTAATACCGCGTTCCCGGCAGCAAGTCGCCTACATCCACCTTAGCCGGCTCCATCGTATCGATCACCATTTCGGTGAAGGTGGCCGCAGCATCACCCAACGCCGCCGGGTCGGATGAGATTTCAAACGTTACCTCACCTGTGACCGACGAACGCGTCCAAAGCACCGCCGACGTATGCGTTACATCTCCGGCGGCGACACCGTTGGGCAACTCGGCGTGCACCGGCAGTGCAATTGCGAACCCCGCGCAAAGTGACAACAAAAAAACACCGCATATCCGAGAAGCGCTGAGGTAGTTAAACAACATCATGCGCTCCTCGAAATATGCGGTGGTTGAATGCTAGGCGTAAGCTTAAATCCTCGTCCGGACTGATCTATCCGAGCGGAGAAGCTGTAACGGTCTCGCGAGAGCGACCCTCCGTAACCCCCTCCCCGCAAGGTAGGGCGTTCATCGGTGCAACGTGACGGCAATTCGATTGCGTCACGTTGCACAAAACCATTATCTCCGCGTTTAGTAACCGGGGTAATGTGGTTGCCAGTAACGCGTGAAATACATCGTTGGCTCTTCTCCATCAGCATGCAGTTCATGATACCCGGTCGGCTGCGCCGGGCCATTGCTATTCATCTCAAACTGCTGTTGCGCCGCGCCAAGGTCGCTGCGACCTTCGAGGCTGCCACGATGGGGATACTCGAACTTGCCGGACGCAATATCCCCACCCAGCTTGTCGGACACGATCGCCCGACGAACCGACCACGAGCCACGCCGGTCGTTATTCAAACCACCGGCCTGCACGTAGCGTCGTCCGTCGAGCAGCTTGATCGGTCGACCATCCAGATGAACGTAGTTGCTCACTGCCGGATCGAGCGCCGTGCCTGTTCGTGCGAACGGGCTTTGATCGTAGGGCACCGTCGGCAACCCCTGCACGGAATCGGCAGTACTGAAGCTGTACGTCATCGCCCAACCGCCCTGTCCGGCATTGTTGGGCCATCCGGATACCGCCGACTTACACACCCAACTTTTTTCGCCCACGTACGGCTGCAGCAACACGCCGACTGTGGTGGGGTATGCCAGGTCGAACGGATTGGCATCGGGCATCGAGATGTTGATGTTGGTCGCGTAAGGCAGGCGGTCGTCCCACGTTAGCGAGTACGACCAGATGCCCGTCCAGATGTTGCGCAAGTTGTTCTTGCAATACACCTTGTTCGCTTCTTCGCGTGCGCGCCCCAAAGCGGGAAGTAAGACCGCCACCAAAATAGCAATGATGGCAATCACCACGAGAAGTTCGATCAACGTAAATGCCGAGCGGGATGAATGCTTACGTGTCATATCCACAGACTCCTTCCGCATTCGATCGTTCCTATCAGTCGAGTAGCGCAGTCATGAACAGCGGAATATCGTTGCCATCGACTGCACCGTCGCAGTTCAGATCCGCCGCATCCTGCAAGAGCGGATCGTTGTCGTTGCCCACGGCAATGGCTGCAAACAAACCGATGTCGCCGAGATCGGCGGCACCGTTATCGTCCAAATCGCCATCCTTGGCACAATCGCTCAACACGATCGACAGCGCGGCCGGCTTAGCGCCCGGATCGAGCGCCATGCCTTCCTTGCTGTAGAACGCCGGAACCGCCGTGGCCGAACCCTGCACCGCCACTTCGGCAAGCGAGGTAATCGCCACGATGATGCGTCCGTTGTTGAGTTGCTCCTGGAAATACCGCTTGACGTCCCCCCCGGAAAGCGTGAGATCCACACTAAACGTGACGTCAAACGGCGTAACTTGTGCGCCGGGCGTATAGCCCTGCGGAATACCAATGGCCCACGGCTGTGGTGTGAAAGAGAACACGCCGAGCGCTTCGTTGTGCAGCCCTTTAACGCAATCTTCCACGTGCAGCCGGTTGCCGAATTCGTCAAACTGAAACGGAAATGGATTTCGCGGCACATCACCGTTGCCGTTACCGCCGAGATAGAAACTGCTTTCGATCCAGGTGGCTTCCGAGAACGGCGCGCCGGCGTCAAAGGCGACACCGAACAAGTCGATCGTGCGACCTGGGTCGAGATCGTCGCTTTCACCGTCGGTATCACCCGGTTCACCCGCCGGAATCCCGTCGGCGTTGATCACGCCGTCGAGATTCACGTCGTGTGTGAACCATTCATCGACCGTGAGATCGACCTGCCAACCGGGAATCGAAAAATCGTTTGCCTGATTGGTCAGCGTGATATCGATCGAGTCGATGTTGTAAGTCTCGGCGCCCATTCCCGGCGGAATAAGGTCGCCCGTTTCCCATGCAACCAGCACGATGCCGTCTCGATCGTTGAACTGATCGAACACCGCACCAAAGCTGGACATAATCGCCCGCGTCCCCGGCGTGAAATTGAACGGGTAATGCCAACGGTCATCGCTCGGCATCGGAAAATCGAACTGCTGGGCGAGCACGGGTGAGTGGGCGCCGGCAAACACCGACGTAACCACGATCCATCCGTATGGGTTGATTTTGTTTCTCATCTGCCGAACAACTCCTTTGGCAAAAGATGAGTGAATGAATTCATTCGACGCACACTCGCAATTAGTTTGCCGAGCGGCGACGACGAATCAGTGCTGCGCCCGCCAACAACACCAAAACCCCCGTCGTCGGCTCCGGTACCAACCGCACTTGGTCGAGATCGAACGTTACCTGAGAAGGCATACCGGCCAGTGCACCGGGGATCGACGGTCCGATTTGAAGGTGGCCGATGAACGCAAAGACAGTGGCAAAGTCCATCCCTTCGAACGATACGAACTGCGGGCTGCTAGGATCGATCGGGAAGCTCACTTGCGTCCAGACGTTCGGAAACACCGGCACGAAGTCGACCGATACCGCACCCGGGAAGTTCCCCGGGCCGCTGAATCGCGTGAAGATGTTGATCGGGGCCACGGCGTTGTGACGAACGTACGCCGTCAATTCGGTCGCGCCATTGGTGAGATAGTTACCAACGAACGCATTGCCGCTTGAGCCAAACTCGTCTTGCGCGCGGAACAAGGCAGGCGTATCGTCTGCCATGGTGGTTGAAAGATCGAGCACTTCGCTGATGTAGCCGCCGCCGTCGGAACCGCCCGTCGCGTTGTACGTCGCGGGGCCGAAACCACCAGCGTTAAACCAATTGGCGGCATCCGTGTCGAAGTTTTCTTCGATCGGCAAGTTGGCCTGCGCCGTTGCGGTGAAAGCCAAAGCGATAGTCAAAACCAGCAATTTACAAAAGTTGCGATTCATCATGATTCAAATTTCCCCCAGGAATGCGCGCTATTAGCGCGCGAAGTAGTTCGGTTACAGTAAGTCGTGATACAACGTGTCGTACCGATCCCGCAACATTCCAACATCGAATTGGGCCACGAAGAACCGGCAACGATCGGCCTCCAATACAAGAGTGCCTCGATCCCTCAACACGTTTAATGGGTTAAAAAGTTAGGTGCGCGCAGAACGCAGGCGCAAATGATCCTTCGACAGTATTCAACCGACGCGGTTTCGCCAGAACAGCGCTTCAATATGTGTTCTGGAGGTGTTGCGCGGCATCGACCGGCGCGGACTTCGCCCGCAATTAGGCAGGGGGAGGCGCGTGGGCAGGAAAGGCGAGAAAATAGCCGCGGGGCATAAGCCTTGGCAGCCAAGGCCTTGCACGTTGCGACCAGATCAGGAAGGCGTCAGCATGTGGCCGACCAACGGCAGCGATCAGCACGAGTAGTGCGGCCACCAACCAGGTCACCAACACGCTGAATGTGATCGGGATCAACTCCCAATCAAAATTAATCGTGGCATCTTGAATCACGCCTGCATGAAGCAGCGTGATGATGAGTAACAAAGCAATCAAACGTTTGCGCGACGCGCAGAGCAAGAGCACCGGGCAGAATACGATCTCAAGCAAAAAGACAACGTTGGTCAGCATCATCAAAGACGCCGCCAAGTTGTTTATCTCCCCTTCGGTCGTGCCAAGGCCAAGCACCTTGATCGACGCGGGAATGTGCAGCAGCAGGACCGATAGCCAGCAAAGCCGCCACGACAATTTGTTCGAGAAACGTTTCACCATTTGTTTCATCGGAATGCTAGTAGCGCTTTCAGTAATACGCCCAATGCATCCCGCTACTGCGAAGTATCGCACTTTGACAAACCCATGTCAACGCTAATTGAGACTGGTTCTCAATTAGGATAAAATTAGTGCGACACCGCAGGAGTCGTCGAATCAGGTCGGAATCCGCCGCCTCTGGTGCGAATCGATAGCCACCAGACAATGGCCCAATGTTGGACTGCCACTCACCTTCTGATTGGAATCTCCGGATGCCGGACGGCGACGCGCACAAACAAAATGAAAGCTTTGAACCGGCGGCGAGCCGGCGAACGTCTTCCCGCTCGAACATCATCGTCTGGCTGCTTTTGGCCGCGTCGCTCGGGCTGTCAGGATCCAAGGCCGCGACCGCTCCTATTACATTCGACGAGGCCTACACCTACCTACGGTTCGCCCGCCAGCCCGTAGCTGGCATCTTGTCGGATTACAGCTATCCCAATAATCACATTCTGCACACGCTGCTCGTTAAGGCTTCGACATCGGTATTGGGAAACGCGCCGTGGGCGCTGAGATTGCCCGCGTGGCTCGGCGGTGCTGCGTTGCTCGCAGGTTTGTTCGCCGTAGGTCGCAATGCAACGCCGCGCTTGAGCGGCATGGTCATCGTGGCGGCAGCGTTTACACCGATCGTCATCGACTACCATGCGCTCGCGCGCGGATACAGCCTAGGCGCCGCCGCATGCGTGTGGGCGATATGGGTCGCGCTGCGGCTCGACGCGTCGCAATCGAATCAAACGCCCCGCCGTCGCTTTTTCGGTGCGACCCTATGCGGCGGATTACTTGGAATGGCTGTCGGGTTCGTGCCGACCTACGCGATCTTCACCACAGCAATCGTTTTGGCCGCGTTGGTCGCACGAGTCGCATCCAGACAAAACATCGGCTTTGCCGTACTTGCGCGCGACACGGCGGCCCTGCTGTTTGGCGCGGGTACTGTCATCGGCATCACTTATGCAAGCATTCGCATGAAACCCGGATCGTGGCCGTGGGGGTATGAAACGGCCCAAGCGTGCAACGACGCATTCTGGCAACGCGCTCTCGCGCTGCCGGCGAACACACCATCATATTTACCGACGACGATTCTGATATCGATCTTAGTAATTAGCGTATTGACATTCATCGTCGCCGCATGGCGACGACAGCCATACGCGATATTATTTATCGCTATATTGCCCGTCTGTGCGATTGCAGTATTAGCGACGTTGGAAGCAACGATCGTCAGCAGATGGCCGTTTGGGCGCAGTTTGCTTTTGTTTGCCCCACTCGCCTTGTTGCCGCTGGGTTTTGCAACGAGCGCAAATCGGTGTTGGTGGCGATGGATTGCACAAACACTCCTATTCACCGCAACCGCAGCTCTCATCGCCCACACGCTATTAAATTTTGACCCGATTCATTATCCCGAATGGCGCGACAACGCCGGCGTTCCCGCCGCCGTCGCTGCGATTGAGGCGGACATCTTTAAAGGTACCGACGCCGAATTGCGCATCGCCCATCCGTGGCCGCTAGACGTATGCCTCGAATACACCTTCCTACGGCAAGGTCACACAAATTGGAAGCTCGTTCCCTTTGACGATCCGCTCGCTCCCTACCGCATTTTGCGCACCGGCGAAAAACGCCGAGCCGATCGCGAAGTGATTCACCACGACCGCACGCACGGAATCCGCGTGACGCGCAAAATCGAAGACTAGCCTGCCCAAGGCATCTATTTATCGGTGTCGCGCCGACGACCCACACCTCACAATTTCACTCGAAATCCGGCACCCAATTGCGAACATTTTCGCACGTTCTGAACTGATATTTAACTCGCCCCCCGTTGCGTCTGCGCCGATCTAAACGGTGCAATCGAATCGAAATCTAATTTGCAAGGGAGAACGACGTGCTCAGCTATCATGACGCCAGCGACCGTGCCGCCCGATATGCCGTTGCCACTGGCGACGCCGTCAACCTTGCGACGATTCAAGCCACGCAAGTGGCCGAAGGCTTCACGCCTTGCTTTGGCCGAGCGTCGGTATCTTGCAGTGAAACAGGATGCAGCTTTCACGAGCCCTGCATGAACCTGCTGGCATTCTCCAGCCAACCCGAGCCAAGTGACGAGACGGCACGCGACTACGCCAGTTGGAGCCTTCCAGCAGACTCGCTTCTGCCATCCGTCCCGCAAAGCGCACCGATCACGCCGGATATCGCCGCCTTCAATCGGCCAGTTCATCAGCGATATGAAGTGTTGAGCGACTAACGTTGCTTGAGACGCTTTAGCGCGAGATTGCCCAATTGCCCGCACGCGCCCATCGCTCCGCGCCCTTTAGTGCGGCGGCGGAATGTCATCTGCCCGAGCCCTATCAACTCCTGTTGAAACGCGTCGACCGATGCATCGCTGGGCGTTTGGTGGTCGAGCCCTTCGCATGGGTTCCACGGAATCAAATTAACGCACGTCGGCAACCCTGCTAAATACGCCGCCAATTCGCGCGCGTGCTCTAACGCGTCATTCACTCCTGCCAGGATCACATATTCGATTAGAATATGACCGCCGGCCCGCACCGGATAACTCGCAATCGCCTCGCGCAATTCCGCCATCGGCGAGCGCCGATTGATCGGCATGATCTGGTTGCGAATGTCATCATTCGGGGCGTTCAGCGAAATCGCCAGCCCCAACCGTCGATAGTTCAGGCTCGCCAGCTTGCGAATCCCTTCACAGTGCCCGACCGTCGAAACCGTGATGCGGCGGCGGGCGATCTCGAAGCGTTTGTCGCGATGTAAAATTTCGATCGATTCGACAACGTTCTCGTAGTTGTCGAGCGGTTCGCCCATCCCCATAAACACGACGTTACGAACCTGCGCCTCAAACGCGGCGTTGGCGGCGGCGACCTGCCCGACGATTTCCTCGACCGTGAGGTTGCGGATGAGCCCCATCCGCGCCGTCTGGCAGAATGTGCAGCCTCGCGCGCAGCCGATCTGCGAACTGACACACAGCGTGTTCCAAAACACGCCTTTGCCGCCCATCGGAATCACGACCGACCCGATTTCCAAATCGTCGCGCGTGCGTTGGCAGAATTTGACGGTCTCGCCTTCGTTATGCATGCGGACGATGGGCAATGTGCCGTCATCGAACCTATGGATCGCTGGGTCTAAATCGAGTCGCATCGCCGTATTCTACTGTCGAAGTCGAATCCCCCCAACGCATCCCTGCAACAAGCGAAAAGTCAAGCCGCAGTGCAAGCTTTTTTTCGCGACCAGTATGGCTCGGCTGTTGTCCGAGATTGATGGCCGCAACGGCGATTTGTGCGTCAAAAACACCCTATGAAGTTGACGGCATCAAAGGGTGGTGGTAGAAAAATAGGTCTGCTCGTTACACATCGAGCGAACTCGTGGTGGCGTGCCCGAGCGGTCTAAGGGAGCGGATTGCAAATCCGCGATTCGTGGGTTCGAATCCCACCGCCACCTTTCATCTCATTTTAATATCCGTGATTTAACACAATTGTCATAATTCAGCGCGCAGCCACACTTGAAATCGTGATGGCGAATCGTTCATCATCTTGACATTCCGTCAATTCAAGACAGAATGCGAAATTCAACCACCGCCCGCATTATTGCGTACGATCTCCACACTGTCAGCCAAAGGACATATTCATACATGGCCAAGAAACGCACCAAAAAGAACAAGGCCACCGCCCAATCCGACGGCGCCGATACCTTGCCACCGGCCGAACTCGATGTGCTCGCCGCCGTTTACGCCGAAGCCCCCGTTACGGCCGGTCGCATTCGCGAAATCATGGAAAAATATCGCCCGATGGCGCACGGGTCGGTGGTTACCTTGTTAACCCGACTCGAAACCAAGGGCCTAGTCACAAAAGAAAAAGGCCCTGTAGGCAAGGCGTTTCTGTTTAAGCCGCTTAAAAAGCCGGAACAGGTTTACAAAAAGCTGGTTAAGGAAATGGTCGATCGCCTGTTCAACGGCAACACGGGCGCAATGGCTGTATCTCTATTAGAGGCCAATCCGCCCACGCAGGATGAGGTCGCCGAGATTCAAAAGGCGCTTAACAGCGCCAAGAAGAAAGCCAAAAAGACGCGTACGACGACGCGCCGCCGTTAAATCGTCGCCAGTTGTCTTTACAAATCCATAAACGCCGGGGGCACACGCCTGCGGCGTTTTTTTATGTAACGGCGGGACACCGCGCATTACGCCGCTGGCAAACGATGGAGATTCATTTTATAAGCTTGGGTTTGTAAGGCGCGACCATCGGTTGCCCGGCCAGATGCGCGAAATCGCGCAGGCACCATAGACTTAACCAACGCGACATCACCATGACCGACACCGATTATCAACTGATTCAATGTCCCAACGGGCACGACCTTCAAGCCGCCAAGGCGGACATGTACAAACGCCTCGCCTGCCCGGTTTGCGAAATTCACTTCGTACCGGCAGAGGCAGACAACGCCGTCGCGCCGGCAACGCCGCCGGTCGAAATGCCGTACGGCACGCCCGGCCTCGCGCTGGGCCAACCGGATTATCCGGGCACCACGGAACCGTTGCGGTACCTCTGGCTGTTTTCGTTTGCCGTGATCTTCGCTTTGAACTTGGTGAACTATTTCTCGAAAAACACATTTGCAACGCCGGGCCAAACGCCCGCGCCGATGTTCGCATTGATCGGTTGCTCGTTCGGCATCGCTGGCTTTGCCGCATGTATCGTGCAACTGATGTGGATATACCGCATCCATGCGGACGCACAGAAGTACGGCAAGTATTCGACCATTCCGGCGTGGGCGGCGCTAGCCGTTAGTTTTATTCCATTCGTTAATCTCATTTGGACAGCCGTGATCATGAAGTTGCTGTCCAACTTTGCGGATGAGCGAGCTGAAAGGCGCACCGCTTTCAAATCCGCGAGTGGCGTCACGACAGCGCTCGTCGTAATCTCAGTGGTTTGGTTGGGCTTGACCGGCGTATTCACCTATCAATCGTTCGGATTAAGAGATCAGGCCATCAAGAATGTGAAGGCAGAGGGCATTACCAATGCCAACACACCCGAATTTCAACGTGCCGTGATGAAGGAAACGCAAGCAATAACGCCCAAGTGGATGGTCGCGACCGGGGGACTTATTCCGCTCATCGCCGGCATCACTTACTTTTTCGCCATCCGCCGCTTGGTTGACGCGCTATATCCCGCCTTGGGTGCGCCAACGCGCGAATGAATCGCAGCAACGATCAGTGCTGATAAAGTCCCGCCACTGCACCTGCCGGGTCGCGGATGACGCACATCGTGCCGCCGCCCGCCGAGCGCGGTCCGTCGAGCACTTCGCCGCCCAACTCCTTCACCTTCGCAACGCTTGCGTTAATGTCCTCAACCGTAATGTAAATCAGCCATGCCGGGGGAATCTTTGCGTTCGGGCCTTTCGCGTGACAGATGCCCGCAACCGTCTGACCGTCACCGGGTCGCTGCATGCAATAGTCTTCGTAGTCGCCCATGCTGAGCCCTTCCGATTTCCAGCCGACCACGCCTTCATAAAACGCCTTGACGCCGTCCGCGTCTTTGACCGTCAAATCCGTCCAGCTAATCGCACCGACTTTTTTGGCATCATCCGACATCTTCAAACTCCTTTAGACTTGCTCACGATTGAGACCAACGGTTGCGCTGTGGCACCGGCTAATAGCCGGTGGACGCTGATGAATCATCCCATGTCGCAGTCATTCCTGAATTGATTCATTTGAATTGTCAACACAACGCGTGTGAACTATCCCGCATCGCCATTGGCAGTGACGCTCAGGTATGCAATCACGTCGTATACCACATGGCATCCGACGGCCAGCCCGAATCCACGTAACACGAATACCGCCGCGAGATATGCCCCGGCCGCCGCACGGAACGCAAAGCGCTGCACGTCCCACGCGTCCGCACCGATCGGCTCGTGATGGCTCACTGCAAAGAACAATGACGACAGGATCACGATCAAAGCGACCGACGCCGCCTCGCGCATGCGCAACAATTGATCGAACAACACCGACAGCGCAGCGATCACGATCAGGCGAAACACCAACTCCTCATAGATCCCCGCGCCTATGCTAAACAACAACTCGCGAATATCCTCGCGCGCCGCCTGCAGCACATCCGGCTGCCCAACGGAATGCAACAAAAAATTCAGCAGCACCAGCAGCATGGCGAGACCGATGCTCTCCGCCGCCATGCCCAGCAGCGCCATCGGTCGAACTTTCCACGGATAGCGATAGATGATGTGCCAGCCCAAAAGCACGACGATCAGCACGGCCCCCGGCAGGTAAACGCTCGACGCACCGAACAAACTGAAGAACCAATGCAATAGCTGCGACGCCGCCAGCTCGCGATGCTGCGCTTCGCCAAAGGTGCGAATCGTCATCGCTGTGCCGATTTCGTACGCCAGAATCATCGGCAACAGAAACACGAGGCTTTGCAACGGATGATGGGTAACCTGCCAGTAATTGTCCTTGGAAACGTCGCGCGATGGCCGCGCGCGACGCTGCTGCGTTTTCGGAGCTTTGCGACGCTTTTTGCTGACGGCCATGTCGTTATACTCACCGGCATATCCGAAACACGCAACGATATACCAGCGAGCTTTTTATGCCTGAGCGCGCCGAGATACAACATGCACTCATGGATTTGTACGGGTCGCTGTTCGCGCGCTTCGGTCCGCAACATTGGTGGCCGGGGGATTCGCCCACCGAAGTCGCCATCGGGGCGGTCCTCACACAGAACACATCGTGGACGAATGTCGAAAAAGCGATCGCGAATCTGAAAGGGAAAGGCGCAATCGATTTCGACGCGCTGCTGAAAATTAGCGACGGAGAGTTGGCTGAGATCATTCGGCCCGCGGGTTACTACAACACGAAGTCACGATACCTGAAGCAGCTCGCAAGCTTCGTGACGGCTTTGCCGAATGGTCGCCTTGAGGACCTGCGACAACTCAACCTTGCCGATGCACGGCGGCAATTGTTTGCCGTGAAGGGCATCGGCCCGGAAACCGCCGATTCGATTTTGCTCTATGCATGCGAGATGCCGACATTCGTTGTCGACGCCTACACCCGCCGCGTCCTGTCCAGACACGGTCTTATCGTAGCATCCGCATCGTACGACGAAATAAAGCGTCTATTTGAAGACGCTCTGCCGCACGAAACGCCGCTCTTCAACGAGTTTCATGCATTGATCGTGAAGTTATGCAAAGAACAATGCCGCACGACCGCACAGTGCGCGCGATGCCCTTGGGAACATCATCCTCACGACGCGTCCCCATAGCAGCAGTTGAAAACCCGGAATGCCCTGGCATTTTTCGATCGGTGAGATCGAAACCGCCATTAGCGCATCGTCTTGTCCTTGTACTTCTTCAACCCGATGACGAGTACAACGATCAGAACCAATGCGCCCCATTGCCACCATTCCATAGTCGTGCTTCCTTGAAGAAAAAAAAGTTTAATTGCTACGGCACGAAAACGCTTCACCGATAGCAAATTCAGTGCTGTTTGCCATTGCACCCTTGTGCAGCGACCTGACTGGTCGGATTGTTATCCAAACTGCGATCTTTTTCAAATAGGGGCGTTGGACAGGGGCAAGTCCCCTCCCGCGATTGCGATAATATTCGTCGGTTGATAACCGCGTCCCCAGCGACGTGTACCCAACCAAAAATCTTTGGGCAAGATGACGCGACGAAATCGCCGGAAATCGCTACCCTGCGCGTATGGAATCGACCGCGTGGCCCAAGCCGACGCCGATACATATCGGAAGCTCTCAACTGTCCGTCGAGCGACTGTCCGAGTTGCACCATCGCCCATTGCAACCCGTCATCGACGACGTCGGATGGCAACGCCTGCGCGCCAGCCGTCAAAAAATCATCGACATCACCGAGACACAGGTCGCCATCTACGGCGTTAATACCGGCTTCGGCACGCTCTGCACCACGCGCATTCCCGACGATCAACTCGCCCAACTACAACGCAACCTCATCCTCTCGCATGCCGTTGGCGTCGGCCCACCGATCCCCGACGAAATTGTCCGTTGGATGCTGTTGCTCAAAATCAATGCCCTTCTGCTCGGTGCCAGCGGCATACAGGAAGCTTGCGTCGAACGCCTCGCAGATATGTTGTCACACGACGTGTTGCCGGTCGTCCCTACACGCGGCTCGCTCGGCGCCAGCGGAGATCTTGCGCCCCTTTCGCATATGGTGCTACCGCTCATCGGCGAAGGACGCGTGCGCCTTCAGAATCGTGAACTATCGGCGGCAGAGGGTTTTGCTGAGCACGACCTGCGGCCCGTCGAACTTGGCCCCAAGGACGGCCTCGCACTCATCAACGGCACACAAATGATGCTGGCCTACGCACTCGATGCTGCCATTCGCGCTCGGCGCATCGCGAAGCTCGCCGACATCCTCGGTGCGATGAGTCTCGAAGCAAGCTTGGGCAGCCTTGCACCGTTCAGCGCCGGCGTTGCCGACTTGCGACCGCACCCGGGAATAAAAACGGTTAGCGACAATATTTGCCGCATGATGCAAGACAGCGAGGTACTGGCGTCACACGCGAACTGCAATCGCGTGCAAGATCGCTACAGCCTGCGCTGCATTCCCGCCGTCCACGGTGCATGCCGCGACGCACTCGATCATGTGTGCCGAGTGATTGATGTCGAGCTCAATTCGGTCACAGACAATCCCGTTATCGTCGGCGACCGCGTCATCAGCGGCGGTAACTTCCACGGTGAACCGCTCGCGCTGGGGCTCGATTACCTCGCCATGACGCTGACCGAGTGGGCCAACATCTCCGAGCGCCGCACCTATGCCTTGCTGTTCGGCCCCGAAGGTGTACCGCCGCTGCTAATCGCCAACAGCGGTGTCAATAGTGGTTTCATGATTCCGCAATATACGGCCGCCGCGCTCGTGAATGAGTGCAAGAGTTTGTCGGCCCCATCGAGCGTCGATTCGATCCCGAGCAGCCTCGGGCAGGAAGATCATGTCAGCATGGGAGCGACCAGCGCGCTCCGCGTCCATCAGATCGTGACCAACGTTGAAACGGTCCTTGCGATAGAATTGCTCTGTACCGCCCAAGCGCTCGATTTCCGCCACCCGCTTAAGCCAGGTATTGGGCCGCGCACCGCCCACGAGGTCGTGCGTAGGCATATTTCCCATGCGGACGCGGACCGAGCTTTTGGCGCGGATATCAATACCGCATTGGAGGTCGTTCGAGCGACCGAATTGATCGAGGCGGTCGAAGCTGCCGTCGGGTCGCTCGGATAGAAAACCCGCTCAAAATCCGATAACCGATGCGAGTCTAAGTCACGCCCCTCGTATAATCAGCATCGATGGTCAGGCGTATGAATGGTTTCCGCGCAACGCGGCCTGCGACTGGCAATCAACTGGCCTAAACGGTCATCTAAACACGTGGAGTGGTTGCAATGGTAGTTGGCCCGTTTTGTTTGGTGGTGGAACTCGGCGCCACGCTGTTTTCCGGCTTTCTGAATTTTTTCCTCGGGATCTTTGGCGGCAGCGCTCCGGGAATTATCGACGGCTTCCTCGATATCACCGGCTGCGTTTCTTAGGTTCGCGAGTTGCGCCGTTGCAGTTCATGCTCAATTAGCTCGCGTTTCGCCGATACATTCAACATCAATCGGATCATACCGTCGTTGCCGTATGGCATTGACGATCGAAGGAGCGCGTGATGACTGCCAGCATTATCTGCACCGGCGTGGAACTGCTTTTTTCTCTACCGCAGATCGTTTTCGATTTTTTCTTTGGCCTCATCGGCCTACCGTCGCCGGATTTGACACTGGGCATCGGTTCGATCTTCGGCTGTAACCTACCCTAAATCGCTTCGCGCTTCCGGCTTGCGCGCAATCAACGACGCAACCCAGCGACCGTCGGAGATACCTTCGGCGTTCCAGAGGATTCGCCAATCCGCAAAATACGATGATAGCTCGCCGGGTCGTAGCAGATGTTTATCTTTGCGCGGCTTGCCGACGTGTTTGCGCTGCGCCACGGTAAACGTTTCATACACAACAATCCCGCCCGGTCGAACCGATCGCTCGATCTGCGCCATCAGCGGTCGATGCAAATAGTGAAAGCATGCGACGGCATCAAACCTCGACGGCGGCAATTCGAATCCCGCCGTTTCGATATCGACTTGATGGGTTTGAACATTCGCTCCGCATGCCTTCGCCAAACAGTCGGCTCGCTGCAACGCCTCCGGCAAAACATCCCAGCCTTCGACCGACAGCCCACCTAACGCTAACGCCGCCGCATCGCGACCGACACCACACGCCAAGTCGACGGCCGATCTCCCCTCAAGTTGGTCGCCCCACGCCAATCGCATCTCTGCTAACGCGCGCGTAATCAACCCGTGCGGTCGCCATAAATAATTCGTGGACGGCCCCATCTCCAGAGGACCTTCGAGATACCGATCCACATCTGTAATCGCGGTCACGTGGATCCGATTTGACCGACGCAGGGTTTCCATCGCTTCGGCCCGTCGGTCGGGGTTCACCTCAAAAATCCGCAGGGGCTCGCCCGGCGGCGGTAGCTCGCTGATACGCTCGCTCAGCGTTTCCAGCGCGATATTGACCGCCCCGCTGATGTGGCCGGCGTCAAAATCCGTGCAAGATCGCACGTCTAATATTGGGGATGGCGAGTCATGATCGGGCATTGGTAATCTGGGTAATTCTGTAACAGGCTACCTATCAGGGACTTACGGCATTTGCGGGAATTCCGTGTCAGCAGTGGAAAACCCCGCCAGCGCCGCGTTAAATTGGAGCGTGACGCGCTCGCAGGGAAATTGCCACCCATTCACCATCCGAAAGGCGGTACATGTCTGTTGTCACCCTGCAAATCACAGGGCCGGCCGACTCGGGTAAGACCGACGTCGCCAATCATATCGCGACGGCCCTGGCTCCGTCGCGGCCCTACTATCTGCGCGTCGATGCGGTCCGCCCGCCTCATCCGAATCTGCGTCTGAGCCGACCGCTGCCGCTCATGAAAAATGCGCGCCGCCTGCTCGTCGATCCGGGCTCGATTTACGAGTCCGTCAGCGAAGCCATCGGCGTCATCGCAACCATCGATCCGGACGCCATCGTTATCGTTGAAAACGACAACGAACCGTGTTTTCGGGCGGCCTACCCCTATCACATCAAATGCTTCGTGCTGGCAGGTGCCAAAGAAAACGACGTTTTCCGCTCGCAAAAGGAAGTTGCCGACGCCATTCGTCACACGATGGAAGACACGGGGGCGTTTGCGTCGGCCGTTTTCGGCATGGAAGCGGGCCCGGGCGATTCGTCGATCCTGCCTGCGACCGAGGCCACGCCGGCCACGCGCACCGCCAACGACCTGCAAGACGACAGCGAAGTGCAGGAATTTCTCGAATCGGATATCGGTTATGAGATTGCGGGGCGCATGCGGCTAAAAGACCCGTTTCAAGCTATCATCGAAAGTGAAATGGTTGTGTTGAACGACGCCAAACGCCCATGGACGCAGGATGAACTCTCGTCCGTAAAGCGCCTGCATGCACATTGCACTGCCATGAATCAACGATTAGAACGACACTGCTTTTTCGTGCCGATTACGCGGTCGGTCGAAGAAGATCGGAACAACCGCTACTCATTATCCAATACGGTCGTGCGTCTCACCGCCGCCGCGAAGAATCAACCGTTATGACCGATGCCAATCTGGTGGAAAAAGCGCTGAATCAGCCGCTGGCCTCCGACGAATTTAAGCCCGCCGACCTACACCTCGATCGCAAGGATGGTCTCACGATCAAATGGAAGGATGGCCAATCGAGCCACTTCCCACTGGCACTGTTACGCAAGATGTGCCCCTGCGCGACCTGCCGTATCGAACGCGATAAAGGGCCATCCAAACCGGCCAAAGGCACGTCGCTCAACGTGCTTCCGGCCAACATCGATAAGGCCACGGAGTTTGCCGATGCGGGATTGGTCGGTAACTACGCGATCAACATCATCTGGGCCGACGGCCACCGCACCGGTATTTACGATTTCCGTTACTTGCGACTGCTCTCCGCCGAAATGTGCGACCAATAAGTCACGAACGCGTTGCGCCTACGTACACGCTGGTCGCATATCACGCTGTTAAACTTTGTTTCATTCGCACCAGCCCTTCATATTTCGCTACAATCCTTTGGATCAATGACGCAGATTACGCCGCAACAAATCGACAGTTGGATCGAACGCACGACACCTTCCCCGCGCGAAAACTATCCGGTCTATTTCATCTTCGGCCTGTTCATTGCCAGCATTCTCGCACCGATCGTGCTTCCATTGTTTACCAATGCGAAATGGCAATGGGAGCAACTCGAGGTTATCCCGTGGGTGTTGCTCACGATCATCCTGCTGATCAGTCGATGGCGCGCAACCAAACGGCGGCGATCCAACGAACGCGTCGAACAGATTTGGGAAGATGCCAAGCTCGAACGATGGGATGCCGTCGACACGGCGTTGCCGACCACATTCAATCATCCAATATACGACCCGACGTTACGCGGTCGCGCCTTTATGATCGTTGCGGGTCTGTTGGAGTCGCGTAAGCAACACGATGTCGCCGGCCACATCTACGAATCGCTATTGCGTCGCCGTATGGGCGACCCACTAACGCTGCATCAGGCACAGTTGTCGCTCGCATCGGCGAAGCTGCGTAATGAAGAATTGACAGACGCCGTACAACTCATCGGTCGGCTGCAAAAAATTGAAATGCCGCCGCCGCTTCGTGCGATCTTTGAAGCTGTGCGATTGCATCAACAGGTCTTCATGGGGCAAAACGAGGACGCCGTCGACAAGATTTCCGAGCGTCGCGATTTGTTCCGGCGACATCTTTCCACGCGCGCGGGCTATACCTACGGCTTACTCGCCGCAGCGTTGCATCGACTTGGCCGTAAGGACGAAGCCCAACAATACTGGCACGATGCCACGTTGTTGGTTCCGCCCGCCAAGCTTACGGATCGCTTCGAGTTGCTCGGCGATGTCGCCCCGCACTATCAATCGAGCCAATCACCACTATGAACTTCGAGCAAGCCAAAACATTGACCGGCAAGTTGAGCATGCACGTCTGGATGACGCGCGTGTTGCGTGCCTTGCTGCTCATCGGCATGCTGGCGACGGCGACCGGGGCAGTCTTTGCCCCCAGCTTTGGTCTCGAAGCCGATACCGATCATCTTTGGACGATGGCAATCTTCTTCGCCGGTTCGTGGATGGTGCTGTCGATCGTCGGCTATCGCCAAATCAAGACCGCCAATCAAGCGGCGATATACATTACCACCGGGCGACTCGATCTGGCCGAGACGCAACTGCGCGATGCCGTGCTCGCGTTTAATCTGCACCCGCGTGGCAAACTGATGGCGTGCCACAATCTCGCCGTGGTCGCGCACAATCAGAAGGATTTCATGGCCGCCGCCGAGTTGTGCCGGGCCATCGTTCAACTCAGCGGTCGTTCGCTCACCGAGATGGTCAATCTCTGCCGCATTCTGTTGGCCGACTGTCTATTACAAATTCAACAAGTCGAAGCCGCCGACGCCGCGATTCAACCGCTGCGGCAAGAGCCCAACACGCTTTCGCTCGATCAACAACTGTTGCTGTTGCCCATTCAACTACAATGCGATGCGGCGCGCGGCGCGTTTCAATCGGTTATCGACGACTTACCGAGCAAGATGCGGCACGCTGAAATGCTGGATGCACCGAAGGCGGGCCTATGTCACGCACTACTTGCCAAGGCGTGCGAAAGGCTGAATCGCGGGACCGAAGCCGCCTTTCTGCGCGAGCGTGCCGAACTTTATCACGATATTGACTTCGACGAACTTAAAATTCCGCTTGCCAGCCAAACGTCAAACTGATACAAGTGACGATAAATAAAGACCTTCCGGCGATTGCGCCCCCGCATCCGCCGGTCGTTCATTAGGCCGCACAGGAACATGGGAGGTTCGTTGATGGCCGCAATCACACTCGTGACCATTCTATTTTTCGCTTCGGGCATCGCTCAACAGGAAATGACGCTGGTGCCGGCTGAGCCGGAAACCAAGCAGCCAGCCACGCAGCCGGAACCAACCGAGCAGGTACCCGAACGACCTTCCACGGCACCGCGACCGACGCCCAAGCCGATCGATCGCAACGTGCTCGATCCCGATATCGGTGATTGGCTCGTCAATCTCGCGCGACACGAAGGGCACCTGACCGGCGCGCGGAACGTGCGTGCGAATTCGTTACACGTGCTATCGTTGTTGCGCGCCGCCGTGCGGAGCGCTCCGAACAACGCCGACGCGTGGAAGTTCACGTACGACCTGGAATATCGAATGGGCCGCGAAGCCAACGCGCACGAAGCGTTAGAACGCTACAGCCGTTTGCGACCTGAAGATGATAAGGCCGCCATCGATCTGATTCGTCTGGAAATAGACAAGGCTCAGACGGCCGATCAGCGTGCCAAGTTTGCCCGCGAAGAACTCGCCAAGCCGCGGCGCTCCCGACCCGTACAGAGCGAGTTGCAATATTGGCTCGCGCGTTATCACTTCGAACGAGGCGATCTCGACAACGCGTCCACGCACATTAGCAAGTCGCTATTAAAGAACCCGCTCAACATTGCGGCGCGCGAATTGGCGTACGAAATGTTCGGCGAGACGGAACCCGAATTGCAACGCGTCGAAGTTGCATTGCAGCTTATTTCTGCCAATCCGTCGCAGGTGGCGCTGATTTGGGATTTGGGACAGTTCCTCGACAGCCTCGCGTTGCATCAGCGTGCACAAGAGTGGTTCAACCGCGCGATCGAAGTGCATCGCCGCAGCGACCCGTCGCCCGTGCCCGCCGAAAACTGGATGCAGCTTTGCACCAGCTATCTCAATTCCGGCGATTTTGATAACGCATTGCGAGCCATCGATCTCGCGCTCGAACTCAGCGCCGACGACATCGACGCACAGATGTTGCGCATCGACGTATTGCGTGCGCGCGGCGAAACGAGCGAGGCCGACGCGGCCATCGCGAAACTCGACGGCACCATCAAGCCACAGATCGACGCCATCATCAAAGACGAACGCTACAACGACGCTGCAAGATTGACATGGTTCTACGCTCAATACAAGCGTGAGCCCGAAACCGCGATGCGCTTGGCCGAATTGGCTCAACGTGCCATCGACAACGACCCGATTGCGGATATCGCCGAAGCCTTGGCTCAACACCTGCAAGGTCAACAGCGCGTCGCGCTGACGAAGCTCGGCACGGCCGCGACCGAGGATCAACTGGCTGCGTATGTGTTGGCTCAGGCATTGATCGCCGAAAAGAAGCCGGACCGTGCAAAGTCGATCATCGAACAGGCGCTGCGCCTCGAACAATCGGGGCTGGGCCGCTATTTGCTGACGCAATTAAGCCGCTCGGAAGATCTAAAGGCCGACAGTCCGCCGCCCAACACGAAGATCATCGCCGTGCTCGACAAGTTCCGCCGCGACGTGTTTGACTATTACGAACGCCCCGGCGATTTCCTGCGCTTTAGCATCACGCCCGAGCAACAGAGCATCGCCGCCGCCGCACCGTTAGCCGTACGGTTTCGCATGGAAAACATCGGGCCATTCCCGATCACCTTTGGCGAAGGCATGATGGCGCGGCCGATGATCGTGCTGACGGCCGGCATTAACGGCTCTACGTTCCGCAACTTCACGACGATCCTGATGAACGAGCGACCGACATTGCTACCGGGCGATGCGTTTGAAAAGACCGTCACCGTCGACGTCGGCGAAGTGCGTCGTCATCTGCTGCGTCACATCGATCAGCCGCAACCGATCGAACTAACGGCTGTGCTCGACCCCGTATTTGAAGACGGCCAACTCATCGAAGGCATGGGCACGCAGGTCGCCGGGCCGGTCAACGTGTTACGCCGACCGCTAAACGTGACGACGACGGGTATCAACGAATTGTTGAAGGAATTTGATTCGGCCACGTGGCAGGTGCGCGCTTACGCCGCCGAAAAGGCCGGTGCCGTAATTGCTGCCAAGCAGATGCGACCGCAGGACGTGAACATCAGCGCTGGCGATGTGGCACGCGTGCAAACCGCTTTGGCCAACGCGTTAAACGATGGCAGTTGGCAAGTGCGCGCTCGCACGCTAAACGCCGTGCGTTGGGCACCGCTGGCCGAGTCGATCACGAGCGTCGCAAGTGCACAAGTTCGCGCTGAGAACGATATCGTGCGGCTCATGGCGGTGCGTCTGTTCGCCAAAGAACACGGCGATAAGTTCCGCCCCATTCTCGAAGAGTTCGCCGCCGCCGACGCCAACGAGTCGGTACGACTAATGGCTGCCAGTTACCTACCGGATTCGGCCCATGCGGAAGCGCTGGGGGAGAAGAGCCCGGTTAGGACGGTGGGGAATTGAGTTCGTAAAGAAGGATAGGTTTGATCGATTGGCAAGACGTCTATCCCTCAACATACCGCTTCATCGCCGCCAGCGTCCTTGGGCTGATATGATGCTCGATCCCTTCCGCGTCTGCCTCAGCGTCCGCACGGGGTACGCCCAGTTTCAACAAAAATTCCAACACCATCTCGTGGCGGTCGCGTACGTAGTCGGCCAATTCCTTGCCCTTGTCCGTTAGGAACACCGAACGGTACGGTTCCGACGTGACCCAGCCGTCTTTCTTGAGGCGTTCGATGGTTTTGGTGACCGTCACCTGCGTGACGCCGAGCCGCTTGGCCATATCGACCGCGCGGGCCTCGCCGCACTCGGCGATCAGGTCGTCGATGAGTTCGACGTAATCCTCTGCAATTTCGCGGGCGTGGTCGCTGCGCGTGCGCTCGTGGCTGCGGGCCGTGGCTTCGACCGACCGGCGCGCGGCAGTGGCGGCCTTCTTCTTGGTTTTCTTCGACTTGGCCTTGCTCGCCGGCGGCATGGGGCGGCCCTTTCTTGCCTGCGGGCCCACGCCGGTGGCGCGAACCCAATATCCGGAAACAAATATCGCCGCAGTTGCCAAATCTGACAACTTGCAGATTATTTTAGCACAAGCTATATTTTGTAGCACGACTTGAAACAGGAGATTTCTATGCCGAGACGGCGATTCAATCTAATCACTTCGATCGTGGCCGCTTGGGTCGCCGTCGGTTTTGTTGGCGGTTGCGATAAGGGCAATCAACCTGAGTCCGACGACGCGTCCAACAATATGGCGGGCGATGGTCGCTACAAAATCGTCTGTACCGTCGGCATGGTCGCGGATTTGGCGCGCGAGATTGCCGGTGACCGCGCTACCGTCGCTTCCATCATCGGCGCGTCGGTCGATCCGCATCTCTATCAGGCGTCGCGCGGCGATATCGTGAAACTGAATGAGGCGGACGTCGTTTTCTATAACGGTCTGCTGCTCGAAGGCAAGATGGAAGACATCCTGCAGAAAAGCGGCGGCGTGGCTGTCACCGCTGAGATCGATAAAGCGAAGTTGATCGCCCCACCCGACACGCCCGGTCATTTCGACCCGCACGTTTGGATGGATGTGACGCTCTGGCAACAAGCGGCCCACGCTATTGCCGCGCATTTGTCAAAGTACGACTCAGCACACGCAGCCGATTACCAAGCCAATCTCGAATCGCTGTTACCGAAGCTGGATCGCTTACATGGTTACGCACAGAAATGTATCGCAACCATTCCGAAGGATAGCCGCGTATTGGTAACGGCGCATGATGCTTTCGAGTACTTCGGCCGGGCGTATGACATCGATGTCCGCGGCATACAAGGCATCAGCACCGAGTCGGAAGCGGGCGTGCGCGATATCAATGCGTTGGTTGACGTGTTGGTGAAACGGAAGATTCGTGCCGTGTTCGTCGAGTCTTCCGTCTCGGAGAAAAACGTAACGGCATTGGTCGAAGGCGCGGAGTCGCGTAAGCACGCGCTCACCATCGGCGGTACGCTGTTCTCCGATGCGATGGGATCGCCGGGAACTTACGAAGGCACGTACATCGGAATGATCGATCATAACGTCACCACCATCACGCGAGCATTGGGCGGTGAAGCACAAGCGGGTGGAATGGATGGGAAGTTGGCGACGGAAAAAGAGTAAGGGCAAGCTGGGTGCCCCACGCCCCTCTGGGGCTGGGGGACAATCGCACCGCACAACGTTACAAGCTAACGTCGATACAACTAAGAACTAGACAACCGTAGACAATGAACCTCCTCTCCAAACAACGCCGCCTGCCCGAAGCCGCCGATCAACACCACGACCCGCGCGCGCCGATATCCATTCACGACATGACGGTGGCGTATCATCGGCGGCCGGTCTTGTGGGATATCGACTTCGCAGCGGAAGAGGGGCGCCTGATCGGCATCGTCGGCCCGAACGGTGCCGGCAAAAGCACGCTCATCAAGGCGTGTCTCGATTTGATCCCAAAGGCATCGGGCAGCATTCGCATTTACGGCAAGCCATATAAAAAGCAGCGTCAACTCGTCGGCTACGTTCCGCAGCGCGAAAGCATCGACTGGGAATTTCCGATCAATGCGCTCGATGTCGTCACGATGGGCACCTACGGCAAGATTCCGTGGTGTTTTCCGCCGCGTAAGAAGCATCGCACGGCCGCGTACGAAGCGCTCGAAAAAGTCGGCATGGCCGAATACGCCCACCGACAAATCAGCCGACTTAGTGGTGGCCAACAACAACGCGTCTTTCTCGCGAGAGCACTCGTGCAAGATGCGCAGCTTTATCTGATGGACGAACCCTTCGCAGGTGTCGATGCCGCAACCGAGTCGGCGATCATCGCGCTACTGAAGGACCTTAAAGCGCGCGGTCGCACCGTGCTGGTTGTGCATCACGATTTGCAGACGGTTAAGAGTTACTTCGACGACGTGATTCTGCTCAACATGCGCATCGTGGCCAGCGGTCCGACGGCAACGACGTTTACCGAAGAAAACTTGCGCAAGACCTACGGCGGAAAGCTAACGCTATTGGTCGAAGCGGCGGAAGCCATTGCCCGCGGCGGTCAGGAGAACCGATGATACGCGGGCCCGTCATGCTGCTGGTCTTGCCCGCGCTCGTTACGGTCGGCGTGATCGCAACGGCAACATTTGGCGGTGACGAATTGCGTCGTGTGCTGTCGTTGGCCGATTACAACACGCGCATCGTCGTCCTCGGCACGACGTTACTCGGCGCGGCGGCAGGGCTCATCGGTACGTTCACGTATCTGCGCAAGCGTGCGATGGTTGCCGACGCGCTCGCCCATGCCACGCTCCCCGGTATCGCAGCGGCATTCTTGATCGTCGGTCAAAAAGAAATCGTGCCTCTGCTCGTTGGCGGTGCGATTGCAGGCACGCTCGGCGTCTTATGCGTCATGGGGCTGCGTCGCATTCCGCGCATTCACGAAGACGCGGCCATCGGCATTGTGTTGAGCGTATTCTTCGGCATCGGCCTAATCCTCAAGTCCGCCGCGACGCAACTCAGCATGGGCGATCAGGCCGGATTGGATCGGTTCATCTACGGCACCACGGCAGGGCTAATCAAACAAGATGCATGGCTTATCGGCATGACGGCCGTGTTGATTTTGTTGACCGTCCTGCTGCTGTTTAAAGAGTTTCGGTTGTTATGCTTTGACGCGGCCTATGCCCGTTCGCTCGGGCGGCGCGTGCGCGTGCTCGACTTGTTGATGATGGCGTTGGTGGTCATTACCACGGTTGTGGGTTTGCAAGCCGTCGGCCTGATTCTGGTTATCGCCTTGCTCATCATTCCGGCAGCGGCGGCGCGATTTTGGACCGACGATCTGGCGACGATGACGTGGCTTTCGGTTGAGTTCGGCGCGGCCAGCGGATTCGTCGGCGCCCTCATCAGCGGCAGCTACGCGAACCTGCCCGCCGGTGCCGTAATCGTAATTTGTGCTGGCGTGTTGTTTTTCTTCAGCATGGGCTTCGCACCCGAGCGCGGTGCCGTCTTTGCCTGGTGGCGACGATACGCACTGCGACGGCGCATCGGTCGTCAACATGTCTTGCGTGCGTTGGCCGAACACGAAGAGCGCTACGGCAATCTCGCGACGTTACCCCTTGCACGTTTGCAGCAAACCCGCAGTTGGCGCGCGAGTGAACTGCGTACCCTGATCTATCGATGCCGCGCCGCCGATGAGCTAACCATCGATCCCAGCGATAACATTCGTTTGACGCCGACCGGTCGGGTGCGGGCGCATCGACTATTGCGCAATCACCGCCTGTGGGAGCTCTACCTGATTCGCTATGCCGACGTCGCACCGACCCACGTCGATCGCGATGCCGACCAGATCGAACACGTTTTACCGGCGTCGATTACCGTGGAACTCGAGCGATTGCTCGCCGAAAAACAAACTGCGATCCCCGCGTCGCCCCACCCGATGGGGGACGTGTCATGACGTGGAGTTGGCAAGGCGACGGCACCGTCATACTCGTGGCCATGTTGGCCGGCTGCGCCTGCGCGCTCGTGGGTAGCTATCTGGTGTTGCGCCGAATGAGCCTGATGGGCGACGCCATCTCCCACGCGGTGCTGCCGGGGCTTGTCATTGCATTTCTAATCACCCATTCGCGCGGCATCGGCGCGATGCTAATTGGTGCCGTTGTCGTCGGCATCCTAACCGCCCTGCTCACGCAGATGGTCGCGCGCTACGGTAAAGTCGAAGAAGGTGCGGCAATGGGCGTGGTCTTTACGATCTTGTTCGCGATCGGCCTCGTACTGATCCGCCGCGCGACCGACCACGTCGATCTCGATCCAAGCTGCGTGTTGTACGGTAACATCGCACACATTTATGCCGACGCATTCCACGGTACGCCTGTCGCTCTGAAAAACCTTGCCATCGTGTTTGCATTGAACCTGGTCTTTGTCGTCGCGTTTTATAAAGAACTCAAAGTTAGCGCCTTCGACCCCGGCTTATCCAGCACGCTCGGCATCAATGCCAACCTCATGCACTACGCGCTGATGATCCTCGTCGCGCTCACCGCCGTCGTTAGCTTCGAAGCCGTCGGCAGCATTCTCGTGATCGCGATGTTGATCGTGCCGCCCGTCACGGCCTACCTATTGACCGACCGCCTCGGCATCATGCTCTTGCTGAGCGTCGTCTTTTCAGGCCTTGCCGCCGTGATGTCGCACTTGGCCGTTATCGCCTTTCCGGTCTGGTTCAACACACCGATTCAACCCGACACATCCGCCATGATGACGGTCTTCGCCGGGTTGTTTTTGGCCGTCGCCATCGTCGTCGCGCCCCGCCGGGGGCTGGCCAGCCAGGCGTGGCAACACATGGCCCTACGCCTCCAGATTCGCCGCGAAGATATCCTCGGCATCCTTTATCGCTTCCAAGAACACCTTGGCGACGAGACGGCTGCCGCCATGCCGACCGAGGAACTCCGCCGCATCTTCGGCCACGGCCCGCTAACCAGCTACGCGTTACGGTCTCTCCGTCGCCGTCGTTTAACGGTCAAAATTGGCGGTAGCAGCCTCGCCCTGACCGAAAAGGGCCTCCACCGTGCCGAACGGCTGATTCGCTCCCACCGCCTCTGGGAAACCTACGTAGCCCAACATTCCGACCTTCCGTTGGACCACCTTCACGAGCCGGCCGAGCGGGTGGAGCACTTTATCGGCCCCCGCCTTGAGACCGCCCTGCGGGAAGAGGTTGCCGACCCGCAGGCCGACCCCCACGGTCGCTCGATCCCATCTGGACATCCTGAAAAAAACGACTAAATATATTGCTATGCGGTGAGTTAACGTCACCTTTCTAAAGGTGTCTAACTCAGCGGAATTCGGCGGATGACCTGAGGGGCACCCCGAATTATTTTGGAGCACGAGACAAGATGAAAAACGCTAAGCCCTGATTTTACATTAGCTTAACCAGCACATTACCAACACCTTAATTTCCCGTTACTTGTATTCACTTTGCCAAACTGAATGGAATAATTAGGAAAGCAGCGAATAACCAATCGATTCACCGTGCCCGGTCTTAAGACTCACCGACCCGGCAATGTGAAGGGAGGCAAACGCTCGCTGCTCAATCCTTGAACCGGTCGCCCTTTCTTGCGATCGGAATCCCCATGGAGAATCGCCGTGTCAACAATGCTTACAACAATCCGCGCGCAATTTTCGAGCGCACCGAATGACAGTTACCACCGATATCTACCTTTGCATCAACCGCACGATGTCGCGATGAAACTCGGCATCATTGCGTTTGCAATGCTTGCGGCGTTTGCCGCATGGCAATCGGATGTCGCATGGCAAGCCGCCGACATCCTTTGGTCGTCCACGCCGGGACGAATCTTTCTGATGATCGGTGTGCCTTACGGTGCACTGCTGACGTTCTGGAGTTTCTGGCGTTTGTATCTTGCCTTGCGCTACCAACCGGTGCCAACTGTTGTCGAATCGCGCTTGCCGTCGATCACGGTAGTGGTACCCGCCTACAACGAAGGCAAGCTGGTTTACGAAACACTGAAGAACATCGCCACGGCCAACTATCCGCGACATCTCTTTGAGATCTACGTCGTGGACGATGGAAGCGTCGATGATACGTGGCGTCACATCCAACGGGCGACGCGCGAATTCGGCGACCGCATTACGGCGCTACGCTTCCGCAAGAACCGCGGCAAGCGTCATGCGCTGTACGAGGGCTTTCGTCGCGCGACGGGTGATATCCTGATCTCGATTGATAGCGACTCGCTGATCGAACGCGACGCGCTGCGCGCCGTGGTCAGCCCGTTGGTCGAAGATGCGACTGTCGGCGCGGCCGCCGGTAATGTGCGCGTGCTCAACCGCACGCAGGGATTCATCCCACGTATGCTGTCGGTGCGATACGTGATGACGTTCGACTACAAGCGTGCATCGCAAAGCATGATGGGCGACGGTGCCGTGCTGTGTTGTGCCGGGGCATTGGCCGCTTATCGTCGCTCAGCCGTGATGCCGATTTTGGATCAATGGTTGCATCAGACCTGGCGCGGCATGCCCGCTCGCGCCGGCGAAGACCACGCGATGACAAACTTCATCCTGCAACAAGGTATGAAGGTGCGCTTCCAGCGAACGGCACGCGTGCTGACCAACAGCCCGACGACGTACCTCGGTTTGTGCAAGATGTTTCTGCGCTGGGCGCGTAGCAACATTCGCGAAACGTTTTTCACCGGCAGTTATGTGTTTGGTGATTTCCGTCGCGAAAGCAAACTCGGCATTCGCTTTAACTTCCTGATGGGCGCCGTCGGCCAAGTGCTGCCGTACCTGTTTCTGATCGTCGCGCTCGCTTTGGCGATTGCGATGCCGGGCGTGTTCGGGTTGAAGCTGCTGGGCTCGTGTGCGTTGGGCTCGCTCTTTACCGTCGTGTTCTTCGCTGTGCGCGAACGCAGCACCGAGGCAGTCTTCGGCGTGATGTACGGCATGTACGCAACGCTCGGCCTGTTTTGGGTGCATCCGTACGCGTTGATGACGTGTCAAAAGAGCGTATGGCTCACGCGTAATAAGAAGCGCGCCGACCATGCGCAACCCCGCCTAACCATGAGCCGCCGCCACGGTCGTCAACCGCGGTTGGCTTAGCGCGGCGCAACACGTTACGCGTGGCGTCTTGCTCCCTCTCCCTCGCAGGGTGAAGGCGACCAAGGCGGGAGCCTGAACGGTCGGGGAGAGGGTTTAAGTTTGGCAATGGACGTCGAACACAATACGTGCATCGAACGTCGCCTTTGTGTCGGTTGAGAGTCGTAGGGTGGGTCGTACTCGACCCACCGATTGTTTGGCGTGTGGTGCGATGCGTTGAGTAGAACACTCACGGCACGAATAACCATGCAAATTCTTTCTTTGGCAAGGTGAGGACGAACATGGTATGAACTTGAACGGCCTCGTGATCAGCGAATTCAAATTTGCGATGGACATCGAACATAACCCATGCATCGAACATCGCGTGTGTTTCGGTGGGTTGAGTACAACCCACCCTACCGAATCCAATTTTTAAAAACACGGCGACTGGTGGCGACGACGGAGCGAACGAAAATTCAATCCTTCGTCGCCCCAGTTCTTGGGCTTGTTTACATCACGCCTCCATCATCCCTCGCCATTCTCCCGCGATCGTCGCCAATGGGTTTCGACCATGCCCTTGGGGTAGTGCGACACGCGTACGCGCTCGAACCAGCGTTGGGGAAAACCGGCAGGAAACAGCGGCAGGCCGTCGCCGAGCAAGACTGGTTGCGTCGATAGAATCATCTCATCGATCAAATCGGCAGCTAAGAACGACCGCACCAAGAGCCCACCGCCGACTAGCCAGATATCCTTGGCGTCTTGGCGCAGCGACTTGATCAGTTCCGTCGGCGATTGCTTCGTTACCGTGACGGGCAGGTCGGTTTCGATCTTTTCCAACGTTTGCGACATGACATACGCGCGGCGTTCGCCGTAGGGCCATTCGCCGAAACCGGCCAGCACATCCCACGTGCGGCGGCCCATGATGAGCGTATCGATGCCCGCGATGAACGGTTCGTAACCGTCGTAATCGGGATCGTCCCGAAGCCAATCGAGTTCATGATTGGGACCGGCGAGGTAGCCGTCGAGGCTAACGGCGGCGTAGAGGATGATCTTTGGCATGGGGACGATTTTAACGCTGCACAGCGCGGTGCAAATCAATGAAAATTGAGCCGACACGGCGTGCAGCATGGTAGGAAATCGGGGATGGGCCGTTTACAATTGAAGTGATTCGAGGAAAGGAACCGGCATGATGCGTTTTCATATTTTTATTACATGGCTTGTTTTGTTTGGATCGGCGTTCGATGCGAACGCTGGATTTGAACTAACATCATGGTCGCTTCGTAACACCATTCGAGACTCATCTGGCCCATCAAGCACTCAACAGACAGACCGCACCACCGAAATTATCAATCCATTGCAAACGTCGAGCATGGCGGTAATCGAAAATAATATCGCCAGTTCGACCTACGACTTTTCATGGCTCGAAGATGTCGGCATTGGGGACTTCAACTTAGCTGTTAGCCACCAAATGCGTAATTCGCCGAGCATCAATACCGTCACAAATGTTCGATTCTTTATTGAGACCAATACTGACTTAATGGTATCGTTGAATGGGGCGCTCGATTACAGCCACACATCAGGTGATGAGACGCAATTTCTTTTTGGCGCTTCGATTACGGATATCGCAACGTTGGAGCATATTTATCTAGCAGACCTTGAGGGCGGCAACGCCGATTTGTTGCCTGCTTCCGGTACGCTTTCGTTCGACGGTAGTGTGATGCTTCCTGCTGGCGGTCTCTATCGATTTCTCGCCGTGCTCGACGCCGACAACTTCGACGAAGACAGCGCTGGCATTTACGACGCCAACGGCTTTGCCAATATTTCCATTCGACCGGTGCCGGAACCGGCAAGCGCGTTGTTGCTGTTGCCGACACTCGCCTTGTTGCGACACCGCCGGAGATAGCATGTCGCTGCTGTTAACGTCCTTCGATCTGAGCGTGCGTTCGTGGTATGTCGTAGTCATTGCGTTCCTCCTTTCGTTCTGCAGTATTCAGGAAACCCAAGCTGGCTTCACGGTGATCTCTCAGGACCTGTTTAACCTTGTCGCCGTCCCCGGCCCTGCGGGCAATGATGATTTCGAGCGCCTCACCGACATCCTCAATCCACTCCAAACGACTAGCACGGCACAAGTGGGTGAGAACATTGCGAGTTCGACATACGACTTCTCGTGGCTCGAAGACATCGGCATCGGGGATTTCAATACAATATTTCATCACCAGATGCGAAGTTCGCCCGGCATCAGAACGGTGACTGACCTGGCGTTTTTTATCGAGACGGACGTTGATTTGGTCGTTACGCTCAATGGCTCCCTCGACTACAGCCACACGCCCGGTGATGAAACGCAGTTCCTCTTTGGCGCTTCGATTCGCGATCTCGACACGAGTGCGTTGCTATTATCCGAGGGCATGGAAGGCGGCAATGCCGACTTGTTGCCCGCTTCCGGTACGCTTTCGTTCGATGGTAGCGTCGTGCTTCCTGCGGGCGGCCTCTACCGCTTCCTTGCAGTACTCGACGCTGACGATCTTGCCGAACCCAACCCCGGCATCTACGACGCTAACGGCTTTGCCAACATTTCCATTCGACCGGTGCCCGAGCCGCGGGCGCTTTTGCTCGTCCTATTCGGCGCGAGCGCTGCCATCCTGCGCCGGCCACGATAGTTCCATCGTTTCATGAAACGGCGTCGCGCGCCATTGGCCCCATAGGCGGCGAATGCGTTCTTGCACGCGCTCGACGAATGCGATATCGACGAACGGTGCGGACTTGCCTGCGAGTTCAACATATCGTTCGGCGGTGGCCTTACCCGCCCACACGCTTTGCATCGGCCCGACGAGCGACTCGGCCAGTTTGATGCCGTCGTTACCCGCCGCTTCCCACGCGGGCAACTCGTCAAAGTGCTTACCGGCGGCCAGCAATCCCCAGAAACCGTCGGCGATACCGGCCTCGGTCTCGACGGCGTAATGCACCAGATCGTGCAGAAATACACTACGCGTTTCAAACTCGGCTTCGATACGCGAACCATCGGCCCGGACGACGACCATGCGATGGCGGTCGTTCGAGATGCGTTGTAGCAAGACCTTCATCGCACGCCGCGCCTAGCGAAACTGCTTACCCTTGTACGCTTCATACAAGTGCTTCAATTTGCCGCGCTGGTATTTGCCCGTGCTGGTCACCGGGATGTCATCACCGAACAGCACGACCTTCGGCACCTTGTGCGTGGGCAGGTGCTGCTGGCAATGGGCAATCACATCGCGTTCGTCGAGCGACTGGCCATCTTCGACTTGCACGTATGCGCCGACTTCTTCGCCGTAGTAGCGATTCTCAAAGCCGACGGCCAGCCCCACGCGCACGCCGGGCATAGCGCAGAGCACTTCATCGATCTCGAACGGTGAGATATTGACGCCGCCGCGGATAATCAGTTCTTTCAAACGACCGGTGATGAAGTAATAATCGCGGCCATCTTCGCCGCGCAGCTTGAAACCTTCATCGCCGCTGCGGAACCAACCGTGGGCGAAGGCGTGGGCGTTGGCTTCGGGGTTGTTGAAGTAGCCCTTCATGATGTTGTGGCCGCGAATCACGATCTCGCCGCGATCGCCCTCATCGACCGGGCTGCCGTTGGCATCGTGAATGTCCATATCGTTGACATCGATGGGGCAACCGATCGACGGGAAGCCGTGGTTGTACATTCGTTCGCAGTGTTCGTGCCACTCGAGCGTCGTCGGCAAGAAGCACGAATAGCAGACCGTTTCGCTCAGGCCATAACCGTGCAGGATGCGGAGGCCGAAACGCGTTTGGAAATCTTTCGCCAATTCAACCGACAGCGGCCCGGCGCCGCAGATGAAGTGACGGAAATTCGGAATCGTCTCGAGATCGAGTTCTTCACCCGCCTCTATCAGGAATTGCAGCAACGTCGGCACCACGCTCACGATGGCGACATCATGCTTGGCGAGTTTTTGCCAAAAGCCCTTGGGCCGAAAGCGTTGGTTAACCACGACGCGCGCACCGACAAACGCCGGCGTCAGCAGCGTGACCACGATGCCGTTGACGTGATGAATCGGCAGCACGTTCATCATGACGGTGTGTTCGTCGATGCCGTGCCAACCGCTGATCGCATAGGCGTCGGCGAACATCTGCTTTTGCGTTAGTACCACGCCCTTGGGGTTGCCCGTCGTGCCGCTCGTGTACACGACGAGCGCTTCGGCATCCCAATTCATGTCATTTACGGTGGGCAGCGGCTGCGACGCGTTTACGGCCTTCAGTTCGGCAACGAAATCGTCCCACCCTTCGCGCGGTCCGTTATCATCTTGCGTGACAATCATCGCCTTGCGCACGTGGTCGGGCATGGCGTTATGAATCGCGTTGTAACAGTCACGACAACTTTCGTGCGCGACGAGCAACGTCGATTCGGAATTGGTGAAGATGTAATCGACGCGTTCGTCGGTCTCGCCCGGATTGATCGGCACCACCCGCGCGCCCAAACGCCAAGCGGCGAAATAGATCGCGATCGTGTACGGATGATTGATGAGCAATGTCGCGACCGACCCGCCGGGGGCGATGCCGTATTCGTGATGCAGCAATACGGCCATGCGATCGATCAGGCCGGCGAACTCGCCGTAAGTGTAACTCGCCGGTTCTTCGTCGGCCGACTTGCACGCGTAATAGTCCATCCAAGGTCGATCGCCATGCTCGGCTGTGAGCGTCCGCCACAAGTCGGCCACGCTGCGATGCCGCAAGTGATCGTCGATGCTCGGCATCTGGTCGCACTGATGGGCAGTCGCAATCAGATGCTGGATGGTTTCGGATGATAGGTTGGATGGTGCGACGGACATGTGAAACAGACCTCTGCATGCAAGCCGGTGAAATGAACACGCAAACGAACGAACGCTAGAAGCAACTCCAAAACCCATTTCCGAATTAAAGCGTGCTCGCCGAAATCCGGATATCTTTGGAAGTCGCAACCCTCCCCGAACCCCACCCTGCAAGGGAGGGGAATTTTTGGGATAGCTTTAAGTATATCGCCCCTACGGCTGCACCCGAATATCCACATGGCTCGGTGCGTTATCCGTCAGCACGTAATACGTCGAACGGTTTTGCATGATCGTGCGTGCATCGTCGCGGATGCGCGCTTCGACGGCGTAACGACGATTGGGGATGATATCGCGGGCGTCGTAGTTCAATTCAAACGCGATGGTGTTTTGCGAACCCACGGCGACTCGGCGGCTATCGACCGTGCGGATGCGCTGGCCGCGACGATCCAACTCTACAAGTTCGACGCTTAGCACGCAGCGCGGCGGCAACGCGATACGCTCGCGATAGCTCACAGTGCCCGTCACAATCGTGCGGTTCGGGCCGTTGAAGCCGCCGGCGCGATCGAGTTGCACGCGCACATTTTCGAGTCGGCGATCGCGCCGATTCTGAATAAGCATGGTGACCACGCCGTTGTCGTCGGCCTGTTGCTGAAGCTCGTCACCAAGGTCGAACAACACGCCATCGACGACGCCGACTTGATAGCCGTTGACCGTGACAATCACGTCGTCGCGCTCGAAGCCCGCTCGCGAGGCCGCCGAGTTCGCAATCACGCGTTCGACGACCACACCCGCATCCGTATCCTTGCCCGTTACGCCCAACTGCCAGCGCACACGGTCACGATCGCTGCGGCGCGGCTTGATGTTGCGACGACCGTCGCGCTGATCGCGCACGTCTTGGCGACGACGGCGCGCGGCGTCTTCATCCTGTCGGTCGCGCGTGCTGCGTTTGGCTCGAGCTTTTTCAGGTTCGACCGGACGCATCGGTCGCGGTGCGGGCTGCAACGCCATCGCCATGCCCACCGACGAAATAAACAACATGCCAACCAATAGATGCAAGTATCGAACGTTCATAATCGGCCTCCGAGTAAGTCGAGCGGCTATTCGCTCGTGAGGGTCCGATTGTAACCTCCGACGGAAGGGATGCCATTGATAAATGGCTGCGGCGTATTCAATTGACTTTGTGGGGAATTTTAACCGCACGTTTTCATTAACAAAAAAAGCGGATGCCGCCCGCTTGGACGACATCCGCTTTCAATACACAAATTCGTGAGACGACGTTACGGCGACGATCGCAGGAACAGCAGGAACTGATCCTGCACCAAACCTTCGCGATCGAACGGTGCTAGGATATCGAGCAGGCCGTCGCCGTTGATATCTGCAAAGCCGCACACGCCGATGTCGGCAATCGGATTGGTCGCGAGAATCGTGAAGCCGTTCCAGAAGTCGCGTAATTCGCTGCCACGCTCGAAGCCGACCATCTGACCGCTGGCCGTCGCAAACAGGTCGAGCGAACCATCGAGGTCCATATCGATTAGTTGGATTTGCGTCATCTCAACGCCTTCGATCAACTGGGCCATGTTGAACACGCGCCACGGGAACGTTTGCTGTTCGATAAAGCCCGGCCCCGGGTTCTCAAACCATTGCACCAGCTTCAACGTGCCGTGTGCAACGGCGACGTCGAGATTGCCGTCTTCATCGATATCACCGACGGCAATGAAGTCGCCGCCCTGATTTTCCGGATCCACTTCCGACTGCTGACCGACGATTCGGCGCGTCCAGTTACCGGCCATCGCGGCGTCGACGCCCGACTCTTGCAGAGGATTCACGAGCCAGCGCACGTTAAACGTCTTCGCTGTCGGGAATGTCGCAACGACGTCTAAATCGCCGTCGCCATCCATATCGCCAGCGGCCAAATCCTGAATCAGGTTGACATCGAACGTTACCGGCAAGCCGGCTTCGGTCCACGCACCGCCGTCGCGTGCGTTGGCACCACCCGGATTCTGATACAGGCGGATGACATCCGTCTCTTCGATCTCGTTAGAACCGAGCATGATGTCGGCGCGACCGTCGCCAGTGAAATCGGCCACAGCAAATGCCGCAAAGCCGATATCTTCGCCGGGCAAGTTAAACGTTGCGGTGATCGTTACTTCGGTCCAAGCGAGTTGATCCGTCGGATCGTCGGGGGCGAATAACAAGACGACCGCACCGCGAATGCTGGCGTCTTGAACCGGCACGAATCCGGTGTCGCGCACGAGCACGGCGATATCGAGATTGCCGTCGCCATCGAGATCGACGATTTCCAAGTCGATCATGCTGGCAATCGGACCACCGCCGGAAATCGAGAAAGTTTCGAACGTCAGTCCGCTTGTGTTGCGCATGTGCAACTGAATAGGTTGATTCTCATTCGAGCCGGAGACCAAGTCGAGCAGGCCATCGCCGTCCATATCGGCGGCTTTCATGACCTTCGCACCGGCCGTCGCTTCTAGGACCGGATCCACGATGTTCTGCGTGTATTGCGGTGCGGCAATCGTACCGCCGCCGACCGTCGTGCCTTGGGTGGTGGCCTGACCGCCGGTGCTGATTACGCTCGACGTGGTCGTTTGCGGCGGAAACACACCGCCTGGACCTGCGACGAAAAAGAGTTCGGTACAGCCGGTGAACGGTGCCGACAACAGCCCCGCCAGAAATAGACAAACACAGACATTCGTTTTACGCATTTGGAAAGCTCCAACCGCAAGCGCCGAGGGCGCACCTCTACCCTGGATTTGAGCGGGAATTCGAATCGACACATCGAAGTCGTCGATCGACAAACGAGCGGTACCAATCGTCAATCAATTGGTTTGTTCCGGCCCGCGTGCACTTCGGGAGATAGCGCACGCTCGATCAAATCCTACAATTCGGTCATTGCCGAACTGTCGTCCTTATCGGCATTTTCGAGGGGCAATTCCGTGATGTCCGCGCGATCCACGGACCGTCGGAGCAGAAGATAGGACGCACCTGCCGCGGCGTAGCCGTAGACCACGATTACAGCGGCCAATAACGCCCAAACGGACATGAGTGCGAGGCGGATAAGCGAGCGCACGAGGCCCAACCAACCGCTTACCGGCCGGTCGGAGATGGTGCCGTAAAAAGGTGACGAACCGTCCATTGACGGCGGCGTCCAGATGGCAGTGGGCTTCGCGACGGACGCTTCCGCGCTGTCGGTTGAAAGCACGACATCGTCGAGCGACATGGTCGATGCTACGGCGTTACCGGCCAAAGATAGCCCTAACATGACGAGCAGCTTTAGAACGGTAAGCAAGATTGCGCCGCCGCTAAGTGCGACCAGAAGATAAAATGCATACCGCGCTGGTCTGCGAATGACATAGCTACATGCTGCCGCCGCCGCATCGGCACAGTCCATACCGTCAATGACGACGGGGTACGCCATTAACGGCAACGCCGCCCCACCAATGACGACGGCCAATGCCATGAGCATTCCGCCGCCGACGATGAGCGGCAGGAATCCGACGACGTACAGCAACTCGCCAATACCCGGAATCGCTGCCAACAAGCCGCACAGCGCCAAGGCCGCCGAGCCGACCAGCACGACAGCAAGCGGGATTAGCTTTGCCAAATAAACATCGAGGGCGCGCAGTCGTGCAATGCCGCGCATCTGCGACCAGGCAATGTCGTCGTCACGCGTTAGCGCGAGTGCGACACTACGGGCCAAGACCACGCCAGCAATTGACCAAATCGCGGACACGCCAAGGAAAAGGATTACTGCATACGACGTGCGGTTAAGGGCAAGCCAGAGCGCCGCCGAAGCCGCACGGCGACTGCCGGTTGCAATCGCCGTTAGCGACAAGCCGCGCACGCCACCAGTCACGCCGTCTTCGGCATAGCGCAGTTCATCAACGAGAAATGCGAAGTTGCCCATCCGCGGTAGCGCGACGACTTCGCCATCTACGGTGCGTTCGAGCGGCATGCCCAATCGCAACAATTCCGGCTCCGCGACAATCCCCGATGGCGTTGTTTGGTAAGCAACTTGGTTCGACGACGGCCAAACGGCGTCGAGCGCGAAACCGAAGATGCCGGTCGCGACGAGCGCAATGAACGCGACGGCGATCCGTTTGACGGAGAACGCCAAGGCAAACGCGCGAAAAATCAGTGCGACATCGAGCCACGAGTGGTCGTGTTGATGAGTGGTCGGTAGATCGCCGTGATCGGCGCCTTGCCCGTCGTGAAGGGATTCCATTCTATTTAATCCCCGTCACCAATAAGGGGTTAGCTACTGTCAAAATGCCACGACGGTCACGATACAAGACCGCCGCCAGCGAGCCAAGCGCCGCGAATCCTAACGCCAGTTTGAGCCGTACTACTCCGCCTTCGGTGATTTCTTCTTCGGCTTGTCAGCCTTGCTTTCGGTGGATTTCGACTCGGCTTTCGATTCGGACTTCTTGGACTCGCCGCCCTTGTCTGCGGTGTCGCCCTTACCCGCTTTCGTTTCCGACTCCGCCGCCTTCTTATACCCTTCGCTGCGGTAATCCGTCTGGTAGAAGCCCGAGCCCTTAAAAATCACCCCGCCGCCGGTGCCGATCAGCCGCTTGACCGGCTGCTTGCTGCCGCACTTTTCGCATTCGGCCTTACGTAGCGGCTTGGCTTTGATCGACTGAAACATATCGAACACTTCGCCGCAGGTTTCGCATTCGTATTCGTAAGTTGGCATCGATTATGACTCCGCCGAGCTGTTCTGCTCGGATGGTACGGCATCGTTTTCGCTCGCGGCTTCTTCCGGCTTGTCCGCCGAAACCGCCACCTTGGCCGGTCGCAACACGCGCTCGTGCATCATGAATCCGCGCTGCAACTCTTGCGTGACCGTGCCCGCCGGTTCCGGGCTCTCAAAATCCTGAAACAGCGCTTCGTGCTGCATCGGATTAAACGATTGGCCAATACAATCGACCGGCGCGACGCCGAATTCCTTAAATACCTTTACGAATTCGTCGCGGACGAGCTTCACGCCGTCGGCGATCACCTTAGGGTCGGTTGCGTTTGCACCGGCATCGACTGTGCGTTCGAGATTGTCCAACACGGGCAACAGCGCGCGGGCCAATTCGAGACCTGCCGTGCGCATTGCCTGCTGATGTTGCTGCGTCAGGCGTTTGCTGATGTTCGCGCATTCGGCTTGTGCGCGCAGGAGTTTATCGCGCAGGTCGTTGCATTCATCGGTGAGCTTCTGCAACGCGTCGGGCTGATTGGCATCGCCCGCAGGGTTCGTCG
>JAUIHO010000233.1 GCA_030432035.1 Phycisphaerae bacterium
GGTGATTTGCTCACCAGCGAGCCGGAGTTTGTTGAAGCATTTCTGAAACTTCCGGAGAGCGAAGTCGATCGCGATTTGTTCGGCACGTTGCTGTCGATCATCGAACGCGCGCTCGATACGCGACCCGAATTTGCCGATTTGCATTATCACTGTGCCCGCGTGTACGAACGGCTGGGCCGCACCGATGAGGCGATTGCCGAAGCGACTAATGCGTTAGAGATCAACCCACGCTACGTGCAGGCGTTGATTCAACTCGGCAAGCTTTACGCCGAACGCGACGCCACCATCGAAGCACGTGAACGCCTTTCGCAAGCCGTACTGTTCGGCGGCGACTATCCCGATGTGCATTTCATGTTGGGCGAACTCTTCCGCGCCGATGGTGCGACGGACGAGGCCATCAGCGAATACCAACGGGCACTCGATCTCAACCAAAACTACCACCAAGCGCGGACCGCGTTGGAAGCCCTCTCGGCGGCCTAACGAAAGGGATCTATTCAGATGTCACACCTGCTCGATGCCTTCGGTCGCGGTTTACTCGCTCACCTATCCGGTGCGTTCGCCGATATCCTCGGTCGCCCCGGCGACTACGATTTTGACGAACTGCGCGATTCGGTCGACGCCGACCCCAGCGATGTGGCGGTACGCGTGCGCTTGGGTGCAGCGTTTCTTCATGAAGAAGAACCGGCGTTTGCGCGCGACTGTTTTCTTGAAACGCTCAAAATCGATCGCGATTGCTTGCCGGCTCGTATCGGGTTGGCTTGCGCGTTTGACGAACTCAACCGAACGGAAGTGGCGCTCGAACAACTGCGCATCGCGCAAAAGAAAGACCCGCTCAACCCGGCCGTGTTGTTTTGTTTGGGGTATTGCAACGAACGGTTGGGCCTTCTCGATCAGGCCGTCGACCTCTACGAAGACTCGCTGCATTTGTGCCCGACGCTGCGCAACGCACACGAACGCTTGGCGGCGATTGCGCTTAATCGTGGCGATGTGGATACCGCCGTTGCGGCTTATGAGCGCTTAGGCGAACTGGATTCGGACCAAGTTGATGTGCATTTGACGCTGGCCGGATTGCTCCTAAAAGCCGGGCGTTACGACGATGCGATTCAACGCTACGAACACGCCATCGCGATGGAACCCGACAACTGGGAAGCACGCGACGATACCGTCACGGCTTACGAAGAAGCGGGACTGATTCGCGAAGCAATCGAACACCTGCACACCATGCTCGATACCGACGCGGACTTTCCGGATACGCGATTGCGTCTGGGCGATCTATACGCACGCGTTGGCGACGACGCCTCGGCCATGTCGAATTACGAGCGGGCGCTGGAATTGTGCCCCGACCATATGGAAGCCAACGTCAAGCTTGGAACGCAGCACCTACGCGGCGGTCGCTTTGCCGATGCGGCGCAGTCGTTTTCGCAGGCGTTGGAACTAAACGATCGGTTGATCTCGGCGTATATCGGTGCGGGCGTGGCGCAACACGCGACGGGGAAGACCGACGACGCGCTACAGTCGTTTGAGATCGCACGCAGCATTGAGCCGAACAGTTCGCTGCTCTTTTCCGAAGTGGCGCGTATGCAATTGAAGGCGGACTTTAGCAAGGCATCGGATGCGGCGTTGGCGCCAGCTCCCGATCCGTCGATCGCATGCCCGTCTGTCGACGTGGTGGATGATCCAAAACAGGATTTGATCGCGACGCAAATCGCGAAGTTGCGCGACGCCATACGACGTCATCCCAATCATGCCGACCTGCACTATCGTCTCGGTCTGTTGCTACGCAATCGCGGTCAGATCGAAGACGCGATCGATGCGTACACAGCGGCGATTGAAATCAACCCGTGTTACATCAAGGCGTTGATCAAACTCGGCCTGGCGCAGAAGGAAATGGATCGCGTCGATGACGCTACGGAAACATTCGCCCGCGCGATGAAGGTGCAACCCGACTATCTCGATGTGCACTATCAGTTGGGTCTGCTATTTGCGCAACGGCATCAGTTTGAAACGGCACTCGAACATCTCGAATCCGCCGCCGAAGGCAACCCGCGCAATCTGGATTTCCAAGCCAATCTGGCCGTCGCGCTGCAAAACGTTGGCCTAATCGATCGTGCCCGCGCAACGTGGCGGCTGATTTGCGAATTGGATCCGGAGTCGGAACATGCTTTGCAAGCCAACGTCGCGTTGGCAAAGACGAAGCCGCAACAGTAGGGCGGTATTGCGACGATGCGTTGTTATGGATTCGCATCTCTAAGCGCTAGCTCAAAGCGTTTTCGAACCTTAACCAAGGGGACGCTAAACGCGCTCGCATCAGAGCTGCGTCCTGTGGACGCAGGAATCACATAACCTTCGGCGACCTATCTTTTTGTCGTAATCATGATTGCCAATTAAGCGTCGAATCGATTAACTCAACAATCGCAGCCGTCGCACCCTGATTGTGCGTTACCACATCACGAGCACGTTGTCCCATCGCGGCGCTCGCCTCATCATTCGTCAACAACTCTTCGATTGCCGCAGGAAGCTCTGCCGATTCGCGAACCTTTCGCGCGGCGACTGCTTCCATCAACTGACCGTCGATATCTTCGAAATTCCAAACGTGGCTGCCATAGATCATGGGCTTCGCCAGCGCCGCGACTTCCATCAAATCCGATCCGCCCATCGACACCAATGACCGACCGACAAACACCACCGAGGCTAGCGAATAGAACTTGCGCAACTCGCCCATCGTGTCGCCAAGAATCACGACGGGGCGATTCGCCGTATCAGACAAGGCAGATTTAGCACCATCGCCATGCTGACTGCGTCGCACACATCGAAACCCGCGTGCTTCGATCAAGCGCGCGACGTCGGCAAATCGTTCCGGCTTGCGCGGCACGATCGCTAGCTGCAGTCCATCGATGCGCTTGCGCAACGCGCCAAACGCATCGAGCAAAATCTCTTCTTCGCCCGGTCCCGTCGATCCCGCCACGATCAACGGCGCATGTCGATCGATGCCAAGCGCTTCGCCCAACGCATCCGCACCGTTGATCGCGTCCGTCACCTGTGCCGTGTCATACTTGATCGAGCCAACCGTATGTACACGTGCCGAATCTACGCCGAGCCGTTTAAAACGCTCGGCATAGGTCTTATCCTGCGCCGCAATCCACGCGAGTTGTCCGACCATGCGTTGGGCGACGGTCGAGACCAACGGCAATCGATACCGCCGCATCGACTTCTCTTCGGTAATGCGACCGTTGGCTACGGCGACGGGAACGCCTTCACGGGCGCACACTTCCAGGAAGTTCGGCCATAACTCCAATTCCATCAGCACGATCATGCTGGGGCGCACCCGCCGGAGCGTTCGCTTTACGCAAAATGAGAAATCGATCGGAAAGCGAAAACGCAAGAGATCGGGATAAAGCCGCGCCGCCGCGTCGCTGCCCGTGTCCGTCGTCGACGAAACACAAACGTCGATATTCGTTTCTCGCAACGCATTCACCAGCGTGCGCGTCGCGTTGATCTCGCCCAGCGATACGCCGTGTATCCAAACGCAGGGGCGGTCGCCCGCGCGCCGCGGTGCTGCGCCCAGCCGCTCGGCCCAACCGCGACGACTTTTACCCAACACAACCATGCGATACAGCAAGATCGGCAGGTACAGCAACGCCGCAGGTATGTACAGCAGATTAAAGAGAACCGGGATCATTCAAATCAGAGGTGATCAAATGGACTCATGCACGTCACTTGGCGTTAAGGCCGGTGACGCCCGCCCCAATCCAAACCTGTAAGCTAATCCGCCTTATTTGTTCAGGCAGCACTGCTTGTATTTCTTGCCGCTGCCGCAAGGGCAGGGGTCGTTTCGGCCCGGTTCGTCGTCATCGTTGCGAATCGTGTCCACCGGCGGCGGAAGCGGTTCGTCATCTTCGCCGGGTTGATTCTTGGCCGCACGCTTGCGGTCTTCCTGCTGGCGTTCGTAATGCTGATCGAACTTGTCTTCGCCTTTGGCCATTGCAGTCACTCCTGTTGGGCTTGCCGACTATCGGCAATTGCAAGTAAATCCTATTGCCTCTACCTTTTGCGGTCTATGCAGAAGATCTACGCCATCGAAAAAACGAGCCCCGTCGAGGATATCTCCGTCAGCGAGATTGCCGACGTGCTGACGCGCGAAGACACGTTCGTTTGGGTCGATCTGCAATCGAACGACGCCGCCGATATCGAAGAATGTGCCCGCATCTTCCAACTCGACCCGGATTCGATCAGCGACTGTTTCGAAGGCGAACAGCGACCGCGCGTTGACGACTACGATGCGTACCACCTGCTGTTTCTATACGGCATGCTCGGGCAGGTCGACAGCGATGAGTTCGACCCGCATAAACTGGTCGTCTTCGTCGGGCCGCGATTTCTCATCACGGTGCACGAGTCCCCGATTCGCACATTACAACAATTGCGAAGCAAGGCCCAACGTCGGCCCAAGTTGTTTCCGCGCGATAGCGT
Source organism: Phycisphaerae bacterium (assembly GCA_030432035.1). Lineage (GTDB taxonomy): Bacteria > Planctomycetota > Phycisphaerae > UBA1845 > UTPLA1 > ECT2AJA-110-A. The sequence continues at coordinate 4,468 of JAUIHO010000233.1, forward strand.
GTGGCATCTGCTCTACGCGCTGATCGACCAAATCGTGGATAACTACGTCGTCTTCATGCAGGCATGCGAAGAGCGCGTCGATCAACTCGAAGATCAATCGCTGGCGCCCGACTGCGAACCGGAAATCCTGCAACAATCCGCCGCGTTGCGCGCGATGCTCTCCGAAATTCGCCACCTCGTGCATGCCGAGGATCAATTGATTTCGATGACCATTGTCGAGTTGGCCGATTTTCTCGACGACGACATCGTCTTTGACTTTCGCCACGTACGCGACCACCTCATTGCCGTTGGCGAACTGTCGGATCGCCTGCGCGATCGTCTCAATACCGTCCGGGATAACTACAGCTTCATTTTGGCCAATCGTACCAACGAGATTATGAAGATCCTGACGATCTTCGCGAGCATCATGCTGCCGCTCTCGTTGATCGCCGGCGTGTTCGGAATGAACCTGCATTTCGGTCCGCTCGAACGCGAGCCTTACGGCCTGTGGATGGTTCTCGGCATCATGTTGGTCATCGGTGCCAGCCTGTTCGCGTTTTTCCGCCGCAAGCATTGGTTGTAACCCAATCATTGCCCCAACGTCTTAATACATCTCAAAAATGACCGGCAACTTCCGCCGTCCGCCCGAGTTATATGGCATCTTTTCTGCACGCGGCCCAGTATCTTCGCTGACGTCGCGACCTTTACAAGCCGATATCTTTTTCGTCACGCTAGGCAGCGCTAGAAGCACGCACGACGACGGTCGGAATTCGCATTTATGCCCGATATGAAAAACGCCAACCAATCTGCGCAACCGAATCTGCCGGTGCGCGAAGTCGATGAGGGCCAAACCGTCAACGTTGCGACGTTGCGCGTGGGTCAGCGGCTGGTGCGCGGAATTTACGACGACGACGGCGTGCTGCTATTGGCGGCGGGCATAACCGTCACGTCCGACTTTTTACAACTTCTGCGCAATCGCAAGATTCGTTACGTCCAAACGTTCGAAGCGCCACCGCCGATTCGCTCGGATGAGGTCGACGAAAAAGCAATCGATCGACTCGAACGCGAATTGCTCACGCCCGAAAACGCGATGGTCCGAGCGCGCCCGCTCGACGCCTCGCATCGACCGCGGTTGCCGTTTAATGAATTGCAGGATCGCGCCGAACGCGGTCAGCAACGACACGAGACGGCCGTCGGCGAAATTGGCGAGTTTTGCAAACGGCTCGAGGCGGAGAGCCGGGTCATCGATCGCGACTTGTATCGCATCGTGAGCGACTTTGCCGATATGGTCTCGCTCGATCTCGATCTGATCCCCACGATTCTGAGCTTGCGCGGTTCGCCCGACGAATACCTCTATCAACATTGCGTCAACGTCGCTGCAATGAGCATGAACATCGCGGCACAGCTAGGGTTGCGACGCGAGCGCATCGTCGAAGTGGGTCTGGGGGGCTTGCTGCACGATGTCGGCATGCTTCGCGTACCGATATCGATTCGACTAGCCGAGCGCCCATTAACAGAGCCCGAGATGAGCGCGGTCCGTCGCCATCCGGCTTACACACTCGATTATTTGCAGGGTATTCCGAGCTTGCCGCGCGAAGTTCGTTTTCTCGGCTTTCAAGTTCACGAACGCGCCGACGGTTCTGGTTACCCGCGGGCACGTACGAATCAACGAATCCACGCATACGCCAAGATTGTCTCGATCGCAGATTCATACGTCGCGATGACTTCTCCTCGACCGTACCGCGACAAGCTTACGCCCTACGAGGCGGCGAAGACCATTCTGTACGATTGTGCTGCGGGGCGATTTGAGAGCGAATTCGTTCGCGCCTTTCTCGATTCGATCGCGCTCTTTCCGGTGGGCAGCTACGTGCAACTCGACGATGGCCGTCGTGCCAAGGTTGTGCGTGCCAATCCGGACTTTCACACGCGACCGGTGATTAAGCCCCTGATCGGCAGTGCCAGCAGCCCTGACGGCACGATTGATTTGGCCACGACGCCGGATATCAAAATTACGCGGACGCTTGCGGCTGTCGCGTAAGAACGCTTTTCCATTCTGACAAACCGATAATGTTGGCAGTTGGGCCGCTTGCCTGCCAATAGGTCCATTTCTGCGCGCCGCGAACCGCAAGTCCGGGACGCGCGCGGCCCGTCATATCGTAATTTGAAATTGAGTTGTTTCGGGGGTGATGTCTCTCGCACGGACGCTACCCGGGGATGGGGAAGCCGCGCCATGTGCGCGGGAAGAACGTAACGCGCCTGCTTGACCGCGATGTGGGTGCATGGCACGGAGGGGCCGAAGTTGATTACACACAAGCCACAAGTCTCCATCAAAACATCGCTGCGCATCACGTTATTGGGCATGATGGTGTCTTTGATCGTAGCCACGCTCATCTGTCACGAGTTTCTTCGCCGCGACGATGCGCACCGTCAGGCACATACGCATACAGCTGTTATGACCGAAATGCTCGCCGCCCAAATGGCGGCTTGCGATCTCAACGACGAATCCAATCATCAAGCCGTCATACAACGCCTCCTCGACATGCCGACGGTAAAGGCAATCGGCGTATGGGATGCGGACGGAAACCGAATCCTGCTCGAAGGTGAGTGCATTAAGCCGATCTCACTGCTGAACGCCGCTCACACCGGCGAGTGTAGTTATTCCCACCGCCATTACTGGCTCATGCACGAGCTGACGTCGGAAGACGGACCGTTGGACGTGCGCTTTGCAAAGATCGGCCTCGGCACCTTCGATAGTAAACCGGGCGTGGTGGGGGCCGTTTTCGATATGCGACCGATGATGGCCGGCTTTCCGCAACATCTCGTCATGTTTTACGTGCCGGTACTAATGGTTGGAGTTGGGACGTTGTTAGTAGGCTGTTGGTGGACGCAGCGCGAATTGATGCGTCCGCTCGGATCGCTGTTGGAGTCGGCCGAAGCGGCATGTAAAGACGGGCAGCGCGAACCCACAAAGACCTATCGCCATCGCGAGTTCGGAAGTATCGCCGAGAAGTTGGCAGCACTTCGTCTTGATATACACAATTGGCGCAACAAAGCCGTGATGACCGAACGCCGCGTGGATACGCGTATCGCTGAAGAGACGCGCCAGATTACGCGCG
>JAUIHO010000234.1 GCA_030432035.1 Phycisphaerae bacterium
GTTCAAAAGGAACTCGACGACCGATTGCACGCACTCGAATTGGAACGCAACGCACCCGAACGCGTCACGATTCAGTCGGCGGGGCAGCTGCGACGCAAGCCGTCCACCGACCGTCGCGGTCTTTATACGGCGTGCGGCATTGCCTTGTCGTTCCTCGGTGCGTTTGGCGCGGGCTTCGTCCGCAGCCGTTCGGATCGCAAGATTCATAGCTATCAGGATGTTTCCGATGCGGTGCCCAACGGCGTGCCGTTCCTCGGTCAATTGCCGCGTGCCCGCGACGCGTTGGGCGAAGGTGAAGACACGCTGCTCGGTCGTGCGATTCGCGAAAACATGCGAATCGTCCGCACCATGTTGTTGCAGAAGCTCGGTAACAACGGCGGATCGGTCGTCATTACGAGCCCCGAAGCCAGTTCGGGTAAGACGACCGTCTCGATTCTCTTGGCTCGCAGCTTGGCGGCGATGGGCAAGCGTACGCTGCTCGTCGATGCCGACTTGTTGCACCCGTCGGCATCGCGGTACTTCGAGTTGATTGACCAGCGCGGACTCTGCTGTGTCGTGAGCGGTGACTTGAGCGACGAAGACGCCATCATTCCGACCGACAACGAAAATCTGTTTATCTTGCCGACCGGCGAACGGCACGCGCGCGGCAATCGCGACGTGCTAGCTAATGGTGCGTTCGCCGCCGCTCTGCAACGATGGAAGTCGCAATTCGATTATGTGTTGATCGACAGTCCGCCCGTGTTGGCCATGGCCGACGCCCGCATTGCGGCCGGCCAGGCAGACGGCGTGGTGATGGTGATGCGTGCCGAAGGTTCGCGCCGCGAAGAGATCGTGGAAGCGTTCGCCGGCTTATCGGCATGTGGCGCTCGGCTCTTGGGCACGATGCTCGTGGGCGTGCGACACGGAACCGCCTACTACCCATACGATTATCACCGACGGCATCTCGATACGTCGGAGTTGTTGGCGTAAGCCATTGACGCATGGATCCAAGAGGGGGGAACCATGTACTTTAAGACCATCATTTTAGACAGCGTGATTCATGCTGCCGGTGCCGCTGCTCCGACGTCGATTCTGACGTTGCCGCTAGGCACGCGCAGCATGCTCGGGCACCTTTGCGATCGCGCCGCCGAAGTCGGCTGTAGCGACTTCGTCATCGTTGCGCGCGACGAACGTGTGCTGCCGGCGCTGCGCGCCTTGGCCGAACGTAACGAACACGACGTGACCGTCGAACTGGCCAACGGCTATCTGCCGGGCGTTGCGCAGTTGGAACCCTCCGACCGCGTGTTGTTGATCGATCCACGACATTGGCCGACGGCCGGTTTCGACTTTGCCATGCTAGCACGCGAAGCCGAGACGTTTCCCGGTGCGTTGCATGTGGTGGCGATGGGGGGCGATGCGACCGACGCCAGCGAGCGCATCGTGAAAGATCACGACGGCCGCATTCGACGCGTGCAGCGGTTTTACAATCAGGTTACGCAGGTTACGCGCCCCGTCGGTGCCGTATCGTATTCGTGCTTTCCGGCTGCCGCGTTGGCCGATGTGCGCATGAGCGAAATCGCCAATGCCCCGGCGGCGATGGCGGCGCGCGGAATTTTGTCGCGCGACATCCCCGTGCATTGCGATTTGATCGACGCCAACCGCGCTGCGGATTATTTGGCGTTATGCGAATGGAAAATTCAACAGGCCGTTAGCGCGGCAACACCGCCCGAATATTCGCGGCTTTCGAACAACGAAGCGCTCGTCGGTCGCGGTGCCGTGGTGCATGAGACGGCGCGCTTGGTTGGCCCCGTTATCGTGCAGCCGAACGCGCACATCGCGGCCAATGCCACGATCATCGGCCCGGCAATCGTTGGGCGTTCCGCACGGATTGAAGCCAACGCGTTGGTCGCACAAGCGATGATCGGCGAAGGGGCGATCGTTCGCGCCGGTGCGGCAGTACGACATCGCTTGTTTGAATTCGGTGATGAAGCCCAACCATCCGGCAGCTTTGAAGATGCCGAGATCGAATCGTTCGCGCCCGTCGTCGCTGAGACCGAAAAGCCGCGTGCGAAGTTGTATCGCGCCAAACGCGCCGTCGATATGTTGGCTAGCGGCTTGGGCTTGTTGGTGTTATCGCCGGTGTTGGCGCTCATTGCGATACTGATCAAACTCGATTCGCGCGGACCGGTGTTCTTCGTCCATCAGCGCGAAGGATTGTTCGGTCGTGTGTTTGGTTGCCTAAAGTTTCGCACCATGCGAACAGACGCCCACGCGATGCAGCGACAGATGCTGGCGGAAAACGATCTCGACGGTCCACACTTTAAGATCGCACGCGACCCGCGCATCACGCGACTGGGCAGCTTTTTGCGCAAGACCAATCTCGACGAGCTGCCACAGCTTTGGAATGTTTTCGTCGGGCACATGAGCCTCGTCGGTCCGCGGCCGAGCCCGTTTCGTGAGAATCAGATTTGCGTGCCGTGGCGGCGCGCCCGTCTGTCTGTGAGACCGGGCATCACGGGCATTTGGCAAATCTGCCGTCACGAGCGCGAAGATGGCGACTTCCAACAGTGGATCTATTACGACCTGCTCTATGTTCGCAACATGAGCCTAATCCTCGATGCGAAGATTCTGCTGGCAACGTTCCGTGCGCTCGTCGGCGGCAAGGAGATCGACTCGGCCGATTTGGTTCCGCCGCAATCTCACGGTGTGCCGGTCGATTGGGAACGGTCGAGCGATGATGTCGAGTCGGTGGAGATGTTGGCGGAACCGGTGGCGGTATGATTGCCGAGCGGTACCGTTGTTTAGGGCAGTTGATCAAGCGACGGTTGGTTCATTTTGTGCCGCAGATTATGTTGCTATAGCTATTCAAGCTTGCATGAGTTTCGGTGGGTCGAGTATGACCCACCCTACAGCGGGCATAAGCCTCATTGCCCCAATACTTCATCCATAAACCCGCTCACGATCTCCACGTAATCCGCATCCTGAAATATCCCTAGTCCATGTATCCCTTCGACCACAACGAGTTGTTTGGGCTCGGGCGTCGCGTCGACCAATTCCACGACGCCTTCAAACGGTGTCATGCCGTCTTCCATTGATTGCAGATACAAGCTCGGCACCGAAATGCGCGGGGCGTTGGCGATGGGGTCGAGGGCGTCGGGCACGAGCGACGCGGCATTGGGCCCGGGCGTGATGCCCATGAACAAATAGCCGAGATCGACGACGACTTCTTGTTGCACGGTGCCTTCAACGATCATGCCGACGATATCCGGCGCGGCGTCGGCGGCTTGCGCCATACACGGCATGGTGCCGAGAGATAATCCAAACAGCACGATCCGATCAGTGGCGGGCTGGCCCGAGTTTCGCACCCATTCAAGCGCGACGTTGGCATCGTCGAGTACGGTCGCTAGCGTCGCGATGCCGGTACTTTCGCCCGAACCCTGATAGTCGTAGATGAATACGTTGCAACCGAGATCGTGAAACATCGCGACCTGCGGCAGCGGCCACGAACGGCTGAACACGGCGCCGGGGTTGATGAGCACCGTTCCGCGCGGGCTCTCGTGGGGCACGAACCAACCGATCAGCGTTTCACCGTTGGTGGCCGTTAGCTCGACGGTTTCAAATTCGAGACCGAAGAACCCGGGGTCGGGCAAGACGATGCGTATGAGGGGCATCGGATTGAGCTGATCGGCGGGGCCAATGGCGGTGCAGCCGGTTAACGTGAGCCCGAGCAATGCAAGCAGAAAGAGGTGAGTAGTCGAATAGTTAAAACGCATCGTTCGTTATTAGAGTTAATGGTTAAACGGGAATTCGGAAATTGGTCATCGAACTTTAGCCCGCATTAACTGCGGCAATGGCCTCATCGAGTTTTTCGTGTACGTCAAAAAAGCCGATGAGCTTGGTCGTTTCGAGTACGCCCACCACAAATGCCGTGGGCCTTGCCAAATGCATCGGCAGGTTCAACGAATTGCAACGCGCTTTAATTTGCACCAAATCGGCCAGGCCAGATGATGTGATCATGTCGACTTCGTGTAAGTCAACGACGAGCCCGTCGACTTCGCCGTCCAGCGCCTTGCGCACGTGGCGCACCAGGTCGGCTTCATCGGTCAGCGTGCCGCTGATCTCGAAGATGTGCACACCGTCCTGAACTTTCTTTTCGATACGTATCGTCATGGTCGTGGTGTCCGGATTCCGGGCGGTTAACGCAGTTCGTCTGAGGAGTTTATCCGCCACTCGCGTTGGTTTCATTCCGTTCGTTGAGTTTTTTGCCACGTTCGGCTTGCTGTTGGTTGGATACTTCGGCGCGGCCTTCTCTCCAACCTTGCTTGTAGCCAACCTGGTAGCTCTCTTCCGCCGCCCATAGCCACAACCAATATGCACCGTCGTCGCTCCATGCGCTTTTGGCATCGCGGCGACCATCCGTGCGACCGAGGTCGAAATTCTTCGATGACACCATCATGCGTTGATTGTCGGACGGCCCGCTGTTGTTTTCGCTACAGCCGCCATGCAGGACGACGGCTGCGCAAACCATTGCCGTCACCAGAAAAGACGACGGTACACTACGATGCAATGCTCGAATCACTTCGAACCTTCCGTTTCCGGTGGCAGATACAGGCCGCGCTCGCACGCCACCACAAACGTTTCGGCGGTCGATTTGAGTTGTTCCCAATTGTCGCGGATGCGGTCGGCCTCATCGTGAGAAATGGCGCCGTCGTCGGCGATAGATTCGCTGACTTCGCGCAACAACTGGCTAAAGCGGTTAACGACTTGCTGAGTCGACTTTAGTAGGTCACCGTCGATATCGACACATTCTTCTTCCGGGTTGTGCGTGAAGAAGCCGCCCGCTTCGTGGCAGAGCCAGTTCACGACCGGCACGTGGCCGGTGGCTTCAACAATTTCGCGCAAGCGGTCGAGCGGATTGCGCGTGCCGCTGGTGTCGGGGTCCTTCGGGTCGTTATCCTGACACCACTTGTACACCAGCGCCTGGCTCAGGCGCAGTTTGGCGGCCAACGCTTTGACGCCGATTTGATCGACAGCTTCCTTGAGAACTTCATGCGATTTCATCGGATTGAGATCACTCCACGGTTCGAGCAGCATGGTGACCGGCTTTCGAGCCCGCCCCGACCGACGCCGACTTCGGAAGCAATTATAATCGATGGTGATTTCTTCGCTGGCAGGAGGGCGACTTGACCGACATCCCCGGATTTCAGACCAAAGCCGAGATTAAGGCGCTGCTTGACGGCCACGCCGCCGCCCCGCGCAAACGGTACGGTCAGTGCTTCTTAATCGATCGCAACCTGATGGATCGCGTGCTGGATACTGCCGAGGTTTCATCGTGCGATTGGGTGTTGGAAGTGGGTTGCGGCACCGGCAGCCTGACGGGGGAACTGTTACATCGAGCTGGTCGCGTGGTTGGCGTAGAGATCGATAAGGCACTGCAGGTAATTCTGGCGGAGCGTTACGGCCACGTCGATCGTTACACGCTGATCGCGGAAGACGTGTTGGCGAAAAAGTCGGCGTTGGCGCCGGCAGTTATCGACGCGATGGCTGCGGCTCGCACGGCAGTCGACGGTCGTGGCATGTTGGTGGCGAATCTGCCGTATGACGTGGCGACATCGCTATTGATCGAGTTGTTGCTGGGTGATTTCGGTATTGAGCGCTTTGTGTTCACGGTGCAGTTGGAGATGGCCGAACGGCTGCGAGCGGACGCCAACACCGATGCATACGGGGCAGTGAGCGTGATCGCTCAAACATTGGCGCGCGTCGAGATCGTGACCAAGCTGCCACCGCAAGCGTTTTGGCCGGCACCTAAGGTACAGTCGGCGATTGTAAAAATGGAACGGATTCCGAGCGATGCGTTACAAGTAAACGACCCGCGCGGCTTCGCTAAATTTGTGCGCACGGTGTTTCAGAGTCGACGCAAAGGATTGCTGGGAACGCTGAAACGAATGGGGAACGATGAGGTCGATTCGTTGTTAGATCGATTGAAAATCAAGCCCACGATACGACCGGAAGCCGTTACGGCGGACGAATGGGTAAAGTTGTATTGTGAATGGGGCGACTTCGATGAGTGAGTGCAACCGAGTTGCAGCATGGAAAAGTCGGGCCGATCGATGAAGTTTTTCGTCGATATCCCCGAATTGCGAGCTATGGCCGATACCCGATTGGCTCACGACATTCGTGAGGCGGCATTTGAGAGGGTTAGGAATTTCTACTTTGATCGGATTTTTTTTCTCGGTGCGGTCATAGCCGTTACATATGGCTGGGCCATGATGCGCTATTCACCCGGCAATCAATTCTTCAAGTGGTGGCCAGTTCAAATAGCGGTGATCCTATTGGGGGCTACCGTCTACTTTAATTTCGTTTATTGGTGCTACCGCCGAGAGATCCGCAAAACAGTTCGTGCAATTTTGAGGGAGAAGGGGAACTTTTGTCTTGATTGTGGTTATTTGATTGAAGGTGTTGAATCAGGTAGATGTCCCGAATGCGGTCGGGCAATCGAAAGCTAGCGGCGATTTTGCAATCACCTCAAGAAGATAAATAATAAAAGAAAATGAATAGCGCCAAGCGTTGCTTGGACGGGAGAAATGCGTGCGAGGCCTTAACCGACCGTCGCTTGTTCCGTCAGAATCGTGACGTTGTTGTTCAGCACCTGAGCAAAGCCGCCCTTGATGGCGATGTTCTTCGTTTGGCCGCCCGCTTGGTCGATGCGCAGGTTGCCTTCGCCCAGTTCGCAAACCAGCGGGGCGCGATGGTCGAGAACACCCAATAGACCGTCGTGTGCGGGGACGATCACTTGCGTGGCCTGGGTTTCGAGCACTTTCTGCTCGGGCGTAATGACGGTACAGGTGAGCTGCTTGTCCATAGCTAGGGATTCTGGCTGAGGCTGGCGGGGTGGTCAAGTGCTGCGGCGACGACAGGTACCGGTATCGTTTGACTCCGACCACGGGGAGCATCGCCGTCCCGGCGGTGCCTATTTGCGTATCTCACCGGCGGGACGCCGATGCTCCCGCCAAGAGACTAAAACAGCATCGAGAGACAGGTACCGGTAACGGGGCCGTGCGGGCCGGTTTTGACCCTCGGGCCGGTCGCAAATCGCCGATGATGGGGTAGCATGCCGAGGGACGATTGAAGCCTGCGACGGCGAGCATTATCTGAACCACCAAGCGAGAATCTCATGCTGAAAGTCATCTGCGTTTGCGGCGCCCGGCCCAATTTCATGAAGATCGCCCCCCTGATGGAGGCGTTCAACGCGTCGCCCAAGATCGAGCCGCTGCTGGTGCATACCGGCCAGCACTACGACGAGCGCATGAGTAAGCTGTTTTTCGTCGATCTGGGCATTCCCGAGCCGGATATGAATCTCGAAGTCGGCTCTGGCTCGCACGCCGTGCAGACGTCCGAAATCATGAAGCGTTTCGAGCCGGTGGTCGTCGAACAAAAGCCCGATTGGGTGATCGTCGTCGGCGATGTAAACAGCACGATCGCCTGTGCGCTAGTGGCGACCAAGTTGGGCGTGAAGGTGGCGCACGTAGAAGCGGGGCTGCGCAGTTTCGATCG
>JAUIHO010000235.1 GCA_030432035.1 Phycisphaerae bacterium
TGACGTCTGAATTCGACATGCCAGGTTCGCCGAGCATCGATCGCGCCCAGCCCGCCACAGCGTTGGAGCGGTTGGAAGAATACCTCACGCTGTATCCGCACCTCTCTGATCGAATCATGCGGCAGTTTCTCGTCATGCTGCACGAACGTGGAGCGCTGAGCATCGACGATGTTTATTCCGAAGCGCGCCACGCGGCCGGCAGTGCGCTGGAAGCGGCGCCGACTGACTCGGACAACCATAACGTTGCCGATTTTCCGCGTGGGGATCAGGCAGAGCGGGACTCGGTGCAGTCGATCACGCGCCGTGCCGTCGGCAAACATCTCACCAGCAAAGAGGTCGATAACGTCGTCAACCTGGCGCTCAAGCGCGAAGAAGCGGACAAACTTCGTGCGATCGTCTCCTTGGGCTCTGTGTCATTTCGATTGTTGGCCGACACCGTGCGGCGGTTTTGCGCGCTGCCAGTGGGGGAGATGCAGCTCGCTCCAGACGAGGCCATGGGGATTCGCGTCGGTTTGATTCGCCATCTCGTAAGCGACCAACTTGAGTTCATCGCCATTGCCAAACGCTTTCTGCGCATTCGCGACTTCGAAGGCATCATCAACCGAACCATCGGTGCGGAATCCGGTATGGGGCGGGTCGGCGGCAAGGCGGCGGGGATGTATTTGGCCGCCACCATCATTGGCGGTCGTCGCCACCATGCGACTAAGCCGGAGCAGGATTTACTGCCGGCCGAACCGACGAACGACTACCAGCCTTCGGCCGACCCCGCGGCGAAATATCCCGTTGCAATTCCCGAGTCGTTCTACATGCGCTCGGATGTCATCGAGGACTTTCTCGCCTTCAACGGCCTCGGCGAATATCAGAATCAGAAATACAAACTGCCGGAAGAAATTCATAACGAATACCGCTTGATCAAGTCGGTCTTCCGCAATGCTGATTTTCCATCCGGCATCGTCGAACAGTTGCGCGAGTTGCTAGTAAAAGTCGGCGATGCGCCGCTGATTGTGCGCAGCAGCAGTTTGCTTGAAGATCGGTTGGGCACGGCATTTAGCGGCAAGTATGCAAGCTTGTTTGTCGCCAATCAGGGAAGCGAAGAACAGCGTTTGCAGGCGTTGCTCGGTGCCGTCGCTGAGGTATACGCCAGTGTCTTGGGCCCTGACCCGCTCATGTACCGCCGGGCACATGACCTGCTCGACTACGAAGAGGACATGGCGGTCCTGATTCAAAAGGTCGTCGGCACGCGCAGTGGTCCCTATTTCGCGCCGGTTTTCGCCGGCGTGGCTTTTTCGCGGAACGAATATCGCTGGAGCCCGCGTATTAAGCGAGAAGACGGTCTTGTGCGACTGGTAATGGGCTTGGGTACGCGCGCCGTCGATCGCGTTGCGGGGGAATCACCGCGGCTCGTTGCGCTAGGTGTGCCGACCTTGCGGCACGAGTCGACCACGACCGAGATCATGTGCAATTCGCAGCGGACGCTCGATGTGATCAACGTTGAGAAGAACAAGCTCGAATCGATCACGGTGCAGGAGTTTATGAAACACGGCGGCAATATGCCGCTGCTGGATCGATGTTTATCGATCCGCAAAGAGCGGTTGTTGGTGCCGCCGATGGGTACATACTTCGATGCCGACCCGCGCGATCTGTATATCACGTTCGACAAGCTATTGAGCGAGGGCATCTTTACCGAGCAAATTCGCTACATCATGCGGAAGCTTGAAAAGGCGTACGGATTTCCCGTCGATGTCGAGTTCGCTCACGACGGCGAGACGTTATACATATTGCAATGCCGCACGCTTAGTGAAGGTAAGGCGTTCCTGCCACAGGAAATTCCGACGGATGTCGAACGCGACCGCATCGTTTTCAATGCGAACAAGTTTGTGCGCTCGGGCCGGCTCGATGACATCGAATACATCGTGTTCGTGCCGCCACGGGCATACGACGAGTTGGAAACGCGCGAGCAACGCGTTGAGGTTGCGCGGGCCGTGGGTCGTCTGAATAACGCACTGGCGAATCAACGGTTTATTTTGATCGGCCCCGGAAGGTGGGGTAGCAACGACCTGCGTCTTGGCGTGCCGGTAACGTATGCTGACATCAACAAGGCTCGGATGCTTATTGAAGTCGCAGTTGAAAAGGGCGGCTATGTGCCGGAAGTGTCATTCGGGACGCACTTTTTCCAGGATCTGATCGAAGCGAATATTTTGTACCTTCCGTTATATCCCGATGCTGAAGGTGCAGTCTTTAACGAAGACATTCTTTATCAAGCCGACAATCAATTAACCAAGTTCATTGAGAAACCGACGGAAGCGACATCGATTATTCGTGTTGTGCATTTACCCAGCGTCGCGCCGTGGCATGATAAGATGCGCATTCTGATGAACGGGGATGAGGGCAGGGCGCTGGCGCTTCTGGCAAGCGGCACCTAACCAATTCTGCAGGCTTCCAAATCACATATGGCTGGGTTGCCGATTTAAGGCGTGCCCAACAATGCAGCCACAAACATAGCGATGTCTTCTGCATTGTTATCCGTGTCTTCAGTCATGTCGGCTCGCAATGCGGCATCGGGCGTTGCCGCACCGGGGTCGAGCAATACCGCGACGAACAACGGCACGTCGGGCATTTCGACGCTGCCGCTGGCATCCATGTCACCTAACACCAGAGCTGGCGGCGGGGCGTCGTCTGGAACCAATGCTGCAATATCAACCGTTGTCGGCGTGCCCGGTCGGAACAAGCCGAGCGTGACGTTGCCGGCAACAGGCGGCGCGTTTGCAACAAAGCGTACGTTATAACCGGTGCCCCAACGAATCGCATTGGCATTGGGATCGGTTGCGAAAGGTGTAGTTGCAAACGTGATGTCGCCCGCGTTAACGGTCGGCGTCCAGTCCGTATCGGAATAGGCAACACCGTAAACGTGACCGTCACCATCGCGATAGTGCACATCGTGGAAACCTGTGCTGGCAATTTCGACGTCGGCCCCGAAGGGTATTAGGACCGATCCGCAAGAGCGATGCGAATAAGAGTTGTAAACGAAGTATTCGTAATCCCATGACCCGTTTCCGAGGTCGGTTACTTTGCACGCAACGTAAAAAGCACCGTCATTGGGGACGATGGCGAGAGAGATTTCAACCGTCGGGTCGAGCGCCTGCCAAGCGTAAAGTGCCGGAAGTTCGCGAACAGTCGAGCCGATTACTTGAAGGTCAAAAGAGCCGTCTGGACCGCCGCTTACTACCTCAAACTCTCGATACGACGCATTATTGAGTTGCGTCCCGTGGGTAATGTCATCCGGCGTTATGTAAAGGCCTTCGACAAAGTATCGTGCATTCGGGTTGAGTGCTGGATCAATATCGTCGTCGTTCAACACGAGACGTTTGAAGTACTTATCGCTGCGAAAGTCAAACTGCGAGTTGTAGGGACTCGGTGTACCGGGCACGTTCGCTCCCGTGGACGCATTGATGTCGCGTCGTGGACCGGTGCGGAAGTGATTGCCATTCAAATTCGCGCCGTATGGGTCCGAACAACCGGGATAGAGTACCTGATTGCTAGGGCCAGGATTGCAAAACCCGGTATTGCATGCATCTTCGTTCAATGACGCAAAGCCGTGCTTCACCCATGACATTCCTAATTGTTCGAAGCGACCATTCGCAATGCGATAAGCTTGCTGACCGATGACGGGATGAACACCACTCAGTGCCCAACTGATCTCGGTATCGCCAAGATTGCAGGACGTCGTGCCGATGGAGTAGGCCGTGACCGTATCGCTCGGGCTGTTCTTGCCCCAGTTATAAAACTCGGTCGGCGTTCCCAGGTCACCCATGAGTTCACCGACGATGAGGTCGGTTCCTGCTAATGCCGTTACTGTCGGTATAAGTAGAAGGCCGGTACTAGCCGCGAACATCGACATCCGGACGATTGAATTAACAATGTTGGTCGTCATCTAAGACGCTCCCCCGAGCGCGGAGATTTATGCTCACCATGAGAGCGATATTACGCACCGCAATGCTCAATGAATCTTCAAATGTGTAATGCAAATTCGAATTAGATGGAGCACCTGGATATCGCAGACGCGTTTGCGTCGTTGCGAGTATGTCGGGCTCCATACACCCACTAACGTAAATTGTAGAGGGTTATGAGTTGTCGTTACAAGCACATTGAGGGGAATCGGATCGCACCATTTTCCTGTTTATTTAATGAGTGTGTATCAGGTCACAGTTTTGCACATCATGTGGATGTTCGGCGTCCGAAAAGTCTTGTGTTGTCTAAATTTCAGTTACGCGGGATTTCACGTCGCGTCGGAGGTCGAAATTCGTGACGGATTGAATTTACTCAATGCGTTGACCGTATAGGGCGGGTCTAGAGCGAGCGAAGAACGAAGCCCAAGCACTTTCAGTGCGCGGTATCCGACTTTTATGGATATGCGGTGTCGGGCAAGTCTATCGGGGATTGGGAGAATTCAAAGAGATGGACAAGTTGAATCTCCGATGCGACGGATCTTAGCGATGACCGGATTCTGCAAGCCCTTGAGGGCTGAATTTCGGGGCAAAAAAAATGGTCCCATGCATTGGAGAATCGGGAATTCTCGGTGAAAAACGCGATGAGTTGTCGCGAATCCACATTTCATGAGCTCAAATTTATTTTTTCAGGAAATTTCCTTGCATTATGGGCCGCGATTTCGTAAAAAGAAGCTCCATGGGAAAGAGCGACCGCACTTCCTGCGCGAAAAGTTCGGTTTTCCGGACGTGTGTGCAGGAATGAGGAACAGAATAGAGGGGAATTTGATGCTTTATCGCAAACCTATCGCAGCCACCATGGTTGCATTGTCAGCGGTATTTCTCGCGGTTCAGTCGGCACACGCGGCTGGCTGGGCGGGTTTTGCTGCCGAAGGCTCGAATAACGCGTTTGGTTGGTCGAGCGTCGACGATTTTGATGCGACGATGGCTGGTCACATTGGTCCCGATGGTGCCCTAATGGGCACGCCGAGTATCAATGAAAACGGCTTCTTCTTCCTTAATCCCAATTTCACGGTCGACGTAAATGATGTCGAAATCGACTCGGTAAATGAATGGGGCGTGTCGATCTCCGGCACGAATATTGGTAGTATCACGATTCCGGATGTACCGGGCGGTTCGAGTCCCGATCTGATCACGGAGATCATCGTTCGCGAATCCGGCACCTATGTGTCCAACGATCCGCAGGCAGATTTTAATCTCCAGACATCGATTACGGTTACGCAGGTTGCCCCGTCTCCGCCGTTGCCGTTCCTTCCCTTCGAAACGAAGAGTGTTACGTTGTTGGGCGGCGACTACAACTTCTATCCCGATGGAACGTGGGATGTTGAGTTGATTTACGAAGCGGATAAATCGGCCATTCTTTCGCCGACCGGTTTTGATACGTTCCGCCTCGACTTGACGAATTTGTTTCAGCTAACGCCTACGGGGGTTGGCAATGGTTCTTCGATTTCCAAGACACGCGCAGATGTCATTATTCCCGAGCCCGCCACGTCATTGTTGTTAATGATGGGGGCTGCTGTGGCGTTGCGTCGCCGTCGATAAGGAATTGTTTTCGAGTTGTGATTACGGTGGCTATCGGTGTGCGAACGCCGGTCCACTCGCCAAAGACCCGAATTGCCGCGATTGTCGCCTCGATGATCGACCGCATGACCGGAAGAGGAGAAGAGAGAAGATGAAGAAGATTTTAACTGCAATGGTAGCCATCCTTGCTTCGGCTTCGTTGGCTCAGGCTCAGATCCCGTTCTCAAGCGGAGACATCCCTGGCTACAACGCCGCCGCCGCCGGTTTCACTTATTCCGGCACGGCGTTTGGTGCATTTGGTGCGCCGATTAATGTTGCAACGAACGGCACCTTTACGTCTTTGACTTTTGGAAACGCTGCATTTTCCACCTCGACGACGGGTAACCCGTCTGCGAGCGGTGATCTCGTAATCGACCTTGCCATGAACCCTGGTGTTACGGTCGGCGGTGTCATCGTTGCCCTATCCGGCAACTGGCAAGTAAACGGTGAAGGTGCCACGGCCGACATCGGTGCAAGCTGGACGGTCACGGACATGGACTTCAACATTCCGGTTTCGGCTCAAACTCAGGGCAACGCCGGTTTTGTAAATTCCGCCAACGTGGACTTCCCAGTGGTTTTCGGTGCAGGTCCTGCATCCGGCTCCTTCACCGGGTTTGCAGCTACGCCGATTGGCGGCCTGTTTGCCGGTGACGACATCCGCATCGACCTCAACGCATTCGCCGAGTCGTTGATCGCTCCGGGTGGCGACGTCAACGCGTCGGCTCAGGCGAACCTGTTGGCCTCGGCAATCTCTGTCGATATCTTCTTCATCCCTGAACCTGCGACCATCAGCCTTCTCGGGCTCGGTGCGGTTGCTTTGATTCGACGCCGCCGCTAATTGAAGCGAAGAGGGCGTTCAGTCATTAAGGCATTTACGTTGCTCGATGGAGTGTTTCGCTTCGTAGGGCACCTGGGATGCGCGATCAGTAAAGAACTATACAGGGGGCCGAACTCATTTGTGGTATGAGTTCGGCCCTGTTCTTTACTTGCAACACAGCCGATGCATGCCCCTGCGGTTCGAAGTTTGCCTAATTGTGACTTAATTTGGTTTGTCCAAAAGGCTGAATCTGCTTTTGGCGCTTAATTGGACGGATGCTCCGATTAAGACTCAGTTAACCAATTGCCTTAAGAACGACGTATTTGTTAGTGTTGTGATGAATTAAGGCGAGCAAAGTCGGTGCGGAATCTTAGGGTTTCAGTTTCGTCGGACAGTAGAAGCGGATGTCCATGTCAAATTGGCTGGCAGTTGGAGTTTTGTCTTCAATTCATCCGTTGATTTGGTTGCAGGTCTGGACGGTTACTGGGAATGAGGCTTCGGATAGTGAGGTGCTTTCGGAGAGATTACCAAGCGTACTCTCCGAAATTTGGGATTGGTAATGGTCCTTAGCAACAAAAACGATCATTGCGAACTGCCGCGTATTTCTGAATCACGGTTGTGGTTAGCTGTTGGAATCTGTTTTTTTGTCGGGCTGGGATGTTGTGTCAGAAACGCGGGTGCCGGCGTCGTCCTTGGGGGAGATGTCCCGCCCGAACATCGAACGGCAGATATGCCGGATAGTTGGCTCGTTGTTTATAACACGAACAGTATCGATAGCATCATTTGGGCCAATTGGTACTCGGTACAGTGGAGTATACCGTCGTCTCATGTGATCGGTTTTCCTATGCCACTTACCGAGCATTTGAATACGCTCGAAGAAGTTCAAACGCAGGTCATAGGTCCGGTTCGCAATTACCTCGATACGCATCCCAACATTAAGTCGAAGGTCATGGGGATCATAGTTGGGTACCGTGTGCCCGGGCATTACAGTTCGCCGCCGTTCGGTGGCCCCGGCGGGTTTTCCGTCGCAGATGCATTCAAAGATCTGACGGACGACACCAATCCGCCTGCCGTGCAAAAAGGCGTGAATAACGCGTTCAACCCTTGGTTTGCAACGCCGCGCGGTGTGTTGCCGG
>JAUIHO010000007.1 GCA_030432035.1 Phycisphaerae bacterium
ACCGCATTGCAACAGTTGGGAATTCTTCAAAGGCATCTACGATGACAAGGCCCGCGGCGCGTTCTGCGGTCGGATCATTGTTCGCGAAGATGCGCAAAAGACCGACGCCAAGCAGTCGAATATGAGCCTGCTGCTGTCGCGCGATGCGATGATCGATACTAAGCCGCAGCTCGAAATTCTGGCCGACGACGTTAAGTGCACGCACGGTGCCACTGTGGGGCAGCTCGACGATGAAGCGATTTTCTACCTTCGTTCGCGCGGTGTGAGCGTCGATGCGGCTCGCAGCCTTCTGATTTACGCCTTTGCCGGTGAAAGTATCGGCCAAGTGCGCATCGCCGCGCTACGTGATAAGTTGCAAGACTTGCTATCCGAACGCTTGCACTACGGTGAATCGCTCACGTTCGGTCGACCGTTTGAATACAGCGATGATTTCGCCGATCTCGTGCGTGCCGCTGACCGTCGCCGGGAGACGTAAGTCGTCATGGTCGCGACGCCGGGGGAGCGAGTGAATAACGCTTGCCCCGTGCAGTAAACAAGGCACTCGCGTTATCGAATGAAGTCTGCATTAGAGAGGTTGCCCATGTCCAGCTATCCGATCGACAAAATCCGGGGCGACTTTCCAATTCTTCAACGCACGGTGCACGAGAGTAAGCCGCTCGTGTATCTCGATAATGCGGCGTCGACGCAGCAAGCTCAGCCCGTTATCGATGCCGTTTCGCGCTATCACAGCCAAACGCATTCCAACATCCATCGCGGCGCGCACGCGCTGGCGGCGGAAGCAACTGATGCGTACGAAGCCGCTCGCAAACGGATCGCCCGCTTCATCGGCGCGGCGAGCCCAAACGAAGTGATCTTCACACGCGGCACCACCGACGGCATTAATCTCGTCGCCAACAGTTTCGGCCGCGCCCGCGTCGAAGAGGGCGACGAGGTGCTCATCACCGAGATGGAGCACCATTCCAACATCGTGCCCTGGCAGATGCTGTGCGAACAGGTCGGTGCCAAACTGCGTGTCGTGCCCGTCAACGATCGCGGCGAGTTCGTTTGGGATGAGTACGAACGCTTGCTCGGCCCGCGCACCAAGATGCTGGCGCTCACACACATTTCCAACACGCTCGGTACGATCAATCCGATCCGCGACATTATCGAAGCGGCGCATCGCCACGACGTGACCGTGCTCGTTGACGGTGCACAAGCCATCGCTCATATGAAGGTCGACGTCGCTGTGCTCGGTTGCGACTTCTATGTGTTTAGCGGTCATAAGATTTTCGGCCCGACGGGCATCGGCGTGTTGTACGGCAAGGAAAGCCTGCTCAAGGGCATGCCGCCGTATCAGGGTGGCGGGTCGATGATTCGCACGGTTAAGTTTGAAAAAACAACGTTCGAAGATCCGCCGTTTAAGTTTGAAGCGGGTACGCCCAACGTCTCTGGCGCGATCGGCCTTGCCGCTGCGATTGAATACGTCGATGCAATCGGCTTAGACAAAATCGCCGCACACGAACACGAGCTAACCACCTACGGTATCGAACAACTCAAACAGATCGATGGTTTGCGTATGATCGGCACGGCCGCCGACCATGCGGGAATTCTGTCGTTCGTCGTTGATGGCATTCACGCCGACGACATCGGTCGCCTCGTCGATCGCGAGGGCGTGGCCGTGCGCGTCGGGCATCATTGCACGCAACCGCTAATGGAGCGATTCAACGTGCCGGCAACGGTGCGCGCGTCGGTGGCGCTGTATTCCACGCGCGAGGAAATCGACACGCTGGTGCACGCGGTACGCAAAGCCGTCAACGTAATGAGCCGCACCTGCCCCGTCGAGCGCACCGAAGTGCGCCCCAGCGGTGAAGATATCGAACGCACGCAGGATCGCATCGTGCAGGAGTTCAACGCCATTCCCGATTGGGAAGAGCGCTATCAAAAGATCATCGAACTCGGCAAACGCCATCCGAGCATTCCCGAGAATCTGAAAGACGAAAAGTGGATCGTGCGCGGCTGCCAATCGACGGTCTGGCTACACCCGGAATTGAAAGACGGCAAGATCGCCTTCGCGGCGGAAAGCAACGCCATGATCGTTAACGGTCTGGTCGCGTTGTTGCTGCGCGTGTATTCCAATCGCACGCCTGACGAGATTCTGAATACGGCTCCGCGCTTCATCAACGAAATCGGCCTGAGCCAACACCTATCGCAGGCCCGCGCCAACGGTCTCGCGGCGATGTTGGAGCAGATCAAGAATTACGCCGTCGTGTTTAAGAGTGTTGCGGCAGGCAGTTAGCGGGCCGTTCGCCGAGAGCGTTGGCGCGGTATTCAGAGCCGCGGCCTGTGGCCGCATGGCAATTGAAGAACGCAACAAAACGCGAATAAGATGATTTGGCAGAGCGGCGTATAAGTCAATTTACGAATGACTGTGACCGTCGTATTTCGAGGACGTGCACCGGCTATTAGCCGAGCCACAACGCAATCGCCGCACTCATCGATGATCATGTTTAGCTACCTGCCAGACGTCGCATTTTGAACTTTGCACTGACCGAGAGGCCCACCATGTCCGACAACCAACCCCTCAAAGACGCCGTCCTTACCGCCATCAAGACTGTGCGCGATCCCGAAATTCCCGTGAACATCGTCGAGCTGGGTTTGATTTACGAGTTGAGCCTGCAAAATGAGACGGAAGTCTATATTCGCATGACGCTTACCACGCCCAATTGCCCGGTCGCCGGCGATATTCTCAAAGAAGTCGAAACCAAAGCCCGCGCCGTCGACGGCGTAACCAAAGCCACGGTCGATCTCGTCTGGGAACCGCAATGGACCAAAGACCTCATGAGCCCGGCGGCCAAGCTGGAGCTAGATATGATGGGCGGCGAAATCCCAGGGCAGGGGAAGAAGGAGAAGTTCTTTAAGTTGGGGAGGTTGTAAAGGGGAATGGCGAAGGGCGAAGTACAAGAAAAATTGGAAGGATGTAATGATGCGAATCGGAACTGGCCAGGCTTGAACTTGTTGTTTTGAGTAGCATTGGTCATGTCATCGGCTTGCCGCTTGCGGCTATGTGGAGTCTGCTTCTCCGATCAAATCTATGCGGCCACAGGCCGCGACTCTTTGGGGCCGACGTTTCATCGACACCGCAATATCACATTTCGTTCGGAATTTTGCGTGCATTCATCGCGTCGGGACGATGCGGCTCTGATGTACTAATCGCACATCCTCATAGAATGGCCATCGAGTTGATTACGAAGTTGTAGACGCCATTATTACCAGATTGCTAAATCTCTAACTAACCAGATCGCCAAATATCCAAATCACGAAATATCCAAATCACCAATTCGCCAAATAAAAAATCACCAATTCCGATGCTCTTTAACTTCACAAATCCCAAATCACCACTTCACAAATCGTCTCACTTCCGATCCTTATAAGAAATCCGCTCCCCGCTACACGCGACTTCCTTCGACGCCAGCCATAAAAACGCCGGCAGCCACTCGGCGGGTGGGGCGGCGGGGGCGACGTCGGTGGTCATGCGGCCGATGTCGAGACAGTTCACGCAGATGTTGGTGTTCTTCAGTTCGCGGGCGAGCAGCCTTGTAAAGCCTTCGATCGCGCAGTTGCCGACCATATAAGCACCGTCGCCGGGTTTCGTTTCGCGCGGGCTTTGCGATGTGACGTTGACGATGCGACCGTAGCCGTGGCGCTTCATCCATGGCAACGCTTCGCGACAAACGAGATACGGTCCCGTCACGTTGGTGGCGATCACGTCGCGCCAGGGTTCGGCGGGGTAATCTTCGATGGTATTTTGCGGGCCGAGAATCGCAGCGGCGTTGATGATGGCATCGATGCGACCGTAACGGTTGACCACGCGATGCACGAGTCGCACGACGTTGGCTTCAAAGCGAAGGTCGCACGGAATGATCATCGCACGATCTGGGTGCGCGACGATCAACTCTTCCAACTCCGGCAAGTTTGCCATTCGGCGCACGCCCAGTGCCACTTTCGCGCCGGCATCGAGCAAGGCCGTCGTCAGTTCGCGACCCATCCGGCCGGTCGAGCCGGTCAATAGCACAACTTGATCGTTTAGCGAGGTGGCGTCGGGCATGGGTCGGGCTCAAACGGGTTACGAGGCAAACTGCAACCGATGGTAACGATATGCAAACGCAGTTACCAGTCCCTAAAACCACAAAAACGCAAACGATTTGTTTACGGGGGCGTCGTGCGAATCAAGCATCGGATAGCGGGTCGCGTGCAATGGCTTAATCTTCGAACGCATGTGCCAAACCCGCGTCGGATGCGCGAAGCAAATCCATCGTTTTCGCGGTTGAAGCCCCGCGTTGCTTCACCCTATACTCACGCCCGGTAAGCAACAAAAAAGGACCGCCCCATGCCGCATGTGCAACAACTCGACGTCTCGCAAGCCGCGCTGGTCGTGATA
Organism: Phycisphaerae bacterium; assembly: GCA_030432035.1. Taxonomy (GTDB): domain Bacteria; phylum Planctomycetota; class Phycisphaerae; order UBA1845; family UTPLA1; genus ECT2AJA-110-A. The sequence continues at coordinate 4,418 of JAUIHO010000007.1, forward strand.
GACGTGCAGGAAAAAATGCTCGGCGCGATCGGCAGCGATCCGCTCGACAACTTGCGGCGGCACATCACCAAGCTGGTTCGCACGGCGGCGTTGTTGAATGTCCCCGTCATTTACACCGAGCAATACCCCAAGGGTTTGGGCGGCACGGATGGACCGATTAAGGATGCCTTGCCGGATTCGGCGGCGTACTTTGAAAAAACGACGATGAGCTGCTGGCGCGATGCGCCGTTCAAAGCGGCGCTGCAAGCGACCAACCGCGAACACATCATTCTGGTTGGAGTAGAGACGCACGTGTGTGTGATGCAAACGGCGCTCGATATGACCAAGGTCGATTACGACGTATTCGTATCCGTCGATGCATGCGGGTCGCGGTTTGAAAATGACAAGGCGGTTGCGATCGAACGGATGCGCCATGCGGGCATTGTGGTAAGCACGACCGAATCGCTGATGTTTGAAATGATCGGTCGCTGCGATCATCCGCAGTTCAAATCGTTCCTGGAGATTGTGAAGTCGTGACCTATTACGGCGATGACGACCCGAACCTGCCGTTGCCGACCGACATGGACGATGGCGGTGAGGACGACTTCGATCTGCCGCCCATGCAGTGCCCGAACTGCCGGGCTACGGTCACCGAAGATACGCAACAGTGCCCGGCCTGCGGTGATTGGATTACGCCGGAAGATGTGGGCCAAGGCAATTTCTGGTCGAAGCATTCGTGGAAGATCATCGCCGTGCTGTTGATGTTGTTGGCGATGTGGCGGTTCATCCTTTAAATGCTATGTTGCTCGATGGCGGTGAACGCGTACAGGATAGACTAGGCAATGGCCAAGAAAAAAAGAATCAAACGCCCGCTAAAGCCCTTGCCGCGCATCGGCTGGCGCGAATGGGTGGGCCTGCCCGAGTTGGGCGTTGGTGCCGTTAAGGCTAAGGTCGATACCGGCGCGCGCTCGTCGTCGTTACATGCGTTTGACGTGCGCGTTACGCACGATTCGCGAGGCGCGTGGGTCTATTTCAACGTTCACCCGATTCAGCGCGACAATGAAACCGAGATTCAGTGCGTCGCGCCGTTGCTCGAACGGCGCTCGGTGCGCTCGTCGAGCGGTCATTCCAGCGAGCGACCGGTGATCTTGACGGATGTGCAAGTTGGTGACGAAGTCTGGCCGATCGAAATCACGCTAACCAATCGCGATGAAATGGGCTTTCGCATGTTGCTCGGGCGCGAGGCGGTGCGCAAGCGTTACCTCGTCGATTCGGGCGGTTCGTATTTGCAAAGCACGCAGCCCAAACTCAAACGCAAGAAAAAGAAAACCTCGAAGAAAAAGAAGCAAAAGCACAATCGAGCTTCCAAAGGACCGCGCTCGTGAAGTTAGCCATCCTCTCCCGCAGCCCAAAATCGTATAGCACCCGTCGTCTCAAAGAAGCCTGCATTAAACGCGGGCATAAGGCCACGGTTCTGGATACGATCAAGTTCGCCATTTACGTCGAGCAAGAAGACCCGAGCCTCACGTACAAAGGCCAAGAGCTGTCGCATTACGACGCGGTCATTCCGCGCATCGGCGCATCCATCACGCTATACGGCACGGCGGTCGTGCGGCAGTTCGAGCAGATGGGTACGTTCACGCTCAACCCGTCGCACGCGATCAGCGTTTCGCGCGATAAGTTGCGCTCGATGCAGGCGCTCAGCCGCCACAACATCGGGATGCCGAAAACCGCGTTCGTGCGCGATAAAGAAGATGTGTTGCCCGCCATCGAAGATGTCGGCGGCGTGCCGGTCGTGATCAAGCTGCTGGAAGGCACGCAGGGCATCGGCGTGATTCTGGCCGACAGCGTGAGCGTGGCGGCGGCGATTATCGAAACGCTGCAAAGCACGCGGCAGAATGTGCTTATTCAAAAGTTCGTCGCCGAGAGCAAGGGTAAGGACGTGCGCGCGTTCGTCGTCGGCAATCGCGTCGTGGCGGCTATGCGCCGCAAAGCGCAGGGGCAGGAGTTTCGCAGCAACGTGCATCGCGGCGGCAAGACAGAAGTCGTCGAGCTAAGCGAAGAATACGAACGCACGGCCGTGCGCGCGGCGCAGATCATGGGCCTGCGCGTTGCCGGTGTCGACATGCTCGAAGGTGAAGACGGCCCCAAGATTATGGAAGTCAACTCGTCGCCGGGCCTGGAAGGCATCGAAGGCGCGACGGGTGTGGATGTCGCCAGCGCCATCGTCGAACACATCGAACAACAAGTGATTTTCCCCGACGTCGACGTGCGACAAAAGCTCGCGCTGGCGGCGGGCTACGGTATTTCCGAGTTTCCGATCGTTCCCAACTCGACGTTGGCCGGTAAGACGATTGCCGAGACGGCGCTGCGCGATCAGGACGTGCTGATTCTCAACATCGATCGCAACGGCGTCACGATCCCCAGCCCCCACGGCTCGCGCGAGTTGCTGGTGGGCGATAAGCTGTTGTGCTTCGGTAAGCTGCTCACGCTACGCGGCCTAGTGCCGGAGAAGCCGAAGCGCAAGAAGAAGAAAAAGAAGAAGCGGGTGTAGCGCTAGGTGACGAGCCGCGTAACCACCAACGCTTTCAACCAAATTGTGGCCAACTTCTGTTTTCGAGGCAGCCTCTCCCAATCACGAACGCGCGGTCGAATTAAATCGGCTAGCCAGTCTGGAATTCCTACAGACTCAGTGTAAACGCGAACCGGCTTGGATACGCGACCGCTCCCTTGCTTTGTTGAAAGGCGGATGTTCAAGAAAACGGTTTGGCCGGGTAAGACCAATCCACTGCGGCAGTTGCCGCCATACGTCCGCCCGTGGAGTTGAACCAGGCTGCTTGAAACGTTTTTGATAGGAAATGTGCAGAGGATCGTCGTCCCACCTTTGACAATGCCAAAATCAAAATTCGATACTGGACATTCGATGGCGACGGTTTGGATAGGCGTCTGATCGTTATCAATATTTTTCGGCAATACGCCCCGGGGGTTTGAGACGGGTTCGATTAGCGTGATATAGCTGTAGCCATCGGCGTTTTGCGACGTAATAAAGATAATGCCGAGCGCGATAGCAAGTCTTTGTTGGGTTCGAATATGCATATTCATTGTTCTCTCTCATTCTTACTTTTTTGGGAATCAAGAAACCTAGGTTGTTAAGCGCATTAGTAAGCACGCCTTCAAATATCGCGTCGCTTTTTCGTAAGACGCCAGTGATTTCCTTACTTCCTGAATTAACCGATTTATTTCGATTACCAATGGTGGCGGATCTTCAGCGCGCGTAGAGACCGTGATACCTCTCGATACCGTTGTCGTCCGCGGCGTCGTAGGAATTTTCAAACTTAAGTAAGCAGTTTGTCCCGGCAAAATGGGTCCTAATTCCGGATTTCGGAAGGTGCCGCTGCAAGGAATCATCGCTTTGATATAAACAAGCTTCTCGCATCGGTTCTTGATCGGAAACATCACCCAGACGTCTTTCCCGCCAACCGCCAGACCGAAGTCAAAAACGGGTGCGGCACATTCGATGTGCTCGTTGCAGATGGATGTTTGCGACAGTTGATGATTAACAATCTTTGAGCCCCCGCTAATCGATATTCGAGGGGAGCAACTTAGGGAAACGTTATAGGATTGGGCATCTGCCGGGAAGGAAATTAACATAATTATCAACGTAAGAAGGTGTTCTCTTGCTGATGGCAATCTGCATTCAGACATGTATTACCTGCTCTTTTATGGAAACTGAATGTGAATGTGCATCCAAATCGATCAAAAGGATAACAAAGATCGACGCACACCTTTGCAACCGAAAAGTAAAACCTCCGCCGTTACATCAATGCAATAGAGCGATTTTTTCTTGAAGCTAGCGGTGCTTAGTTTGACCAAATTGGGTCTCTTATATCTGGAAGTCCGGCAGGGCAGATGGATTGACAGCTACGGATTAAGAACAGGCCGCGTTAGTGATCGAAGCGCAATCCAGGATGACCGAACGCGAGGACCTTCATCTCCGGCGAGGGTTGTAGGTGCTATTCAATCTGCTGATCTACCCTCGTTGTGTGACTCAAAAAGATGGGACGCGAATCTATGCGCGCGTCCAATCAGAGCCGCGCCCGTCAGGAAGCGGTGCCCCTTCGACACGGAGGTAATTCTAATCCTACCTCAGGCTGCCATGGCGATAGTGCGGGCGTCTAGATATTCCGCCACCAAGCGTCGAAATATCACGACCCGTCTCGTGTGTCGTATGCGGCTTGCTCCTGTGCGTACTTCCGTTTAAATGTCGATACTTATTGCAATTCGCAACCCAAGGACAACGCTTCTATGGCGGTCAAATCCAAACGCTTCAAAATCGGCACGACCTACATCCGCCCCGGTGAAACCAAAGACGTTTACCTGAAAATCAGTGAATACTTCACCGGCGACCCCATCAGTCTGCCCATTCGTGTGATCCGCGCCCGTCGCCGGGGGCCGTGCATATTTGTTAGTGCCACCGTACACGGCGATGAACTCAACGGCATGGGCATCGTGCACGATTTGATGTTCGGTCCGACCATTCGGTTGCAAAAAGGCACGCTCATTCTCGCGCCGGTGATCAACATCTTCGGCTTCGAATCGCAAGACCGTTACATGCCCGACCGTCGCGATCTGAATCGCTTCTTCCCCGGTAGCAAAACAGGCAACCTCACCAGCCGCGTCGCCAATCTGATCTTCAACGAAATTATCAAGAAGAGCGATTACGGAATCGAGTTGCACACGGCCGCGCAGCCGCGCGCGAACTTCCCGAACGTGCGTGGTGATATGAAAAAGCCCGACGTGCGCAAGCTCGCAACGGCATTCGGCGCGGAACTCATTCTCGATGGTCGCGGCCCCGACGGTTCGCTCCGACGCGAGGCAACCAAGGCGGGTTGCCCGACGATCATTTTGGAAGCCGGCGAACCGCTGAAGATTCAAGAAGAGATCATGCAAGTCGGCGTGCGCGGCGTGCTCAATGTGCTCAAATATTTTGATATGCTGCCCGGCGAACCCGAGAAGCCGATGTTCCAAGTTCGCGCCAGCCGGTCGACGTGGGTGCGCGCCGAAGTCGGCGGCATCCTGCGCTACCACGTGTCACTCGGGGAATCGGTCGCGGCCGGTCAGCGCATCGCCACGAACAGCAGCGTGTTCGGCGAAAAGCAAAACGTCCTGCGCTCGCCGGTCGATGGCATCGTACTAAGTTTGAAAACGCTGCCGATGGTCAAACCGGGCGAGCCGATTTGCCATATCGCGATTCCAACACGGTCGCTGACGTCGATCCGCAAAAAAATCACGCAGCATCGACGCAAGCAAAGCAACGACCGCAACGATGTGCTGTCGATCCTAAATGTCTCCCGTTCGGAGCGCGAAACGGAATATTACGACCGCGGCGAAGATTAGACGACGAAGCGGTCCTAGCTGGAAATTATTTTCGATTTCGGGGCAATCACCTCCGCCGCTTACGGACAACTTGTCTGCGAAAGCAGCAAACTCGCGAATCCATCGATATCATCGATGGTCGCGCCGTTCGTGCCGTCGATATCCGCACACTGACAGTTGGCACCGATGAGCAAACATTCGATAAACGCCTGAATATCGAGACCGTTGCGCAAGCCGTCGGCGTCAAGATCGCCCAGGCAGGCGCACTGCGCTGCCGTCGGTGCCCAGAACCCGCCGGTTAACGAGAAATCGCCACCGATCATGGAGCCACCGGTCGGTCCGGCATCGGGCTGGCCGATGGTGCCTTCCAATTCGAAATCGCCGCCCATGCTATAGCCGCCGCCGGCATCGATCGTGTAGCTGTCAATGGCGTATTGTCCAAACGATAATGGGGTCACAAGCAGTAACAGCGCGATTGCTATGGATGCTAGTGTCGTTCTCTTGGCGTTTTTCATTCTTCCACCTCTTGCTTGGCCAGCATGTCTTTAATCAGCAGTTCGAGCCGTTCGATGCGATGATTGGTATCGGCGAGTTCTTGTTCGTACCGCTCGATAGTACGGCTTTGGTTATTTAATTGGCGCTGCTGTTCTTTAATCGCCTCGACGAGCACAGGTGTAAGCCGACCGTAATCGACGGAGTAATAGCCCTCGGTGCCTTTCGATACAATTTCGGGAACCACCGCCTCTACCTCTTGTGCGATAAACCCGATTTGATTGCCGTTGGACCATTGCCGCTCCGGAAATTCTTCGTTGCGCCATTCGAAATTCACGCCACATAAACGGTTGACGATATTGAGCGCGCTGTCGAGAGGTGAGACGTTTTTCTTAAAGCGAGCGTCCGAGCAAAGTAGAATTCCACACGATGCCTGTACGTTGCCGTCGACGTCGAGCGCTTGCGCGGGCGTGTTTAGTCCGATTCCCACGCGGACATTCGCGTTGTTGTTACCGATCAGCAAGTCGCCTTGGCTTGGGTTTATGAACAGCGTGGCGCCGCTACCGTTGTTGCGCGCCATGATTTCATTCTGGTCGAAGGCCATGTTGGCACTGCCGGCATCACCGAGTTGGAGAAAGCCGCCGTTTGACAGCCCCACATCGCTACCAGCGTCTACTCTCAAGCCGAGAGCTGTCGATCCTGTTTGTGTGCCGATCTCGAGTGTTCCGGCACTCGTCACTCGAATTCGCTCGGATCCGCCGACATCGAATTTCATGTAATCGATGAGCTCGTTATCCTGGTATCGAATCTCCCCGGATAATTGGCCCGACGTGCCCACAAAGGCCAGTGTGCCGAGTGTGACGTCGGTCGCAGACGTGTTGTTTCGAAGTATGAGAAGACTACCGGCGTTGCTATTGGTTGTTTCCATATCCATCGTCGCGCGTTCGTTTGCGACGTGCAAACTGCTTGTCGGATTCGCGGTGCCGATTCCAACCGTTCCCAGGCCCGTAACTCGCATGCGCTCACTTGCGTCGACTCGGAATGTCAAAATATCATCACCGACGAAATTGCCTTTTATATAAGCGATTTGACCAGGCACCGCGCCGGCACTGTCGAGAAAGTTGATCGCCCCAAGGCTCAAGTCAGTGGCGACGGTTTTGTTTGATAGTTCTAAGACACTTCCTCCGCCGGTGTTATTCGCGCTTTCGATGCGCGCGATCCCTTGATCTGCGGATACATGTAATGGCCGGGCCGGTTCATTGGTGCCAATGCCGACCCCGCCGCTCGCGCGAATAAGGAATTGATCAGGCCCGGTCGAGACAAAGTCAGCAAAGGTCGAGTCAGCCCAAACAAAAGTTCCTTCATCACCACTGAGGTCACCTGAATAATAAGCCTCAGTAGGGTCGCCCTGGCGCACTTTCGCCATTAATCCAGCGGCGAATGAATATTCACCGCCCGCCAAATTCAGATGACCGCCAGGGATTGTCGCATAGTTGGCGAGCGCCTGATTTGCAAAACCGCCCGCTACTGTGCTGGCGACTCTCCTTGCGATATTGCCGCTCCCGCCGCCAACTGTTGCGCAACACGCCGCACTTTCTAGCGCCGGGACTCCGACCTGGTTGAGTCTTCCCCCTCCAATCGTTCCCAAAAAGTCATATACGATATTCGATCGCCCTCCACCAATTGTTGCGTATTCACCGAAACCGGCGATGGCACCATCACTTCCCGCGATGTTGTCACTGCCACCACCTATGACGCCGTAATCGTCAAAAACGCGATTACCGGGTACCTCTTGGCCTCTTGATCCGCCGCCAGCAATGACGCCATGCGTCGCAAGAACCTGGTTATCCTGTCCACCACTGATCGTCGCAAAGTCCGCACTGGCTTCGTTCGCCGTGCCGCCCCCAATAAACGTCACCTGCCCGCTTGCAACGTTACTACCGCCAGCGAAGATCGCGCTGTTATTACCATTCGCTTGATTATTGAAGCCGCCGCCGATGGTCGCGCTACTACCCGTCGCGCGGTTTTGGCCGCCCCCACCAATGAAGCTCGACTCTCCTTGCGCTTGGTTGTCTAATCCACCCGCAACAACTGAGTGTGAACCCGCCGCGACATTAAGTACGCCACCGGACACTACACTCCATGAGCCGCTGGCTGTATTTTTATCACCGCCGCTCACCGAAGACAGACTACCGCTCGCCGTGTTTTGAAAACCTCCAGCAACGCTCGCGAAGAACCCATTCAACGGGTCGGCATCGTCGATTCCTGCGATGTTGTTGCTGCCGCCGCCGATGAAGCCATAGTTGTCATATATACGATTGCCTGGAAATGTGCTAATGCCGTCATCGTAGGCACCGCCGCCGCAGATTGCGCCAAACGTTGCGAATACCTGATTTTCCTTTCCGCCGCCAATTATTGCAAAGTCGGCCGTTGCCTCGTTTAGAGTCCCGCCGCCGATGAAGGTTGCTTGCCCACTGGCGATATGGCTACCGCCTCCGAAAATCGCGCTACTGTTGCCTGTCGCTTGATTATTGAAGCCACCACCGATGGTCGCGCTGTTGGCTGTTGCTCGGTTCTGGCTACCGCCCGCGATGGTACCGAAGCGATCCGTGGTCGAATCTGCATCATCGCTTCCCACGCGGTTATCTGTTCCACCACCGATGGTGCCGTAGTCGTCGTAAACTCGATTATTCGTACCGAACTCGTTGAAAGGATCGAGGGGGCCACCGCCGGCTATCGTACCAAATGCGCCGTCGACGAGATTCCCGAAACCTCCGCCAATCGCGGCACTACTTCCATTTAGGTTGTTGAAGGCTCCTCCCGCTATAGTGCCCGTTGATGAAAAAACATTATTGTCCGCTCCGCCTCCAATCGTTGCGGCAAATCCCGTAGCGGTATTGTTAGAACCTCCACCAATAGCGACTCGTTCACCTTCGACGCGGTTATCCGCGCCACCACCGATGGTAGCGCTAAACGAACCGGCTGTTACCAAGTTGCTACTAGCTCCACCGATGACGTTTGGGCCATTGACGTTCGACTCGGTGCGCAAGTGCCGAAGTGCCAACGCCACCGGCGCGGGCGTTATCGGCTGCCGCGGATTCAGCACCGTGTAGGCCATTGTGTTCGTCGGATCGTGCGGCGAGCGCACGGCGACCTCGAGATAGAGCGCCGTATCACCGAACACGTTATCGAAGTCGAGCCCGACGGTGAAAACGCCGTCGACGACCAACGCGTCGTGAATCACGTTGACGGTGCCGACCTCGACGCCGGCGACTTCGTCGTTGAATAAACGAAACTCAAAGTCGGCGCTGTCATTGAGTGGTTCACCTGCAAAACTAAGTTTGCCTTGGTAGGTGAATTCGGTACCGAGTGGGACTTGGCCGAACGCAAATTTGGGTGATACGCCCACCATTAAGAAGGTGGCCAAAAACTGAATTGATCGTGATTTAGAAATCATGATGGGTCTCCGTTTCGAGAGAATTGCGCGCTAGCGCGCACGACGGCTCGCGTATGCGTGAAACGCCACGAATGTTGGATATCGACCGAACACCAGAGCGACGAATGTCGCCCGATTGGCATCATTTAACCAAATTAGAGGTAGAAAAACAAAATCCGGCCCGCAGTTGAGAAGTTTCGAAACCGGTACTGGCGAGAATTTGCAAGTTCGACGCGTACTGTGATAAATCAGCAAATGGCGATATGATACCCTGTCTCTGACGCGGCTTTTTAGCCCATTTCCACAGAAATACCGCGATTTCCGGCAACGGCGGTCGCGCCCTACGGAGCCCGCACGCTATGGCAGAACAAGTCTCGATGCACCCCGGCAAGATTGGACCCACGACCACCATTTCGGGTCGTGATATTGAAACGGTTTACCAGCCATTTGACGTGGCCGAGGTGGATTATGAGACCCATCTGGGCAACCCCGGTGAATTCCCGTTCACGCGCGGCGTGCACAAAGAGATGTATCGCAAGCGGCTCTGGACGATGCGGCAGTTCGCCGGCTTCGGTTCGGCCAAGCAGACCAACGAGCGATTTAAGTTCTTGCTCGGTCGCGGTCAGACGGGGCTCAGCACGGCGTTCGACCTGCCGACGCTGATGGGGCGCGATAGCGACGACCAACTCTCGCTGGGTGAGGTCGGTCGCTGCGGTGTCGCCGTCGATACGCTGGCCGATTTTGAGATTTTGTTCGACGGGATTTGCCTCAAAGACGTAAGCGTTTCGATGACGATCAACGCGCCGGCGGCGATCGTGCTCGCGTTTTATATTGCCACAGCCGACAAGCAGGGCGTACCGCGCGATCAATTACGCGGTACATGTCAGAACGATATTCTCAAAGAGTTTCACGCCCAAAACGAGTTCGTCTTTCCGCCCAAGGAAAGCGTCGACCTCGTGACCGATACGATTGAGTTCTGCGCCAACGAAATGCCGCAATACAATCCGGTCAGTGTCAGCGGTTACCACATTCGCGAAGCGGGTTCGACGGCGGGGCAGGAGTTGGCCTTTACGCTCGGTGATGGACTGCACTATTGCCAACAGGCGGTTGACCGCGGACTCGATATCGATTCGTTTGCTCCGCGCATCAGCTTCTTCTTCAACAGCCATAACGACTTCTTCGAAGAGATCGCCAAGTTCCGCGCCGCGCGACGGTTGTGGGCGCATTACATGAAGGAACGCTTCGGTGCGAAGAACGAACGCTCCATGTGGCTGCGCTTCCACGCGCAAACCGCCGGTTGCAGCCTCTATTCCAAGCAGCCATATGTGAATCTGATGCGCGTTGCCTATCAGGCGATGGCGGCGGTGCTCGGCGGTTGTCAATCGCTTCATACGAACAGCATGGACGAAACGATTTGCTTGCCGACGGAGCAGGCGGTGACGTTGGCATTGCGCACGCAACAGGTGTTGGCCTACGAAACGGGCGTGACCAACAGCGTCGATCCGTTGGGCGGTAGCTATATGGTCGAGAGCCTGACCAACCAACTCGAAGCCGAAGCGCGCGAGTACATCGATGCCATCGACGAGATGGGCGGCATGATCGGTGCGATTGAAAATGGTTACATTCGACGCGAGATCGCCGACGCGGCTTATCGCTACAGCCAAGCCGTCGAACGCGGCGACAAGAAGCTTGTGGGCGTGACTGATTTCGTGTCGGAAGACGAAGACCCGATCGATCTGCTCAAGATCGGTAACGAAGTCGAACAGCAAGTCGTTGCTGATCTGCAAAAGGTCAAGGCCAAGCGCGACGACGCCAAGCTGGCGGCCGCCCTCGAACGAATCACGACCGACGCCCGGGCTCAGCGCAACGTGATGCCGGCGCTGATCGAAGGGGCAAAGGCATACGCCACGGTCGGCGAAATGGTCGGCGCGTTGGAAGAAGCGCTCGGTCGGTTTGACACGGGGCAGATCGCCTAATCAGATTGTTTCTTAGGTTGAACCGGATTGCCGTCGCCCAAGTTAAAATGCGCTCTAACCTGTTCGTCTGTTGGCGTCGCAGTCGTCGCTAGCCAACCGGCAATGAAGGCGGTCGGATTCTTGATATCGATCCCAATTGTTTTCTTGCGGGACTTATCCGATAGGTACACCGTCAACGCGTCAAAGTTGAGCAGCAAGCCGCAATCCGTGCGTGAGTACCGATCCATCGTTGATCCGGCGGCGAATCGTTTTGTGCGTATTCGCACCAATCCCCCCGGAATCAGCCACCATGATTCCCTCTTCGCGGCATTAGCCATCTTGCCAATGCCAACGCCGATGAGTACGGGAGTTCCAAGTAGCGCCAACACAACCAACGTCACGACAGAAACATCTGTGCGGAAATTGGCGTCTGTGCAAATTCGATAGATAAACAGTAGCACATGCCAAATTCCGTAGAGGCCCATTCCCATCAGGAGCATTCCAAACGCGCCTTTGATTCGATGATGCCACTTGGATTTCGGCGGACTTGCATCGATTTCATCTTGGCGCATCTGCTCTTCGTATTCGGTTTTGTCGATCAGGTGCACGAATGGTGGGCGCTCCTGATCGGGGTGTACGATTAATGCGGGATTGTCGAAATCCACGCCCATCATTTGATAGTTGGCATACACCAGCCAGTTCAGGCGATCATCCTCTGTTAGAAGATTGATCGGCTCGAATGAGATTTCGGTGCGCCCGGGCCAAACGACGGCGGGCGGCAGCTCCGCTCCAACCACATAAACCGAGCCTTTGGGGACGAGTTCCGCGACCTTCTGCAGCCGATGACCGCCCTCAAATAATTGTAGTTCGACTAGTCGATGGGGATAGCTTGCGGCACTTCGCGCATTATTCGCAACGGTGGTTAGACGCTGATACCTTAACTGATGGGTTCTGCGCAGCTTCCGTGCGCGAAGTCGGGATAAGTACTTTCCAAATAAAAATCCTGTGATGATTGCATTGGCAAAGCAGAGCAACAGCACCAAGGGAGTGCCGTAAGGTAGTTCGTAGAGTTCTAGCCAAACCGAACCCGCTAAGGTGCCGACAAATGCGAAGATCACGGCGAAAGCAATAATCGTGACGCAGCCGGTAGGTGGTGTGTCTCGGATGTTTATTTGGCGAACGGATTTTGGCATATGGGAGAGATGGTGTTTGCAGCCTACGTGACGCTTAACAGGCTATGCAAATTGGCCCGCACAGCGGACCCTACTTCGTAAAGGCTATTTCGTTAACACCGCCAATTCCTTCGCATCCAACACCTGCACCTTAAACCCATCGCCTTCCTTAACGACGGTGCCGCGCACGCGGATGGTGGCGCCGCGCTTCGGGTCTTGGTCGGGGCGCAGTTGGTCGGCGACGGCTTTGTAATAGAACACGTCGGCTTTGCCGCTGTCGCCTGCGAGCGTTAAACGCAGGATGCGACCGTGCTGCGGGCTGATTTGATTTTCTTCCGCGGTGATCTTGCCTTCGACGACGACAGTCTTGCCATCATTCGATGAATTCACGTCACTTAGTTTGGTTAGGTCGGCGTTTTTGACTTGCACGAGTTGACCGTGCGCGATCCAACCCGCCGAATCGGGAATCGGCCAAAATACCAGATCGCCCGTCGCCTTGTCCGGCGTACCGCCGTCATCTTTGCCGTTGGTGCCGACGCTATACAGGACCGGCCCGTTGTCAGTCACCTTATAAACAAACTCATCGCTACCGTACGGATCGCGCAGCACCTTGCTGCTCACGCGCTTGCCCAAATCGGCCAGTTGCTTGGGCCAATCTTCGCGGGCCTTTTTGTACGCATGTATCGCCGCCACGATCTGCGCGGCGCGACGATGGGCTTCGGCTTCGGCGGCCAGCGTGTATGCGCTGGCCAACACATGATGGCCCGTCATGAACATGCCCTTGGTAACGCCGTGTGCGTTGCGCAACTGATCGGCAAGCGCGATGAGGCTGCCGTGATTGCTCTCGGCGTAACCGACCTTCATCTGCCGTTGCATAGAGCGATGCGTATCGAGGATTTTCCGGGCGATTTCTTCGGCGGGCGATGCATCGACACGCGCGCCGATGCCCATGCCCAAGCCGCCACCACCGCCCATCGACTGGCCCGTGATGTCGCGATAGCGGTTGCCGTTAAACTTGGCACCGTTGTCGAAGGGGCCGTAGATGTATTGAATCGCGTCGAGCCAAATAGCGCATTCGCCCGCGGCCGTTAGCTCCGCGTCAATCTCCTTACCGTCGATATCCTGCAAGAGTTTGAAGAGCGTGTTGGCGTTGCGTTCGTAAAACACGCCGTGGGCAAAGCCCCAGAAGATGTGTTCGTACGTCAGCTTGCGAATCGCACACTGCGCCGAAAACTCGGGCACGCTTAGACAGTTCTTCATTTGGCCGGCTAAACGTAGGTTGGCTTCGACCGCTTCACCGAGGGCGCGTGCTTCGACGTCGCCCTCATCGCCGATGCGCCACGCCGCTTCGAGCACACCCTTAGCGCAGTCGTCGAGCGGCATCAGATGCGGAAAGTAAAGATGGACGAGTCGGTTGTTGCGATCTTCGGCGCTGCCATCGAGCGGAATGGGCGGAACCAGTTTCGACTTTTCGGTGGCCGCGCGAAACTTAGCCAGCACGGGTTTGGTTACCTGGTAACTCACTTGCCATTGCGGTTCGTATTGGGGAATCCACGGACCGGGGCCGGGCGGCCAAGTGGGCTTGCCGTCGCGGCCGACGGTTTGATTGGCCCGCTCGTGCATCGGCGTCGTCAGCATCCCGCGAAACTTCGGCCACGCGCCGGGTTGGACGTTGCTTTCCACTAAGCCGGGCATGAAAGCGGCATAATCGGGATAGGCGTTGCGGCTGCTCGAAGCCGAGCCCTGCATACCGGCATAGTAACTCACGTAATCGACGCGGCGTTTGAAATCCGGCAGCGACGGGAAGTCGTCGGCGTGGATGGTGTTATTCGATGCGATGGCGAAAACGCTCAACGCGAATACGGCGATGCCAATCTGACGGGGCATGGTGGGCCTTTCGGGCGGGAGTTTTTAAACCGAACACTGCCGATTAAGGGCGATGTCGCGGGCGGGACGTTACGCCGTGACGCTGATTTGCGACCTACGCTTGCGCTGTGGCACCGGTTTGCAACCGGTGTATCTCCTTGTGAACCTGCAACAGCTCAAAATCCCACGGATCGGATTGTAATCAATTTGGCAGGGCCGATGCGAGCTTACTCGTCCGGGACCGGGTCGTAGCCCGATCCACCGAACGGGTGGCAGCGGCAAATGCGACGCACACCCAGCCAGCCGCCGCGCCATGGTCCGAGACGCTGCACCGCTTCTGCTGTGTATTCGCTGCAACTCGGCGTGAAGCGACACGATCCAAACAGGAACGGTCGCAGCGCGGCCTGATAAAAGCGAATCAGTGCGAGCATGCAAAAAGCGGCGCAGCGCGAGATCAACGAACGTCGTTTCATGGAAGATATCTTAACGCAGGCAACGTGGCAGAACGATTGAGCTTAATAACGAAGCCCAAGCGTATCGTGCGCGCAAAAAAAACACCCGCACACCGTGTTAACGATGTGCGGGTGTTGGGTTTCTTAAGCGACGGCCTTGGTTTTTAGGACAGGAGGTCGCCGCCTAAGAATGGGTGGAGTGGGGTTTTGTGTGCGACTTACTCGGCGCCGGCATTGGCTGCCTGATCCAGCAGCTTGGCGTAGCGATCGTAGTAGTCGGGCATGGCCGCTTTGAGTTGGTCGGCGTTGTCGAATTCCTGCACCAATTCAGCATCGCCGTCGCGCGTCGTCAGCGTAATGCTGCCGTCGGGTGCGACCTTAAAGCTGGTCATCACTTTGCTTTCAAAGACGCGCACATCTTTCATCGCCGGAGCGCCGGAACCTTCGTCAATGCGACGAATGATGTGGAAGCGCGGTTCGCCGGTCTTCGGATCGGTGCCGTCTGTTTCGATGTTGATATCGATCTGCTTCATCATGTTGTCCGACTTTTCGAGCAGACCCTTAACGCGTTCGTCGAGTTCTTTGAGTTCGACGTTGACGTCGATGTTGCCATCTTCATTGGTCCACGCGAACGTACCGATGTTGCCCGGCAGGAATCGCATGTTGTTACCTTGCAGGCCGTGGGCTCCGTCGAAACGCAGCATAAACACGCCTTGATCTGGGTTTTCTGCCTTATAGGCTTCCATGCTGTCGTACGTATCCGTGGTCGTGCTTTCGTTGCCATCGGCGTCGGTCGTGGTCGTGGTGACGGTGACTTGGCCGTTGTCGCCGACTTCGACGCGCACGCTCTTACCGTGTGCTGATTCAAAGATCGTATCGGCATGACCTTCAAACGGGATACGTTCGAGCAGCGCTTCGAAGTTGCCATCTTGCAGGCCAGGCAAGCTGTTCCATTCGAATTCGCCGTCGCCGAGTTTGTTGAACGTCCAGTTGCCGTCGTCGTCTTTCATGACGATGCCGCCGCGCTTGAATACGTTGCCGCGTGCGACATGGCCGAGGTCGTCTTCGAAGATATATTCGCGCTTGGCGGCGTCTTCAGGACGCGTGCCGACGACGAGGTTGACGTCGATCAGCTTGCCACCGCGAAGCAGCGTGAACGTGTGGGTTTCGCCCGGTTGGAACGTGCGCACGATATCGAGAAACGCACCAAGGTCGGAGTTGATCGGCTGACCGTCGATTTGCGTGATGACGTCATATTGATTGAAGGCGGCCATATCGGCGGGCGAGTCTTTCAACACGTTCAGGACCATTTGGCCGCTGTTTTTCTCGAGTTGCAACTGCGCCGCTAACGGGCGAGAGACGGGGCCGAACTGAATGCCGAGCCATGGGCCACCGGCTTCGATGTTCGACGCGCCTTCAACGCGCACTTCGGTGAAGTCGTTGTCGGCCGGGGCTTCTTCGCCATTGCGAACGACATACGCCTGCATGACCTTCTCAACGACGGGTTGGTCTGCGTTATCAATCGATTGAATCTTGATGATTTGCTTGGCTTCTGGTGCGGGCTCTTCGGTGACCGGCTTGCGGTAATAGGCCTGCAGAGCTTGAGTCGTTGCCAATACCAAGACGAAGCTCAAAAAGGCGGATTTGGGGGTTTTCATGGCTTACTCCTTTATGCAAAGTCCATGTGCCTTGCGAGAACAACCAGCGTTTACGCGGTTTTCTTGTTGTTGCGTGACGCGACGACGATGCCGCGTCTTCGGTTCGATCCCCGCCACGCCCGTCGGCCGGCCTGTCGCCGCGCGGCGGGCGGGAATCTACAGCTGTCTTTTTAGAAGTCTCCCACCAGCGGATCGAGCCGCGCGGCGTGGGTTTCACGTTCCAGAATGATGATCACGTTCGGGTTATCACCGCGTATGCCGATCACGTCGCGATACACATCGCCGCGCAATTGCTGCGGTTGATATGCCGGGCGACGGTAATCGACCTGCATCGGTTGATACGTCGGAAGTTGTCGCGGGCCCGGCGGGAACGAACGATCGGCAACGGTGTCTTGCGGTTTATTGCTGGAAAAGATCGTGCCCCAAGGTAACGACGCCACGACGATCATGGCGGCGGCGGCAAACAGTGCCGCCGAGATGCCGGTGCGCAGACCATGCCAGCGGGGCGGTTGAGCGTAATGCAATGGGGGCGTCGTCGCGGATGTCGGCGACGCTTCAAAGTCGGCATGGATGGCAACGCCCGCGGCGCGGTCCAGCGCTTCGTACTCTTGCATGAGGGCGCGGGCCGATTCGTTATTGGCCAGCGCGTCATCGAGTTCGCGACGATCGGCGGCGCTGAGTTCGCCATCGAGGGCTCGGTTGATCAGGATTTCAATGCGTTCGGTGTTCATCGTCTGATACTTCTTTGTGCCGGTCCACACGACCGGCCTCTTCCTTAGTTCGCTTTCTTATCCGCCAACGCTTCTCGTAGCAGGCGGCGGGCTCTTACCAGCCGCGTTTCGACAGTTGCGACGGGCAGGTCGAGCGTTTCGGCAATCTCGGCATAACTGCAATCGCGCAGATGCCGCAGCACAAAGGGTTCGCGATACAACGCGGGCAAGCCGTGAATGGCTCGCAACATGCGTTGGTTTTCTTCAGTCTCCGCCAGTTGCTGGGCGGGGTTAGATGCTTGCTCGGCGCTATCCGATGCCATCTCGGGCAAGGCCAGCGTGAGCCGCTTGTCGCGTGCCAGTTGCCTGCCCGAATCGAGGGCGGCGTTGCGGGTGAGCTTGTAAAGCCAGCCGCGCCAGCCCTGCGGGTCGGACAACGTTTCCAACCGTTGCCAAACATTGGTCCAGACGTTTTGGGCGATGTCATCGACCGCCGCTCGGTTGCCGATGGTCGCGTAGGCAACCTGCCGCACCCAGGGGTCGTGTCGACGTACGAGCACATCCACGGCGGAGCGGTCTCCGTCGCGTGCCGCCCGAATCAGGTCGGGATCAGCGGTGTGGTGGCTCAACGCCATGGTGTCTGGCTTCCCCTGTCTGGTCCTGTATATAAAGACGCACGGGCCGCGCGGCCCCTGTCAAAAATATCGGAGTCGGGGCGAATTTTATTCGCGCCGAGTCGGCGAACCGCATTTGCGGGCCTATTCGGACGTTTTCTGACGGGCGTTGGGAAAGCGAATCTTGGGTAGGTAACGCTCGATTTGGCTGGTGAAGAGGATCAGGCTGACCGTGAGAAGTACCCAGAGCAGGGCCGAGACGAGGAAGGGGCGGTCGTGGATCAGGACGTCGGTCGGGCCGGTGAGTTTGCCGCCAGCGATGACGAGGGCGTAGCGGAAGATCGCGTAAAAGACGAGCGGCGTGGTGTAAATGAGTGTGTGTGGCGTGGGGTTGGACGGGTCGAGCGTGTACAACATAAACGTGATCACGGCCATTGCGCCGGAAACCGCCATCAGCAGCGTGAGCAGCTCGAGGCTGTAATAACTGAGCGTCACGCGGTGTTTCGTCGCGCCTTCTTTGTTGGCAATGACCGCGAGTTCGCAGCGGCGCTTACCAAAACCGAGGAACAAACAGAGCGTAAAGGTGCAGACGACGAGCCATGCGGACACTTCGACGTTAATCGCTTGGGCGCCGCCCAAGGCGCGCATGACGAAGCCGATGGCAATGATGATCACATCGAGCAGCACCATCTTCTTACCGCCCATCGTGTAGAACAGATTGAGCAGCAAATAACCGACGGCGGTGAGTGCGAATCCGTCGTTGATCTGAAGGGCGAGATAACTGCCACCGGCCGCTAGGAAGATGGCGAGTGCGCCGGCGAGTTGTGGTGAAATTTGGCCACTGGCGACGGGGCGGTTTTTCTTGGTGGGGTGTTCGGCGTCTTCCTTGTAATCCATCAGGTCGTTAAAGGCATAGACCGAACTGGCCAGCATGCAGAATACGCCGAAGGCACCGAGCGCGAGCCAGAGTTTTTCCAACGCGTCTGGGTGGGACGGTTGCACGCCGAAGACCAAGGCCGCCAGCACGAACACGTTCTTGACCCACTGGGCGGGTCGCATCAATTTGATGGCTGCAAACAGCGTGCGGGTCAAGACGAATCCTTTAACGACGACGTGAACGCAATGGGCCTAAGCCTACGCCGGAACGCGCTGCCGTCAAACGCCGGTTAATGCGGGATCGAGGCGTGCCGGACGATATTGACGATCCCTGCAATTCAATCGTCGTCACTCAAATCGATACAGTTGTCTTCACTCGATTCCGACGGTTTGAACACATTCGGCTGCGGCAGCCCGGTCTCGGCGACCTGCTCGGTTGATGACGTTGACCGTCGCAGTTGGCGACCGCGCTGCAGAGCTGAGGCCGAGGCACCGGGAAGCACGCGCGCGGGTTGCATTTCGTCTTTGTTCAGGTGGCGGTCGAATTGGATGCCGATCTCGAAATAACCGCCGTTGGTCGGTCGGCAGCGGCGTACGGTACCCCCGACGTGCACCGTGCGATGGTCGCGCGTGCGGTACGAGACGTTGCAGTGCAGGCCTGATTTTATGCGTCGGTCGTATTCGAGACCGATACCGCTGACGGAGATATCGACGACCGGGCAATCGGTGAACTCGGTGCGACCACTGGCGTCGTGGGTGGCGAGACAAGCTTTGACGCCTTCGAGTTCGTGCCGCGTGTTGCGGCGGCTGCCGCGTACGGGTGCGGCAGCCGCGGTGTTGGTATTTTCGGTCGGAGTGGTGCGGTTGTGATCGTGATGCTCGATCTTGGCACCGGTCGGCGGGCCGTCGTAGAGCGGGATGGAATCGGAATCGGGCATGACGCGGCTCCGGCCGCGCCAGAAAGATGGCGATGATGGACGCGGCACGATGGCAACGTCGGTTGTTTTCATGGGCGGCGTTGGTTCTTTGCGTCGCGCGCGGCCCATATCAGTTTCCGGAACGATCTCTGCTGTCTGCTCATCTTAATTCGTGGTTTATTTCGCTCGCGTACGGGAATGGCGTAATTATCGCACCATTTGATGTCGGTTTTTTGCAAATTGGGGAACGGATAAATCGTATGTTTATGTGAAATTCGGGAACGTTATGACCGATTTCGATGTAGGGGTTCGTGGACAATCCATGAGCGCAGCGTGCATAACTTATGAGTTGCGGGAGATATCCAGATGTTCGTGAGCCATATTGTTTACGCCAGCAAGGTCGCAACCGACATAGACGATGCGCAATTGCGCGCTATCCAAGATTCTGCAATACGCAATAATAGTCCGCGCGAGGTCACCGGATTGCTTTTGTATGGTCGAAGACGATTCATTCAGTTGTTGGAAGGCGAATGGGACGCTGTCGAGGCAATTTTCGAGAAAATTCAGGCGAATGAGCAGCATACGGACATCGACATTTTGTATTGCGGCCACGGCAAAACTCGATTGTTTCCGACTTGGAGCATGGGCGTCGTCAGCCTCGATCATTCGGACTTGGATATCGATATCCGGTTGCTGTGGGAAAAGCTAGATGTCGCGCAAGCTGTGAAAGAAGGCAGGCCAGAGCCGTTTTATCAATTGTTTGAAATGTTTCGGCGAAACGTGACGGAAGTACCGAGTCCGGCATGAAGTGACTAGAAGCTATCCCAACAACCAATTCCGCATCCAAGCGTGCGCGCAGAAATTGGCCTGTCTTTAGGAAATGTAACCCTCCGTAATCCCTCCCTGCAAGGAAGGGGAAGTTTTGTAATCGGTTCTAATGCCTTACCGACCGTCATAGGCTTTTAACTTTTCGATCACAACGCGCAAAACTGCGCGATTGCGTTCCTCCGTTTCCTTTTCGAGTGCGGCTTCCAACGGCGGCACGTCTGCTGGTACGCCGATCAGGCCGACGGCTTCGGCGGCGGCGCGGCGTACGTTGGCTTTTTCATCGTCTCGTACGAGTTGCAACAACTTTTTCACCAAGGCATCGACGGCAAGATTTTCGCGAACGATGCATGCGCCGATGGCCTCGCAGGCGCGGGCGCGCACGCCACCGGACGAGTCGTTGAGACCTTCGAGCAAGACTTCGGCACTGGTTCGCGGATCGCGCCGCGCAGCAAGGGCGGCGTAGGTCATGCCGCGCACGCGCGAGGATTTGTCGCGTGTGGATCGCTGCAACAACCTAAAATCGGCAGGGTCGGGGCTAAAACCGAGGGCGAACATTGATTTCGCACGCGTTTTGGAATTGTCATCTTGCGATAGCTTTAACACGTGCGGTCGATACTGAGCGAGCAATTCGAGATAGGCGGCACGTACGCGATCTTGCTCGTCGTAATCGCGCGAACGCATACTGCCGGCCCACGCGACGATGAGGTCGGTCAAGCGCTTGGAGACCTGGGCGAGTGAGAGCGTCGGTGCGGATTCGAGTTGCTCGGCCGCTTGGATTTGCAACTCGTTTATGGCAGGTGCCCAGACCGATTCGGGCCATTGTTCGCGATAACCGCGCGTGAGCGCGCGGCAACGATCGATGTTGTCGCGTCGCAAAGCGGATAGCGCGTCGGAGAAAACGGTCAGTTGTTGACGCATCAATTCGGTTTGGTCGGACGACAGTGTGGCCAAGGCGTATAGTTCGGCACTGATGCGCACTTCAAACTTCTCGTTGCCGGTGGGGCGGATGCGTTCATATTCGGCGCGAGCGTCCAACTGTTGCAGGCAGCGTTTGCCTTTGTTCCAAAGGAATGCGCCTTGGCCCTTTACGAATTTGTGCGTGGCGTGCAACGGGCCTTCGAACCGACCGTCGAGGTAATAGGTGACGAGCGCAGACGTGCCGGAATCCAATTCTTCGAGTCCCTGATATTCGAAACGCAGCGAGCCTCGGAACCACGGGCTTTCCAGTTGGCGCGTCCAGCGATGTCCGGGTTCGATGCGTCGCTTACCCCAATGGGCGACATCGAGAAGGCCGCCCATCACAGCTTCGAGCGCCGGCTTTACGCTTGGCGGTTTGAACGGGCTGATCTTGGGTGTGCGCGTGGTGCTATGTAGATAGGTGCCGCCTGCATCGAGATTGAAGGCGGAGGGCAAGGGCAGAACGCCCATCACTTCGCTGCCACGGGAGAGACCGATGACGGCCGCCGGAAAGACTTCCATCATCTGATAGGTGGTCGTTGTATTGACGTCTTCGTTTGCGAGGTTGGCCTGGACCCAGCGTGCCGTTTGAAGCGAGCGCATGGTTTCGATGTAATTGTCGCGCGGTGCGGTGCGCGTGCTGCGCCATTCGAGTTTGTGCACAGTGATAAAGCCGGACGACGTATTGTTGCGAAAAGTCATCCGCTGGGCCTTGGCGGACCGGCGCGAGGCTTTTTCATCGTCGGCGATTGCGGCGCTACCGACGGCGGTGAGTGCGATGATGACGAGCGCAAAATGGCGACGGCGCACGGGCATGCCTCCAAATCGAGAGATGCGACCGAGACGACCAGCGAGATTGGTCGAACGATGCTGGTTGTGGAGCGGCGGCGGGCAGGCCTACGCGGCCTGAGGGTTAATTATACGCGCGGCGGGTCGGGTTCCCAAGCGGTGAGGGGGGGTAAATGGCGTATGCATGATTCGAATACATTGTTGTTGGGGCTAGATTGACTCGGTTTTGAAGATTGCTGGTGAGGCAACCCTCCCCTAACCCCTCGCTGCAAGGGAGGAGAACTGGGCCGCCTATCCCACATCGATTTGGCTATGCTTTTTCCGAATTCGCTATGCTGTTACCGAATCCGTTACGCCTTTCCCGGGGCGGACTTGTTTTCTTCCTCGTCTTCGTAGACGAAGGGCTCGGCGCGTGGGCTGTATTTGGGTAGGCGGTACATCAGCAGCAACCACAGGATGCCCGCAGCCATGGTGACGAGGCTGATCCCCTGCGAGATGGTAACGCCGCCAAAGGTGTCGAGCGGGTTGTCGGCACGGATCGACTCAAGCACCAATCGCGAAATCGAATAGAGGATCAGGAAGTACCCCAAGACTACTCCGTGGCGCTTACGGTAATAAAAGATGGTCGACAGCACCCATGCAATCAGGAACGCGTTGACCACGGCATATAACTGAGACGGATGCACCGGTTTGCTGCGATATTGTTCCGCCAGCGTGTAAAGCTCGGGCACCGTCAGGCCATACTGGGAGGCGTGTTTTTCAACGCGCGCGATCTGGCTCTGTTTATATTTCAGGATCGCATCGACGGCGCCTTCGTGCTTTTCCTTGCGGGCCTTATCGACGGCGGCTCGTGTTTCGCCGTTGTCTTCGACTGCCATCTCCAAAAGGTTGGTCGGGAACGGCATCGCCTCGCCCGATGGCCAGGTGTACACGAGCTCTTTGGGAAGCGTGAGTTGACCGAAGTCGAACTGCTGCCGCATCGCGGGGCTGCCATACGGGAACGTTACGGCCCATGGCACGGCGGCGGCTTGGCGATATTCATCGTGTTGATCGAGACAGACCGCACCCCAGCAGCAACCGTTTAAGAAACAACCGATGCGCGTGATGGCCAAACCCCATGCCAGTGATGGTAGACAAATGTCGAGATACCACCGTACGGAGGTTTTCGCGAAGAAACGCAGGTAAATGATGCCGGCTGGAATAACGAGCAAGGGCCCGCCCCAAAATTCGAGGCCACCGTTGGAGAGGTTGAAGATAGCGCCGATGGGGCTGGGCTGATTGGCGAACTTCGTATCCCAGTAGTGCAGCACGAACATCAGCCGCGCGCCGGCCACGCCGAAGATCAGCGATATAAAGCCGGCGTTAAGCACTACATCGGGGTCGGCCTGCGAACGGTAGGCACGGCGACAGGCCAGCCAGATGCCGGAGAGGAAGGCGATCATCATCATGACGCCGTAGCTTTTGACGTCACCGGCCTGTTGAATGCAAGTGGGAAGCCAGTTGGGTAGGGGGATTTCGATCAGCGTTGGATGCATGGCAGTCTCTTTGAATCCGTTCGCAGTTCACGCAATCAGGTCCGGGCAAATCATCGACAGTTCGCGTACCGAGTTGCGCGTTTGTCGTAACGCTTTGGTATGCCTGATCCTAAGTGCGTTGCGGCGGCAGGTCCACGAGCAGATTGTCAATCAGGCGGGTTTTTCCGATCCGAATCGCACCCGCCAGTAACACGCGACGGGAGGCTTCGGTCACGGGCTGCAGATTCGTCGCGTCCACGGCCACAAGATAGTCGATTGCGTCCGGCGGCGCCGGCTGCGCGATCGTCTCGTGCATGACTGTCGCTGCACGTTCGGCGGCGTTGCCGGTTAGGAGCGATTCGCGCCCAGCGGATAGTGCTCGGTATAGGCACAACGCCCGCGTTCGTTCGTCGGCACTCAGGTAGGCATTACGGCTAGATAGCGCCAACCCGTCCGGCTCGCGGAGCGTCGGGCATACCACAATCTCGATCGGATATTGCAGGTCGGTGACCATGCGTTTGATGATTAGCGCTTGTTGCGCGTCTTTTTGGCCGAAGCAGGCGAAATCGGGCGCGACGAGATTGAACAATCGCGCGACGACAGTGCAGACGCCTTCGAAATGGCCGGGGCGATGCGGGCCACAGAGGCCGGTTGCCAGAGCACCGGGTTGTACGCGCGTTTCGTCGCCCGGTGGGTACATGGTTTCGTCCGTCGGTGCGAAGACGAGGTCAACACCCGCGTCGGCACATTTGCGATGGTCGTCGGCGAATGGGCGCGGATAGCTGGATAGATCTTCGTGCGGGGCGAACTGCGTTGGGTTTACGTAAATACTCACCACAACGAACGCATCGCGCCGTTTGGCGTGTTCGATCAGGCTGAGATGACCGGCGTGTAGCGCGCCCATGGTCGGTACGAAACCAATGATGTGGCCCTTTGCGCGAGCTTCGGCGACCTTTTTTCGGACTTGTTCCGGGGTCCGGGCCACTGGCAGTCGCGATTGAAGGTCGAATTCTGTTGTTTCGTGCATTGAGTTCATAGAATGCGATTTCGTAACGCAGAGCATCAAGCTTTGATAAACTGTTCGCGATTGGCGTGCGATGGCACACGTCGTACGCACGTCCGTTATGATATGGTCGGTCGCGTGAGTCCTCAAAACGAGGGGCACGCCGACCGACCACGTCCGTGATCTTCGATCGAATCGGGAGGGCTTTAAAGATGATACAGCTACGTATTCGCATGTCTTGTGTTCTTTTCGCACTGTTGATTGCGGCGGTTGCGCCGACGCGTGCGGATGAAGTGGTGATCACGCCGGTTCAGGATGGATGCATCGGTACGTTTTACCAATCAATCAACGATGCGACTTGCAGCAATGCGGGGACGTATCTTTTTGTCGGTAGCACCCAAGCTGCCGGGCCGCGACGGGCGCTGCTGATGTTTGATGTGGCGTCCAACGTTCCGGCAGGCGCGACGATCGATGCGGTTGAGTTGAGCCTATTTCTGGATCGCGCGCCACCTGGCGGGCCTGATATTGACCTCGGTCTTCACCCGCTTAATGCGGATTGGGGTGAAGGTGCGTCGTCGTCAGATGGCATGGGAGAGGGCGGCTTTTTGTCGACCGCAACCCCGGGGGACGTGACGTGGGTATATCGATTTTACCCCGATGTATCCTGGACGAATATTGGCGGCGATTTTGATGCCACGGCAAGCGCCACCACGACGGTGACGACGACGTTGGGGGATTTCGTTTGGAATACGACGCCGGACTTGGTGGCGGACGTGCAGAGCTGGCTGGACAACCCATCGACGAACTTTGGGTGGATGTTGAAGCGACCAGACGACGATGTGATGCCGGATTCTGGACTGGCGCGACGGTTCTTTGCGCGCGAAGTGACAGTGGCCTCGCGGCGACCACGGTTGCGCATCACGTTTACGCCAGGTGCGGGTGGTTGCGATGGTGATCTGGGCGATGCCAATGGCGACGGCGACATCGACGGGCTCGATGTGCAGGCGTTTGTCGAGTGTGCAACGAGTATTGCAATTCCGACGTTGCCGTGTGCGTGTGCAGATGTAAATGATGACTCGGTCGTGGATGTGGCCGACGTGGCGATGTTTGCACAGTTATTGTTGGCAGGTAACTGATTGATTAAGGCGAAGATGATTTTTTGTTGGTTGCGCTAATTCACCAGTGCGCCGCTAAATCCGAGGCCGCTCGTTGATACCATTCGATGCCCCATTCGTGGAGGCCGTGAAGGAATAACGCGCCGCTGGCGACCGGAGCGATGAGGCCGCAGGCTTGGATGTATTGCGGCACGGCATTCGGTTCGTTCGCAAAAAACTCCAAGCCGGCATGTTCGTCGCGGCCTTCCGCCTTTTGCCATCGCGCTTCTACTTCATCGCTGTCGAGATCTAACCGCGCTTCAAACAACATTTCGGGCTGATGAATTTCTTTATCGCGCAACAGGCCGACGCACGTGAGGTCGATCAGTTCGTCACGGCCGATTGCGAGTTCCTCTTCAATTTCACGGCTGACTGAGGCGAACGGATCGATGGTCCCATCGGGCAGGCGGTCGGCTTCTTCAAATGCGCCACCGAACGTGTGCACATGATTCGCGTGATACGAGACCTTCGCGGATCGGCGACCGTAGCAGATTTGATGGTCGGCCGTGATCAGCGTGGCGGTGGTGCCGACGGGGTTGGAGAAATGATCCCATCCGAACTCGGCCAGCCGATGATGATTGAATAGGTTGGTGCCAACGAAATCGCGATAGCACGTCGGCCCAACGGTGAGTGTGAAGCGGGGTTGGCCGGATGGATCGGTGTCGACGGTGTGGTCGACGTAGCGCAGCAGCGTTCCGTTGAAGAGCAGGCGATCGTGCTCGCGAGCGAGGGCGATCTGCTTGTCCCATTCGGCGGTGATGAGTGCGTCGAGCGTGTCATTGGTGGGGCGCTCGCGCTTGTCAAACTGGACGTGCACTTGGTCGGGGCCGAATCGACCCTCGGCGTCGATTTCGAATGGCAGCGACGGAATGTTGAGATTAAAAAACATTATTGAGTGCCTAAAGTGTTTCTGTAAATGGAGTTACGATTTCGGTGCTTTGTTCGGGTGGTTCTCGGTCTGCGTAAACGATTGATTTTGATGTCGCCTGTAATACAATGTAATCAGGTCCGCCTCGCCCATTCCCGGGTAATGCGAATCAATCTGCCTAGCTGATTTCAATGTCCAAAGACATGCGACACATCCTGGGATTCCTCGGCGTGGCAGCGATGCTATTCGTTGTGCTCGGCGGTGCCAATCTGCTGCACCACGATCACGGCCATTGCTGCGCCTCGGAACCGGTCGAAGAACCCTGTCATATCTGCTTCGTCATCATCAGCACTGTCATTTCGTTGGTGGCCACGATTTGCTTCGGACGATTTGGTCCCGCGGCGAATCGTTTTCCACACGTCACGTCTCAGGTCCCAACGGTCGGGCGCTGTTTGCTGCCCGTCAGTGGGCCGCGCGCGCCTCCGCGTGGGTAATTCGGACGGGTCATTGCGCCTTGGCAGAATCGAGTGATGGTTTCTACCGTCTGGGCGTTGCCGAGATGCATTGCGCGTGCGCTTGTAGAAGCATTCAACGGAAGCGGTTGAGCGCGATACTGCGGTGCCAAAGACCTATCTAACTGTCCGATCTCACGTTGCAAAACTCCATCGATAACCCTACACAAGTATTCGTGCATGTTGCCGGTCATTGCTGGTGTCGTTATCACAATTGGTGACGAGCGCCTTGCGGACTGTGCTGTCGATTTGCTGATCGCACACTGCATGCACGAACGAACATTGCAAATCTACGCCTTTTGACAAAAGGAGTAGTTCGTTGCGCAGACGTGCATTTACCCTGATCGAACTATTGGTCGTCATCGCGATCATTTCGGCCTTGCTGGCTGTGTTGCTGCCGTCGTTGAGCAGCGCGCGGCGATCGGGCCGATCCGCGAAGTGTTTGGCCAATCTCAAGAACATGGGAACGGCGTTGCAGGCGTACTTCTACACCAGCGACGACACGTTTCCCCTATCACAAGCGCACGGTGGCGGTCAACCGGGTTGGGCCTGGCTCGACACGTTGGAACCGTACACCGAAAGCAAGTTGCAGTATCAATGTCCGGATGATGAATCGCCGCGGCTGGCCGCACCCGATCCGAATTTGCGAAGGGTGACCAGTTATGGCATCAACATCTACACCGGGCCGCTGCAGAACGGCTGGTTTGCGGGCAATCCGTTAGGTATCGCGCCTTTCGGTTACCGATCGCAAACGCGCTTGGGTGCCAAGTCGGCCAGTATTGTGTTTGCCGCTGAGATCGCCGAGCGCGATTCGGCGGGCAATCCGATTATTCCCGACCACTTCCATGCGGATGAATGGCGCACCAACCCCGGTCAGGGCAGCGGGGCGGAAGACCCGATCTTCAGCCTCGAAATGTATCGCCATTTGCGCAAGAGCAATTACCTCTACGCCGACGGTCACGCCGAGAGCCAGCGCTTTCAGCGTACGTTTCTCGTGAGCGATGACGGTCAGCGTTTGGAGATCAATCAATACGACCCCGGCTTTCCGCATTCGGATGTCGGTTGGTATCAGTAGGGAAGGCACGCAGCCATGTGTTGTTTTTCTTTTCACCGAATGTCCATCGCGATGTTCGCATTGGGAATCGTTGCGATCTCGTCGCAACGGGCGAGCGCGCAGAACGCTTGTTGCTTACCGAATGGTAGCTGTCAGGTGTTGCTCGAAGCCGACTGTCTGGCAGCGGCCGGCGCTCCACAGGCTGATGCGACATGTAACTTTATCAGTTGCAAGCCGCACATTGTGTTGGGTGTTTGCGGCGGTGAACCGACCGGCGGCGATGTTGATGCATGCCCCAATGGCGACGGCGCTTCGCTCAAGCTTTTTGACGCGAGCAACGTGCAAGGCATTGCGGGTGATGGCCCCGGTGTTCCGACCGGCGCGATCATACCCGTGCGTCGAATCAATCCTGCCAGCACGAGTGGCGTGAATATCTACCGTCAACCTGAGTTCGGTGGCTATTCGTACGGCACCCGTTCGCTCGCGGATATCGGCACTGATTATGCGGCCGCGCCGTATTTTCCGGCGTTGAGCAAGCTGCCCGGGTCAGTGTTTTCGTTTGAGATTCAAACGGAGCGCATCGGCTACAGCGATCCGGCCGAATTCGCTTACTACAGCGTGTTCGGTTTGCCGCTGATGGTGAACGATGGCGACAGCGCGTTCTTCGGCGATCAGGGCGATGCCCACTTCCATCCGTTTTGGCTCATGCGCCGACCGGGCTTGGTGAGTTGGACGTATCGCTATACGTCGAATGTCGCGTTTGAAGATTCCGATCCGATTACGCACTACTGGACGTCGGTGCCGGGTCGCGGTGAATACGTACCGTTCGACATGACGGGCGTGTTTAACGCGGACTTGGTCGATAGCGATAACGCGGACGCGCCGGTTTCGTTTGATGGCGCGGGTAGCTTCTGGTTGCTCGACGGTCATTTCGGAACCGACGCGGGCTTGCCGAGCGATGGTATTCTCGACGCGTTTCAACTCGGCGGTGTTGATGGTTCGTTATTGAGCGGTGAGAGTGCCAATGCGCTGTTCGATAACGGTAGCTTATCGTCGTCGGCCGTGATCGATTTGGTCGCGAGCGGTCAGGACGATCAATACCTAAGCGTTGAGTTGCTGATTGCCGCGTCGGGGAGTTTCTCGTCGGCGGATTCGTTGAACGTGACGTTGCAATATGCCGACGGCACCAATCAGGCCGTTGCGATCAAACGTCGTCCGCAGAATCTGTGGCTCGACTATCGCATGTTGGATGACTGGCAGCAAACGGCGATGCCAAAGCCGATTCTGGCAGTGGGGCCGACTGGTGATAACAGCACCGGCTTCGCACGCAGCAACGGAAGCGGCGTTGATGCAGTAGCGGGCGAGAATTTCTATCTCTTCCGTGCGCATACCGTCGCATTTGATAGCAAAACGCTTAACGCGATTTCGATTGCGGATTACACCGGCAACGGCAATGTTGCGATCTTCGCGGCGCTTGGCATCAAGAAGGCGCCGCTTGAGATTGTGACGGATACGTTGCCAGATGCGGTCGAAGGCCAACCGTACTCGGTCATGATCGACGCGTTGGGTACGCCGCCGTTTAAGAACTGGGCCGTTTCGCCGTTACCGACCGGATTGATTTTCGATGAGGTAACTGGCGAAATATTCGGCACGCCCTTCGCGGGCACGGCCGCCGGTTCACCTTATCAGATCACCATCGATGTCGAAGATAGCATCAACGATTTCGATGTTAATTACCCGCCCGAGTCGGCGACCAAAGTGCTGATGCTGACGATTACCACCGGCAGCTCGGCGGCAGACGTCGACGACGACGGCGATGTGGATTTGGTCGACGCGCAACTGCTTAGCGGTGTGCTCGTCGGCAACATCACGGAGATGGCCAATCCGGTTGTCTTCGAACGCAGCGATATCAATGGCGATGAAGCGCGCGATGGCAACGACATTGCGGCGTTTCTCGCCGAACTGGGTGGTTAATACGCCCTTGCCAATGAAAAGCAAACATCTTGTGTTTGCATGTCGGCAGTGTGTTGCTGCCGGCGATTGACTGAAAACATCAATTTTCATCTTGGCAAATTTGGCTGAGATGGAGGTGACCATAATAAGTTCTCACCCACATGGGAGTAGGACAGAATAGGAAGAAGCGATGAATCTCAAGACTTTTCTCTTAAGTGCATTGTTGATCGGCAGTTTGACTGCAGCACCGGCGTTTGCCGGTGGCGGCGGTCACGAACATACCGACCTCGAAGTTGGCTTGGTACCGGGCACGACGCAGTTGATGGTTGCCGGTGATGAAGACTTGCTTGGCGGTGATGAAAGTATCGAGCTATTCCCGGGTACGGGCTTTTTTGCTGGCGGCTTTGCCGAAGCGGAGCCGGGTTGGGAAGCCGTCGAAGTGGACGAGCCGGGCGAGATCGACGCCATCGACATCACGATGCCGCATCAAATCTCGCTGCAACGCGTCAGCTTCGACGCCGGTTTCGAAATGTACGAGCCGCCGTTCTCGCCGGTACTTACGAGCGATGGGCTGAGCTATCAGTTCATTCAGGAAGATCCTCCGATTGAAACGGGTTTCCATAACGACCTGATCTACGCCAACTTTGGCAATCTTGGCGATACATTTGCTGCAACGTTCCAGTTGGTCGATCCGTCGGGTACGTACGGTGCATCCGATCCGTTCACGCTCAACTTTGTGAACGTGCCGGAACCGGCCACTGCCGCATTGTTGCTCATGGGTACGGTCGCCGTTGTGCGTCGCCGCCGCTAAGTTAATTCGGACGCTTTCCGTTGGGGGAAGAGGCAACGGTGCCGGTGGATTGGGATGCAGATGCCCAGGTTTATCGGTGAGTGGCCTTGTGTTCGGACCGACGTCCTCGAATTGACGTAATTATGTGAGTGTTCTCGTAGGTGCTTTAAGCCTACGAAGCACTCCCACTTCCCACAGCTTTTCATTGGCAATTTCGCATATCACCCCGCATCGTGCTTGCGATGCGGGGTGCGTTTTTGCGCAGACCGCGCTACACTTCGTGCGTGAGCAGTGCACCTTCTCAATTAAAACGCGTCTTGGTGACCGGGGCGACCGGTTACATCGGTGGTCGTTTGGTACCGCGCTTGTTGGAAGCGGGTTACCGCGTTCGATGTTTGGTGCGCGAACCGCGCAAGTTGACGGATCGGCATTGGGCCGATGACAAACGCGTGGAAATCGTGCGCGGCGATGCGGATGATGTAGCGGGTTTGACGGATGCGATGCGCGGTTGCGGCGCGGCGTATTTTTTGATCCATTCGATGGAAGCAGTGGGCCCGGCGTATCGCGAGCGCGATCGGGAACTGGCCGAGAACTTTGCAAGGGCGGCGAGCAACGCCGAGATCGAGCGCATCATCTATCTTGGTGGGCTGGGTGAAACAGGCGAAGGGCTGAGCGAACATCTCACGTCGCGCCGTGAAGTGGAAGAAGCGCTAGCAAGCGGACTTGCGCCGGTCACGGTCTTGCGGGCCGCCATGATCATCGGCTCGGGATCGGCGTCGTTTGAAATCCTGCGTTACCTCGTCGAGCGCTTGCCGATTATGGTTACACCCAAGTGGGTGAAGACTGAATGCCAGCCGATTGCGGTGCGAAACGTGCTGCATTATTTAGTCGCGTGTCTAAATTGTGACGAGACGGTCGGGCGCACGCTCGATATCGGCGGGCCCGAGGTGATGCGCTATCGCGATATCATGCAGGTGATGGCGTCGGAGTTGGGCTTGCGCAAACGCATCATCGTGCCGGTGCCGGTGCTCACGCCGCGGCTCAGTTCGATGTGGATTCACTTGGTTACGCCGCTGAGTCATCGCATTGCAAGGCCGCTGGCCGAAGGCTTGCGCAATCGCGTGGTCTGTCGCAATGACGATGCGTCGCAGTTGATGCCGCAGGATTTGTTTACGATTCGGGAGGCCATTGCGGCGGCGCTGGGGCGCATTCAAAGACGCGAAGTGGAAACGGCTTGGTCGGCGGCAGGGCCGATACCGGGCGACCCCGATTGGGCGGGGGGGAAGACGTTTGTCGATGAGCGCACGATTGAGATCGATGCGCCGGCGTCGTGTGTTTATCGCGCGGTCTGTCGCATCGGTGGCGGGCAAGGGTATTACGCCGCCGATTGGCTATGGCGCTTGCGCGGTTGGATGGATCAATTCGTCGGCGGGCCCGGTTTGCGGCGCGGTCGGCGCGATCCGGAGAACGTGTCGTTCGGTGAGGCGTTGGATTTTTGGCGTGTGACGGGCATCGAGCGCGATCGATCGTTGCAATTGCGCGCCGAGATGAAGCTTCCGGGTGAGGCGCTGTTGGCGTTTCGCATCGAGCCGATTGACGGTGAGCGCGATCGTTGTCGGTTGATTCAAACGGCACGCTTCAAACCCCGCGGCTTGGTGGGCTTGGCGTATTGGTATGCCGTGGTGCCGCTGCATGCGATTGTGTTCAACGGGATGCTCGATGGGATTCGGCGAACGGCGGAAGAGACGGCGCAGTCGAATGATGTAACCGCTTAACATTGGCTCACTTATATCTGCGCACGCAGTCGAACGTTAGAAGCTATCCCAAAACGTCCCCTCCCTTGCAGGGAGGGGTTAGGGGAGGGATTCATTTACCAAAGAAATCCGGATTTCGGCGAGTTCGCTTGGAGTCGGAAGTGCGTTTTGGGATAGCGTCTAGATATCAACGCCGCGAATTTCTTTTGCAAACGCCGCGACCTTCTCTGCATCTAACGCGCCGTTCGTTCGCAAACCCGAGCATACATCGACGCCGAATGGTCTGACTGCGCGGATGGCATCGGTAACGTTGTTTGGCTTTAGTCCGCCCGCGAGGAAGACGGGCTTGGGCGATCGTCGGACGAACTCGGTGCTGATTTTCCAATCGTGCGTTCGACCGGTACCGCCCAATTCGGCGATGGCAGCTGATGGGCGACCGCTATCGAGCAGGAATGCGTCAGCGAATGCGGCGTAATCGTCAATAAGATCGAGCGCACTTTCGCCTTCGACATGAATGACTTGCACGCGACGCACTTGCGGAGTCATCTTAGCGAGCGATTCGAGCACAGTAGGCTCAATATGATTGACGATTTGCACCGTGTTCACGCCGCAATAGCGCACGTGGTCTGCAATGTCTGTTGCGTCCGTGCGCGACGTTAACAGAAAGGTCGCGACGGGCGGCGGCACGGTGCGAACGATGTCGCGAATGAGATCGTCATCGATAGGACCGGGGCCGGATGGCATTGCGCCGACGAGGCCGAGTGCATCTACGCCTGCTGCAGTCGCAAGCTGGGCTTCTTCGATAGAACTGATACAACAAATCTTGATGCGCGTTCGGATCATGCTGGTACTCGATTCAATAGCGGCGTCAATCGAAGAACGAAGTTATGGATACTTGGCTGTTTCGGTGATGGCTAAAAGCAAGATGCCGGTTGCATAGTTGATCATTCTATCTGCATGTGCAGTTCGTGATGACAACTTCTTCGTCGTTAAAAATCCGTGTTATTCGTTTGACTTTGCACGAAGATGTTATATTCTAATGTACATGGGTCGCGAGAAAATTTTTACATCGACGTTGCTAGGTCTAGGCCTGTTACCTTCCGATTTGGAGGGCCGCTGCCTTTGCGCTTAGCAATTTCGTAGATTGAATTGCATTGCAAAGCCCGTCGGTCCTTGTGGATCGACGGGCTTTTTTTGTGCGCTCATTACGTTTTGAACCGGCATCGCGCCGGAGTCGACCAACGATTTGGCCAGGTGGCCCAATTGGCAGAGGCGGTGCGCTCAGAACGCACAGGTTGTGGGTTCGAATCCCACTCTGGTCATTGGTCGTTACGCGGTCGTAGGCAAAATGGCAAAGCCGCCGGCATGAGACGCCGGTGCGTGTGGGTTCGAATCCCACCGACCGCAGTTTGGTATGGCCGGGTAGCCCAGTTGGCAGAGGCAGCGCAGTTAAGATGCGCGAGTTGTGGGTTCGAGTCCCACCCCGGTTAGATTTCGAAAGTCGATGATTGAGCGCTGACATTTTTCGAGACGGGCAGCGACGACGCGGGTAGATTTACCCTCATTCGGGATTGGATGGGGAATATTGCCGAAGCACCCGGTGATGGTTGATGAATGGGGTGCGTCAGTGTTTTGGTTGCTATTTGGCATCACGATTGCATCGATCATTTGTGAAGTGTGTTTGAGAGGAGCTTCGAATGCCGCTACGCAAAGTTAACTGCCCGCTCGTTACCATGCTATTGATGATTCCGCTGGTTGGCAGCGGCTGCGGCGCATTTTGCGAGGCGCTCGGGCTGCCGGATGCGGTCTGCGAGAATTTGGCACCTACTGCGCCGGTCGCGACTGGCGATTTGCAGGTGACGATCGAAGTGCGTTTCATCGGCGTGAGCGAAGACTTCTTCGAGCGCATCGGCGTTGACTTTGATTTGAGTAGCGACTTCGAGTCGGCGGGACTGCCGGATATTGATACCAATGCCATGCCGATTGGTCCGTTCTTGGCGAACGCTTCGGCATTGGGCGGTAATAACGGTACGACTTACTTCGGGACCGGCAGCATCGATCGCAATACGTTCTTCTTGCCGACGGTTCCGGC
The DNA here is from genome assembly GCA_030432035.1 of Phycisphaerae bacterium. Classification (GTDB taxonomy): domain Bacteria; phylum Planctomycetota; class Phycisphaerae; order UBA1845; family UTPLA1; genus ECT2AJA-110-A. Next base: position 39,189 of record JAUIHO010000007.1, read on the forward strand.
TGGTATGGTCGGCGATGAGATTCGATCGTTCCCCGGAATCGGGTTGAACTTCGATGTGCCGTTGGCCAACACGCCACTCGGTAACGAGTTTGACAATACGCCGGGCGGGGCGGTCCTCGACACGTTGTTTACCGATAGCGATGTTGCTTCCATCGACTTTGCCCAGTTGAACGAAACGGAAGTGACTTTGCTGTTGTCATCGCTGATGGCCGATGCGGATACGACGATGCTGATGCAACCTCAGTTGATGCTACGCAACGGGCAGCCGGCGGTGTTGGTGAGTGACAACGAGACTGCGCCGTCGTCGGATATCGATCCGGATTTTGTACCGGCGTTCAATAACTTCGGAGGTGCGGGTATGACGGTGCGCTCGGGGCCGATGCTAAACGTCGTGCCAGTCGTCTCGGCCGATCGTCGGTCAATCGCGCTATCGATACAGCCAGTGCGGGCGCTGGTATTTCCGTTGCCAACCACGGTGACGAGTGGGGGCACGACGAGCACCATCGAGTTTCCGGTGATTCAATTTGCCAACGTTGATACGACAGTAAGCGTGCCCGACGGCGGCACGATTTTGTTGGGCGGTATTCGGCGCTTGTCGGATGGCGGGCAAGTCAACGGTGTACCGGTATTGAACAAGGTGCCGTATATCAATCGGTTGTTTAGAAACAGTGCGACCATACGGGACAGTCAAACGCTGATGCTAATGGTGACACCGCGGATTATTATTTTGGAAGAGGAAGAGCAGTAACGAATGTTCTTTACCCCAAATCATTCTTCAACACAATCCGATACCGTGGCGAGCCGCTGCGGAGTTTTTCCATGGCTTCGTTTACTTGCGACAATGGGAACTCTTCGACCATCGGCGTGACGCGGTGGCGACCGGCGAATTCGAGCATGCGGCGAATCGCCAACGGTCCGCCCGTCGGTGAACCGCCGAGGGATTTTTCGCCGCCGATGATCGGCATCCACGTTGCTTCAAACTTCGGGATCGCGCCGACGATATGCAGGTGACCGGTCGGCTTGAGCGCTTGCACGTACATATCCCAATCGAGCGATACGTTGACGGTCACGATGATCATGTCAAACGAATTGGCGGCGGCTTCGAGGGCGGCCTTGTCTTTCGAGTTGATGAAATGATCGGCACCCATCTCGCGCGCTTCGCCTTCTTTGGCGGGGCTGGTCGAAAACGCGGTGACGTCGCAACCCCACTTGTCGGCGAAGGCCACTGCCATGTGACCGAGCCCGCCGATGCCGACCACACCCACGCGCGCCGTCGGTTTGATGTTGTTCAGCATTAACGGATTAAAGACGGTAATGCCGCCGCAAAAGAGCGGGCCGGCGGATTTCGGTTCGACGCCTTCGGGCAGCGGCAGCGCCCAAATCGCCTGACAGCGCACACGGTCGGCGAAGCCGCCGTGCCGACCGACGATGGTGGCCATGCCGTCGTCGACTTGTTGGCAAAGGTTGTGTTTGCCGTCGATGCAAAGATCGCAGGTAAGGCACGAGCGTGCGGTCCAACCGAGGCCGACGCGCTGACCGACCTTCAGGTGTTTCACCATATCGCCAACGGCACCGATGGTGCCGACAACTTCGTGACCGGGCACGAAGGGGTACGTCGTCATGTCCCAATCGTTGTTGAGCATGCTGAGGTCGCTATGACAGATGCCGCAGTATTCGACGTTGATTTCGACTTCGTCGTGGGCGAGCGGGCCGGGTTCGTATTCGAAGGGTTCGAAGGACTTACCAGCGGCAGTGGCGGCGAAAGCGCGGATGGACATAGCGAGGGCTCCTGTTTTTGGTGACGGGGTAACGTAATGACTACATTGTAGTGACCGTAATACTAGTCATCGATACTGCTCTTTAAATTCGCTAAATCGATAAATCCAACCCTCTTCTGTGTAGAGTTCTCCTCCGATGCCGTCACTCATTTCGATGATATCCACGGCCTCATATTTCTCGCGATCACCGTGGACCAAATGCATGTTGTCGGAGCCCTCAAGCCCATGTAGAAGCGAATGTAGCGTCTTATCAACTAGTGTGATGACGATTTCCCTGAACTCACGAACCTGTTTCTCCGAACATCGAGAGAGGAATTCGTGGTATTGCTTCGCTTGGTCAGTCTTGCCTGGATTGTTTGTGTACTTGTCAAACCATTCAATACTATGGTCCCGTGTATCTATGATTAATTGTCCCAGTTCGTCGAGAATCTGCTGCTTGTCCATATCATTTGGTTCCTTTGCTTTAAGATATTGTTCAGACAAAAGTGCCTCTGTCTATCCTCGCGGAAATGTAGCAGTACGTGGGTTGCAAAAATCTATGCGACATTCGCCGGGTGCTGCGGGCCTGCTTGCAGCCCGTGCAAAGAGGCGGGCGTTGAAATTCGTCGGCTCGAATGATCCTAATCGGTATTGCGCACTTCTTTTCTTGCTTCACCCTGTCGCGAGCGTCGCGTTTCTGATTATTCCGCGATAAACAACCTGACACTTGCCGCTTCCTGACGGGCGCGGCTCTGATTTTACGCGCGGTTATTGAGCAATTGTGTGTATGTAATCTGCCAAACAACTACAGGTTACTCACGCCGCTTCGCGCACGGCAGGCACCGTTCGGTGGCGGGGTACACTTCCAAACGCATCAAATCGATCTCGCGGTCGCAACCGGCGCATATGCCGTATGTGCCGCGTTCGATGCGCTCGAGCGCGGCGCGAATCGCGGTGATGTCTTCGGCGAGGCGTCGGTTGGCACCTTGGGCCATGGCTTGAGATTGCAGCGCGTCCATACGCGACAGCCGACCGATGCGCGCTTGGTCGAGCGCGGTGCCTTTGGCCGATTCGAGTGAAGCTTCGAGTGTTTCGGTGAGCGTGGCTAGTTCGTCTGCCAAGAGGGCTTGCATACGTTTTACGTCGGATTCTGTCATGGAGGCACCTTTGTCAACGGCTTTATGATAACGTATTTGGCCCGCACCTAGCTGGATGCCCGTTCCTTCGGCTTGAATAATAGCCAGATTCATTCGAACAGCGGCGTTCTTCAATTCGTGATATAGAAGTGATACTCTATCGATCGCGGAGCTAACTGCATGAGTCAAGAACAGCTAATCGAAGACATTAAGCGGGCTTTTCCGATTAGGCCGGTCCCAAACAGAGTATGGCTGGTGATCGACGGAAGTCCTGAATCGTATGAAGTTTCGCATAACTATGACGGTGTCGCTTGGGATCAGTTAAAGGAGGAAGACCTTAATACCAAGTTACAGGGCGATTTGAACGTACTGTCACCGGTAGGCATCCGTTACTACCTGCCGGCATTTCTGATTAATTCATTGACATCGATTGAGTCTGCCGACGGCGCTGTGTTAGTCTTTACGTTGTCGGGCCGTATTTCGGCGAAGCATCGGGATTGGATAAGAGAAAGAGCGAGCGAGCTTTCGGCCGAGCAAATTGAGTTGGTGATTCAGGTGATCCGAGAAGTCGAAAAGGATCGACCGTACCTTGCGAATTACGAGGAGTCGATCAAGTTGCTGGAGAGTATCGCTGCCGATCTAAGGTGACCGAATCGGCGATCTCGCGAATCAAATTAGTTGGGTCGGTGGAAGGCGTACTATTTGGGTGGTGTTAATGTATCAATAAATAGGTCCTGTATACTTTCAATGTCTTCTGCTGGTAGTGCTAATTCGGCTTTATCTCGAACCGGCTTGACTATTTGGAGATGAGCTCATTGTACGGCTGAGCAATCATCCGCTCGGCACGGAACACCGGTTGCAAACCGGTGCCACAGCGCTGGCTGCGCCAGCGGTGAATGAGGCTTTAATCAATCGGCAATTGCCTCTCATACCTTAGATATCGTTATTTCCGTGAATAATGAGCTTCGGGATTCGCCCGATTCTTCACGTCGCCTCTTTTATAAAGTTAGCCCCCGGCCATTGGCCGGGGGCTATGTGTCGTAATCGTCGAAGATGTCATCTTATCGTCGAAGGTCGTGTATCTTCGAAGGTGTCATCTATCTTCGAAGGTTTGTTAGTTTCGAAGATGTGCTGTTGGCCCGTTGGCCCAATGGCCTGCGCCGTTTGGAGGCTGGCTCAAAGGGGATTTCCTACAACGGGGCTATCCTACAATCGCTCTTCCAAGTATTCGATCACGCGGCTCATGTCGATTCGATCTTGCCCGCCCGTGTCGCGGTCGCGGACTGTGACGGTGTTGTCTTCTTTGGTCTGACCATCGACGGTGAAGCAGTAGGGGGTGCCGGCTTCGTCCATGCGGGCGTAGCGTTTGCCGATGCTTTGCTTGGCGTCGAACTGGGCGGGCCAGCGCTTGCGGATGTCTTGATAGAGCGGCTCGGCCAACTCGGGTAGGCCATCTTTGGCGACCAACGGGAAGACGGCCGCTTTGATGGGGGCGAGACGCGGGTGGAACTTCATCAACTCAGGGCTCGGGCGCGAGTCGTCGACCGTGTAGGCCTCGGTGATAAACGCGAGCGTGCTGCGATCGGCACCGGCGGAGGGTTCGATGACGGTCGGTAGGAAACGTTCCTTGCGATCGGTATCGAAATAGGTGAGGTCCTTGCCGCTTTTTTCCTGATGCGCGTTGAGGTCGTAGCAACCGCGATGGGCGACGCCCTCTAGCTCCTGCGGTTCGTCGGCAAAGGGGAATCGATATTCGATGTCGGTGCAGGCCTTGCTGTAGTGGGCAAGTTCGTCGCCTTCCTGATTGCGCGGCACGAGGTTCTCACCGGCCAGGCCGAGCGAAGTGTACCAGTTGATACGCGTATCGCGCCACCATTCCCACCACATCATGGCATCGTCGTCATGGCAGAAGAATTCGATCTCCATCTGCTCGAACTCGCGGCTGCGGAAGGTGTAGTTACGCGGGTTGATCTCGTTGCGAAAGGCCTTGCCGATCTGAGCGATGCCGAAGGGTACTTTGACGCGCGATGAGTCGCAGACGTTCTTGAAGTTGGCGAAGATGCCTTGGGCGGTTTCGGGGCGGAGGTAGGCGACGCTGCTGGAATCTTGCAGGGCACCGACGAAGGTTTGGAACATGAGGTTGAATTCACGCGGCTCGGTGAGCGTGCCGGCGTCTTTGACGTGCGGGCCGACGATGCGACTGTAGTGTTCGACGGGGATTTCGAGCAGCGGCTTTTCGCTAAATAGACTACTGTCTAACGGCGGCTTGGTCTTGAGATATTTGGCGAGGGCCTTGTGCGCTTTGGCTTGCGTTTCCTCATCTTCGGAAACGTAGGCATACATCTGCGCGTTGCCGTCGTCGTTGGCGGGGATGGCGACGGTGATCTGATCGGCGCGATAGCGCGACTTGGATTCTTTACAGTCGACCATCGGATCGCTGAAGCCGCCGACGTGGCCGCTAGCTTCCCAGACTTTGGGGTTCATGATGAGCGAACAATCGACGCCGACCATCTGGACCTGTTTACCGTCAGGGCCGATGGGCGGGTTGAGCACCATGTCGCGCCACCAGGCGTCTTTGATGTTGCGTTTGAGTTCGACGCCGAGGGGGCCGTAATCCCAGAAGCCGCCG
>JAUIHO010000236.1 GCA_030432035.1 Phycisphaerae bacterium
ACCAACATCATGGACATCATCGAGGGCTACGACGTCATCGTCGACGGCGCCGACAACTTCCCGAGCCGGTACCTGCTCAACGACGCGTCGGTCAAGCTCGGCATCGACATGGTGCAGATCACCAACCTCACGCCCCTACCCGGTACGAAGATGTACGACCGCTTCAAGCAAACGGGCAAGCTCTTTGCCGAGCAGTATCCGTCCGATTGGGAGCGCTACACGTTTACCGAAACGGTTTACACGCCGGCGAAGATGACGCCGCGCGATCTGGATGAAGCAATTTACGAATTGCGTTACGCCGCTGCCAAGCAGCCGTGGGTGATTGCCCGTGCGTTTCGCACGTTTTGGCGCACCAAGTCGCTGAGCACGGCGGGCTTCGTCTTCGGTATGAACCACGGTTGGAAGCGGATGGCGAAGATTCAGGCACCGCACGATGCGGAACGCTTTGGTTTTGCACCGCGCAAGACGGAGCGTTATGCCAAGGTGCGCAGCGCCTTCAAAATGCATCTCAATTCGACGTGGAGCCCGGAGGATGACGCCTCCCCGCCCAACGATCCGCCCAAGCACAATTTGGTGGAAAGCGATATGTCGTTGCCGGTTCTTGGTGGTTAAACCGCGACGTATCAACACCGATTAAAGGCGGCGTTCGATTTGCTTCGAAAAAACACGCTTGTGTAAATCGAGAATAGCCCTCGGCCATTGGCCGAGGGCTAATTGCTTTCATACGAGGCGTGTTCGCTCGCGATAGTTTGAAGCCGCGCTGATATAGCGGGGCATTTATTCAGGAGTTTTCACGCGGCGCTACGATCCCTTTGTAAACCGATCGGCCAAATCCTCGCGGCCCGTCGCCTTGTACAAATCGACGACGCGCTGCTTCGCTTCTTTGACCAACTTATGGTCGTCGCCAAGTCGATCGCGCAGATCGGCGTGGCTGTCGAGCAACAACCCTTCGGCTTCTTCAAACTTGCCGAGGTTGGTCAAGCACTGCCCCAAGCGACCGCGAACATCGGCGAGCTTCCAGCGCGGTGCTGACGCATCTTCCGATTGAATGGCGATCTCTTCGCGCCACAGCTTCTCTGCATCGGCGAGCCGACCCTGTGCGAATCGCACGCGACCGAGGAAATGCATCGACGCGACCGTGCGCGGGTCTTGCGAGCCGAGCGTGGTGCGACGACCATCGAGCGCTCGTTGGAACATGTCGCCCGCGTCGGCGAAGTTGTCTTGCAAGAAGTAGATCATGCCCAAGTTGTGCACGGCCGTCAGCGTCTTGACGTGTTCCGCGCCGAACAGCGTTTCCGAAGCCGTTACCAATTGCCGTGCATACGGTTCGGCCTCCACCACGTTGCGCTGTGCAAACAAGCCGGCCGTTACGCGGTTGAGCGCTTCGACGGTGACTTCGTGGCGTTCGCCGAGTTCATCGCGTGCCTTTTGCAGAGCCGACTTCGCCAAGGCGGTCGCCTTTTCGTCGGCGTTCATGTTCTGATAGGCGCGGGCGATGTTAAGAAACACGGACGACTGCAACTGCGGATCGCCGTCGAAGTAGCCCGCTGCCAAGCTGGCCGCTTCGTCAAGCAACAAGAGCGATGCGGTCTGGCCGACGATCTCGCCTGCGATATTCGATTGGAACAAGTCAGGGAAGAAGCTCGCAACCGTCTCGGCGCGATCGGCGTCGCGCTCGGCGCGTTGAGCGTCGGCTGTTGCCACGCTCGCCTTGTCGCGCCAGCTTCCCAGTTCGGCCATTGCCGTGTGCGCTTTTTGGTCGGCGACCTTTTGAGCCGCGACCGCTGCAGTCATTTTCTTCTGCGCGATTTGCAGTTCAACTTGCGCCGTATCGCGCTGCATTTTTTGATTGTCCGTCGTTGCTTCCAACGCCTGGATTTGGGAAAGAAGCTTGTTGCGTTCCGACTCGCGCGTCGTGCGGTGAATGTGCAAACCGAACAACACCATCGCCAGCGCCAACGCCGCGACCGAGATGCTGCGCGACTTATAGCGCGCGGCCAGCTTGCGAAACTCATAGAACGCACCGAGCGGGCGGGCGCTGATCGGTCGCTGCTCGAAGTAGTTTTCGAGATCGAGCAACGTATCGGCAATGTTCTGATATCGCTCCGCCGGATCCTTCGCCAACATCTTCAGTAAGATGGCTTCCAAGTCGCCGCGCAGACCGTTGTTCACGCTGCTGGGCTTGGCGGGCATCTCGCGGTTAATGACGTCCGCGTATTCGCGCGGATTGGCAGACTTCACGTGATACGGCAGGCGCTGCGTCAACAATTCGTACGCGATCACCCCCATCGAATACAGGTCGGTGCGCACATCGATATCGTGACGGCGACCGGAGATTTGCTCGGGGGCCTTATACGCCAAAAATTCGCCAAACTGGCGCTTCTTGATGAGGTCTTCGCTCACACCGATATCGACTTCGGTTACGGCGGCGACTGCAAAGCCGACGATGCGCGGATTGCACTTACCGTCGATCAAAATGTTGCTCGGACGCAAGTCGCGATGCAGCAAGCAGCGCTGATGTGCATATTGCAGCGCATCGCAAATACGACCAAACAGCTTAAGCCGATCCATCGTCGAGAGCTTGTGAATGCTAACGTATTCGTCGAGCGTGACGCCTTTTACGAAGTCACTAATGAAATAGCAGTGGCCTTCGTCGGTCGTGCCGGCTTCGATCAATTCTGCAATGCCCGGATGGCGCAAATGCACCGCCCGCTCGATCTCAACGCGAGCGCGATTGATCGTTTCGCTGTTGGTGTTTTGCGTGGCGTAGATCACCTTGATCGACACGCGCCGCTTGGTGCGCTTGTGCTCCGCCTTATAGACGACGCTCGTCGGCGTTTCGCTAATCGTGCGCAACACGCGGTAGTTTTGCACCACGCGCTCGATCTTGGTTTGCTCGTCGAGCGATTCCTGCTCGGGTTCGGTATGCGCGGCTTCGTCCTGACGCTGTTTGGTGCTGACCGCCGCTTCGTTCTTTGACGCAGCGCCGCCATCACCGTCGAAACCGGTCGTTTCGGCGTGATCCATCAGGTCGTCTGCGAAGTTCGCATCTTGATCGCGATCGGGCTTCATCATTTGTCTCCAACGCTGACGGTCGTGCCGTCGTAGTTGTTTTCCACCAACGTCATCTGCCACGGATCGTGCGTCGCGCCGTTACCGGCCAACACCGATTCATCCGTTGTTTCGAGTTTCGGTTCGGGTGCCGCCGCCGCTTTGGCCTTGGCGGCTTTCGGCTTGGACCCTTCGAGTTTTTGTAGGAAGAACAGTTCTTCGTCGGTCGGCTCGAGCATGTCCGCGCCCGGCACCGGCGGCACCATTTGCGGATCCATCGGCGAGACCAATTCGGGCGTTACGAGAATGACGAGTTCGGTGCGCGAGCGCTGGTAGTCAACGCTGCTGAACAGCGTGCCCAACACCGGCAGATCGCCGAGCCCCGGAATCTTCGACGACACCGCTCGAATCGAATCGTCGAGCAGCCCGGCGATGGCAAACGTTTGACCGTTGCCGCATTCGATCGTGGTTTCAACGCGTCGTGTTTCAAAGCTAAACGACGGCACGCCCTGCAACTGACCTGCGGGCACCGCGTCGCTGACTTCCGACATCACGTGCAGACGCATCATTTGGCCACCCAGAACCGTCGGTGTAAACGACAAGCGAATACCAAACTCGCGATACTCAAGCGTAATCGCACCGGCAACGGCACCACCCTGCGTCACAGGGATCGGCACTTCACCACCGGCGAGGAACGTCGCCGTTTGACCGCTGATGGCCACAAGGTTCGGTTCGGCCAGCGTGCGACCGAGGCTATTTTCGCGAAGCGCGTTAAGGAACCATTGCAACTCAGCACGCGGGAAGCCGAGCGTGAAATTCGTGTTTGGCCCCAATGCGGTAGGGTTCACTGCGTACGTCAATTGCCCCGTCGTCACATCGGCCAGGCCGTTGCTGCCGAATACCGTCGGGTTGATTTGATTGACGTTGTTTGCAAAGAAGAAGTCACGCGACAAATCTGAACCGCCGAAGCCCCAGTTCACGCCGAGTTGGCGACTGGCATCGCGATTCACTTCTGCAACGACGACGCGAATCATCGTCTGCTGCACACCGGCAACCGACAGATGATTGATGACTTCGCCGCCCTGATAGGCGCGAGCGAGTTGTTCGATCTTCGTGACATCCTGTGCATCCGATACGCGGCCCATCAACACGAGCTGGCCGCGGATGGTGTCGATGCGTACGTCGGACGTCGGTGCCGTCGCAAGGATGATGTTGTGCAACGTCGCCGTGTTCGGCTCAACGCTAATCTGATGCACACTGATATCGCGACCGGTTCGCAGTCGCAATTGCGTTTCACCGATGGCCTTGCCGACGAGCAGCAAGCGTGCCGGTGTGGCAACGATCAGATCGGCCACGCCCGCGTCGGTAACTTCCGCAGCGTCGATCGGTCGGTCGAGCTCGAGCGTGACCGACGTACCGGCGATCACTTCGATGATTTCGCCCGGCCACGACGACTTCGTCGTCGGCGGCACCACGTTCTGCGTCGGCGCGGCAACTGCGACCGTCTCAGACGCTTCGTCTTCGACATCGTCGGCAGCCACTTCCTCGACGGGTGTTTCAACCGCTGGACTTACCTTCGCGCTGCGGATGGCATCGCGAATGGCCGTCGGCTCGGGCTGACGTTCGCCATCGCCTTCACCCACCGGGTCGAGCGTGAAGTCCTCAAAATCGTCGCGATGGCGAAAGCCGCCGCGGCGTTCATCAGAATCCGCCTTGGCCACCGACGTCGGTGCGTTGGCCCGCACCATCACGCTGTGGGCCTTGGCGTTGTCGTTCACGGGTTGGTCGCTTTGCAGCCCGACGGCAACCGCCAGGCTCATCATGATCGTGGTAAGACTCATATGCTGGGCCTCTCGTCCTGGGTGCCGAATCGTTCGGCACGACGCGAGTCGAAACGACGTCACAACGCCCGCGCGTTGTTCGTCATCGGTTCTCGGACACGCGATATATCGGAGGCGATTTACCGGTCCATAAGTTAGGCCCGGAAAAATAGCGGGATAAGCCACATCGACCTGTTCGGTTTATCGGACAGATCCCCTGGTGGTCGGCAAGTCCTGCCGGTCGCGACATGAAGCCAAAGCCGCCGCAACTAACGTTCGATACTCGAAAGGGTTCTGTATGGGCGATCCAGGCAGAGCGTCCCCACCAGCGGAGGTTGCCGGCACCATGAAAAAGAAACTTTGCCTACACAATATTGATGAGTACGCGGCCCAAGGGCTTGAGAGCTACGACCTCGCCGGGCACACCACCACGCGCGACGACCTGCGCACCGCCCTCGGCACGACGCATTTCGATGGGCTCGTCATCGACCTCGACGACCGCGACGCCGTTAACGCCGTCGTCGAAGCGCTCGAACAACGCCCCAATCTGATAGTCATCGGCGTCATCGGCACCAACGACGTCAACAAAGCCATTACCGCGCAGCGCGCTGGCTGCAGTCAACTCGCCACCAAGCCGTTGGAACCGGGTGACCTTAAGACGGCGCTATCCGCAGCATTTCAAAGCGACGAATCAAACCCGAACCGCGGATCGCGAACCGTCGCGCTCATCGGTTCGACGGGCGGGGCCGGCACCACGACGGTCGCGTGCTATCTGGCGATGGCACTCGCCGAACGTGCCGAACACGTCGGCCTGATGGATATGGACTTCGAATTCGGGGGCGTTGCCAAAGCGTGGGACTTGAACCCGAAGTATACGATCGAAGACCTTTTGCAATTCGAACAGATCGAACGGCAGTCGTTGGAAGACGTGATGATCGAATTGCCGTCGGGCGTGTTTGTGCTGCCGCGACCGCGTAATATCAAAGATACGCACAAGATCGATGCCGACTCTTTGCAGGCCGTCTTCGAAGCCATGCGCGCGATGTTCCCTTACGTTGTGCTCGACTTACCGCGACGGCTCGATCAACTCACTGGCTGTGCGATTGAGAACTGCGACAAGCTGTTGATCGTGACGCAGCAAACCGTGAACGGCGTATTCAACGCGGCGCGATTGGGAGAAGGGCTGATCGACTACGGCATCGAAGAGAGCCGCATCGAGTTTGTGTTGAATCGGTACAACAAGCGCGTTCACCAAGTCACAGTCAACGAGCTAACCAAGCGCGTTCGCAAGTCGCCGCTCGCACTGATTCCCAACCATTACAAGTCGATCGGACAAGCCAGCGATTTGGGCGAGCCCGTTACCGACAGCAACCCAGTGCGAAAGGCGATCGGCGAATTGGCGGATGCCATGTTCGGCGAAAAGGCGAAGACGAGTTCGGGCAGTTGGATGTCCAGCCTGGGCTTGAAGAAGTAATCAACGCACGAGTACGAGCACCGCGAAGCAAACAAAAAAGCCTCGCCATCTGAAACAGATGGCGAGGCTTTCATTTTTTGATTGCGTTTACTGCAGCGTAGGGCTTAACGGCGGCGACGCAACATGACCGCGCCGGTTAGCAAGACCATGGCCGTAGCAGGTTCCGGAATTGGAATCGTCGTTACATCGATATCGAGTGACTTGGCTTGAATAAAGCTGGTCGTGCCGCTCTGGCTGCCGGTCGCAAGCGTGTGCTCGATCGTGAGCGCCAACGATTGAATCGCGAAGCCGGTCAAATCGATGACGAGATTGCCTTCGACTTCCACAAAGCCGTCGCCCGGAAGCGAGAACATGTCGGTCGGCGTGTAGTTCAAGTTGAAGTTCTGAATGCCGCCGACGCCGGGGTTGAGGTCTTCGATTTCGACTGCCGTGGCAATCGATGAGAACGTGCTCATGTCGCCGGTGCCGAGCAACGTCGTATCTGCGGTAAGGTTAATCGCCAACTCGCCGATGGTAAGGCCCGGCGCGGCCGAGACGATCATCGTGAGGATGCCCGTCGTCGTGTCGGCGTTGCCGTTGTTGGCAAACGACGTAAACGTGAGCGGCGAGAAGAACAACGAGTCGGGCAGTAACGTGGGTGGTTCGAACAACGGCGTCATATCCGTCGGCGAATCTTCCGTAACATTCAGAAAGCTGCCTTGGCCGGGCGCACCGACAAAGTCACCATAAACAATCGGCATCGCGTTGGCAGTGGTTGCGAACGTGACGGCAACCATTAATGCGGCCAGTGCTGCGCGCACCTTATTCATATCGCGTCATCCTTATCGAATTTGATGTCGTAGCTTTTTCGCGCCGTGATGCCGGCGCGAACGAATCCCCCGATTCGCATATCTATTGTAGGCGGGCGGGAGGTGAAGAATTCAAGCTATCAGTGTTTTAATTAGACACACGTAGAAAAACGGACCACGTTATTTTCGGGCGAAGGTTCTCGCGTAGGGAAATGGGTATTCGGATCGAATCGATATAGGGCGTGATTGAATGCAATCCTAAAACCTTAGGCCACAGGCGTCTCGACCGAATCGATTTGCCCAAAACGCACGCCAATTAAAAGAGACCCGCGAGACGCC
>JAUIHO010000008.1 GCA_030432035.1 Phycisphaerae bacterium
AGGTATTGGCACCGCGGAACACACCGTCCTGAGCGGCACAATCGACGAAGTTGGTTTCGACACAATCCATCGTGATACAGCACGCACCACTCGGCAGCGTGTTGGGCGAGCCGGGCGTATCGAAGCTGTCCACCGGATCGAAGTCACCTTGCTGCCATGCACCCGTTTCGTTCGGGAAGCGGAAGGCGTGTGCAGGTGCAAAGTTGCCGTCAGGTCCGACGATCAGTTCGGGAATGTCATCAGCCGTCGTGCCACCCGGGCACGCAGCTAGGCTGGTCACCAACGTGATGAACGGATCGATGTCCAAACCGTCGGTGAACGTGTCGGCGTTGATGTCGGCACAAGCGTCGCCGGTATTCAGCAACGCATCGACAAAACCGGTGATGTCGGCAAAGTCGCGCGCACCCGAGTTATCGAAGTCACCCGCACAATCGGGGCAACCAGCGCCGCCACCGCCCATGCCGGGCATGGTGGCGTAATGACACTCGATGCCATTCAGTTCCGAATTCGGTGCCACGATCAACGCAACGCGATCGAGTTCAGCAATCCACGGCTCAGGCATGTCGATCAAACAATCGTCATCACCGTCGAGGTCGTCGCCGGAAGAACCGGAGAAACCGAACACGAGGAAGAACGTCAGGTTGTCGCCATTCTCGATCGAGAAACCAGGGACATCGAGATCGATGCCGTCGTTGGCGAGCACGTTCATATTGTTGGCGTCGGCGATGAGGAAGATGCCGTCTGGAGCAATGCTCTGACCGGCAAGATCGATGACACGATCGACATTACCGCTGGCGGGGTCGCCGACGATCAACACTTGCAGACCGGACAACGGCGTACCGGCAGGACCGGCGAGCTCGAGATATTCACCGTCGGCACCGGGCTGATCCAAGCGGATTTCGTTAATCACGACCCCCATCGGCAACGTCGGGCAACCACCCGAACAATCACTGTTGTCGCCGAGGTACTGACCACCGGTTGCGTCACACGAAACTTGCGTGAGGTTCGGCGTGCACTGATTGGCGAGCAGGTCGCAGCAAGCGCCCGTACAAGCCGTGTCATCGCCCACGTAGGTGCCGCCCTGATTCAAGCAGCTTTCTTCCGTGGCCGTGATGCAGGTCATGTCGAGCAGGTTACATGCACCCGTCGGACAGGTTTCGCCCGAAGCGAACGTACCGCCGAGCGTCACACAGTTGGCTTCCGTTTCCTGAACACAGGCCGGTGCGCCGGCAAGACCGGAGCATGCACCCGTCGGATCGGCGACCAACGTCGTGTAGTTCTGCGCACCGAACGTTGCAGTCGGCGTCGAGAGATCGACCGGCGTTCCGTCAACCAAGGTGAAGGCGGTAGCCAAGTCGAAGAGGTTGCCAAACTGGTCTTGAGCATCGGTGCCAGCCGGATCGTTGATGGCGTAGATGATCGTCGGATCGACACCATCGCGGAACACGAGCTGCGGCTCGTCACCGGTGAACGGATAGTCGGTACCACCCAATGCACCGGCAATCGTGTTGTCGGCATCCGTTGCAGGATCACCATCGTTGATGTTGATCGCATCGTAGAGCGTCGTGATACCCAAGCCAGCCAGATCATCGGCGCTGTCGAGCACACCGCTGCCGTCCGTCGGACCGGTGTAGGTATCGACGAGGAAGAGCGAGAAGCTGGGGTTTTCGAAGTCAGGGACCATGACGCTGAGAATGCCGTTGGCATCGAAGGCACCGCTGATCGTCGCGACGCGGTCGATCGTGCTTCCCGGAGCGAAGTCCGTATCAACAGCCAGCAACACACCGTTGAACGACATGCTCGGCGGGCCGAGGATTTCGAACGACACCATGGCCGGATCGGCACCGACCGGATTCGGTTCGAATTCGTTAATCAGAAAGTCCGACATCAGGCCGGGGCACATCGTGCCGTCGCCGTCATAGCTACCGCCGCCGTTGAGACAATCTTCTTCGGTCTCAATGGTGCAAAGCATGCCGACGTTACAAGCACCCGTCGGGCAGGTGCCGCCGGGCGTAAAGATGCCGCCGAGCGACGAACATTCCATATCATCCGAATCGATACAAGCCGGAGCCGGCGTCAGGCCCGAGCAGGAACCCGGTACCGCACAAGCCGTGGCGTCACCGTTATAGGTGCCGCCGGCAGTAAGACATGCATCTTCGGTCGTTTCGGTGCAGGTCATGTCTGGAAGGTCACACGCGCCCGTGGGACACGAACCGCTTTCGACAAACACGCCGCCGAGCGTCGTGCAATCCGACTGCGTCGTGATGACACAAGCAGGAGAGACCAACCCCGAGCACGAGCCGGTCGGGTCACCACTACCGCCCGACGTGATCATGATGTCGTCGAGTGCGAATTCGTCACGCGAACCGCCGCCGGTCGAGTCGTCGCCGGTCCAGCGGAAGAAGAACGTGGAACCGTTTGGAATCGAAAGACCACCGATGTTGTCGGAAAGCGGATTGGCCGAAAAACCAAGCGCGTCCACTGCTTCAGCCGATTCAATGCTCAACGATGCGACGTCGGTGTAGATCGAACCGTCGGTCGAGTAGGCAAAGTTGAATGTGTTGCCGCGCGTTGCGTTGTTATTAATGTAAACAACAAACGACACCGCCAGCGAATTGATCGTCGTTCCGGTATTGTTTTGAATGGCCAGAATGAACTCACCCGGCGTGAAATCGCTGCCACCCGGCTGCACACCCAATGTGTCATTGCCGCCGATCGTGAAGGAGTAGACACCGCCGGTGCTCACGCCGCCGTCAGCATCGGTGCCGCGTGCGAAGTCACCCGAGGTTTCGGTGCCACCAAAGGCGAGGTCGCCATCGGACATACCCGTGACCGACCAAGTATTGGAATTCAATTGTCCAGCAGACGGGCTTGGGCTGAATCCTGCTCCAGCAAAGCCCGTGAAGTCGATCGTAGCCGACCCCGTGAAGTTGACCTGTGCGTGAGCCACCGTGGCCATCGCAAAGGTCATTAGACAAATAGCCGACGTGAGGGCACGTCGTCCAAAACCGGAAATCATTCTCTGCCTCCTGATTAAGAGAATTTACAACGCGTCAAATTGACGCACGTTTTCTGCACACCGACAGAACCTCAGCGGCCTGACGGACACGACACGGGATAAGTTTTTGGAAGTTGCTTCTTTTCAAACCGGGTGATGCGAGCGGCCGACTGGGCGATTCCCGTCGAGGTCCGCGCGGCTCCACCTCCACTTTTACCCCTAATAAGGTAGACTTGATCCGTTAAACCCGCTAGACGGAAATGTTAATCTTTCGCTAAACGTGCGTGATTTGACGCGCTCGGACCGAGGCGTCGGCGATGCGAAATCCAACCTGTTAAATCAGTGATTGGGCCTTAGTCGCTTTCAGACAGGGACTTACCGGCCCAAGGTCGCTGCCGCCGAACTCCGATCGGTTCGGTAGACACACGCCCCCTGTGAGTCCTTCCGTCCGGATAGGTCGGCCACCGCCGCCGCGAAAGCCCGCCGAAAGGCCGCCCGCTTCACCGGCAGGTGGGCGAAATAGAGCAAGTCGCGGGTCGCGGGCCAATCCTCAATTGACTTGCTAAAACGCGACATCTGTCTATATACAACCGCTTCAGCACGCGCCGCATCGCGTTCATTCAAGCGCAACCATGCCTCGCTATCGCACATAAAGTCTATTAACGAGTCGTATCCAAACACCGCCCGAAAGCAATCGCGATTTGCTTCGTATAACAATACGGCCATCCGCCCCAATGCCGCTTCGCGCTTCAAGTAATCATCCCAACTCAATCGATGATCGTGAATGCACTGCGCATCTCGCAAGTAACGCACACCCGCAACACCCGATGCACTTAACCGAAACCCTAACTCCACATCTTCATAAAACACCGGTCGCAACCGCTCGTCGAAACCGCCGACTGCACGCACCGCTTCCGTCGGCACGCTCGTGTTGCACGTCCAGAAATGTCTAAAGCCGTAGTCGTGGCCGTCCACCATCTGCGCTTCAAAAAACACCATTGGCGTTTCGCGCACCAGTGCATCAAACACCGTCTCGTCCGGCCACTGTGCCCAATCCGTACGGCCAACACACATGCCGCCGTCGGGCATTGCCCGTTGCGCTTCAATATGGCGAGTCAACCAACCGTACGCCGGATAGCAATCGTCATTTAAGAAAACCAAGAGCTCGCCCTGCGCCCGCGCGATCGCCGCGTTGCGCGCCGCCGCGGCGCCACTGGCCCGTATGCTCAAGGTTTGAATTCGTGAATCGATTACTGCCGCATCGAACGATGCCGCGCCTTCCTCTTCGCCGTCGAATACGACGATCACTTCCATCGTCACGCCAGCCGGCAACGCCTGTCGTGCAACGCTTCTTAGACAGGTGTCTAACTTCTCCGACCGGCCGCACGTGGGCACGATCACGCTGACAGTCTGCACCACCATGCCGTCAACTCGTGACCGCGAGTTTGGACGCGATTAACTCAACGATATCACCGGCCGATTGCAACTCGCCGATCTCCGGTCCGATCATTTCGATGCCGAACTCGCGCTCGATCGACACGATCAGCGTGATGTACCCCACCGAATCCCATTCATCGATATCCGCCGCCGTCGTGTCGGGGCCGACATCCAAACCCGGCGCGTCGAACACCTCGCGAAACACGCGGTTCAGTCGCGTCCAAATTTGCGGTTCCGCCGCCCTGTTATCCTTGGCTTCGATCGACACGGCACTCCCCTGCCAATGGCAACTCGTTTCAGCTTTCCGGGTTCAACACGCCCACTTGTGCCGACCCGCGTATGACCATGTACCCCGTCTTCGCCTCAGTGATCCGAATCTTCAGCACCACCGTATGCGTTGCCGGCGATTTCGCTTCGATCCGCCCCAATACCAACAAATCCTCATCGATCGGTGCGGGCCGGACAAACGTCAGCTTCATAGACTGCAACAAACCGTTCGGCCCCGGCAGGTGCATGCCGACCAACCGACTCGCCAGTGCCCCCGACAACATGCCGTGCGGAATGCGACCGTCGAGTCCGTGCTCGATCGCCGCGTCGTCGCTCATATGCATCGGACTGGTATCGCCCGACAACGCCGCGAATCGTTCGATCTCTTCAATCGTGATTCGATGATGAAAGCTCGCCGTCATGCCGACAATCAAATCGTCAAACGTCAGCGCGTTGAGCGGATCGAAAGGCTCGTCGTACATACGGTGCGCGGGTCGTTCTGCCATGGTGCGTTAAATATCCAATATCATTTGATCGGTCGATGATCACCAAATCACGACCGAGGCAACGCGATGTCTTCCCCAATTCTCCGTCTGATAACTAAGAAACATCGGCCATATCCGCGCGCCTGCTGCAGCAGATTTCGCGTCCCAACCCGCCGCTCGGGGCTCGCCATATCAAGCGCGCATCGCTTGGCCGACGATACCCATGATAGGCATCACGCGGACCTCAAACGTCAATACTCCGGGGGCGAACATGCAAGAATTGCTCATCGAATCGGAAGCCGAACGGCGCGGCCTCGACCGCCCCGTCGGCACGCGCCATTATCGCGCCTTCGTCGGCCCCACCCAGCGCTACGACCTGATGTCGGCCAATCAATTCCAAGTGATGTGTCGCCTCGGCCTGCGCGAAGATCACTACCTGCTCGACATCGGTTGCGGCTCGCTCCGGGCCGGTCGCCTGTTAATGGCCTACCTGCTGCCCGGACGCTACTTCGGCATCGAACCCGAACGATGGGTGCTCGAAGAAGGCATACGCGCCGAAACCGGCAGCGAGTTTATCAAGCTGAAATCGCCCATCTTCGACCATAACAGCGACTTCGACCTCGGCGTTTTTGGCCGCTCGTTCGATTTCATGCTGGCTCAGTCGATTTTCACCCACACGCCAGTCGACCAGATTCGCAAATGCTTCGCCAACGTCGCGAGCAGCCTCCGACCGACGGGCCTATTTGCCGCGACGTTCAAACAAGACGACCACGAAGACTACACCGGCGACGAATGGATCTATCCGCACCAAGCACGCTATCGTCGTGACACGATGCGCAGCCTCGCCGAAGACGCCGGACTGTGCATTAGCTTCCCCGAGTTCGATCATCCCGGCTTGCAAACGTGGATGATTCTCAGTCGCGCCGAGCGCGGCCCTTGGCAAGAACCCGACGCCGCCTAATCCGAAACGCAATCACCATGACGACCGCAACCAACGCTACCAAGCCCGAGTTCTATACCGCCCGCGCGCAGGCTCAGCCGTATAACCTTCCCGAGCACAGCTTTTGGAATGCAGACCGTTTCGACCACGATCATCTCGGCATCGATCTCGCGCCCTACTTCGACCTGACACCCGACGACCGCGTGATGGTCCTCGGCAGTTGCTTCGCACGCGACTCGATGCACGGCATGCTGCAGCGTGCCGTCGGTCGACTTTCCAAGAGCGATGGCGAGCCGCTCGGCGCGCAACTCGGCCATAAATACAACGCACCGAGTTTACTGCAGGCGCTGCGCTGGGCGCGACAGCAATCATTTAACGAAGACCTGTTGATCGAACTGACCGATGGCGATTGGTTTGACGGTCACCTGCACCCGGTCAGCCATCAACCGAGTCGCGAAACCGCGTTACAGCGACACACCGACGCATTGCAGGCACTCGGCAACGACCTTCAGCAATCGACCGTCGCCGTGTTAACGTTCGACAACATCGAATACTTCGTCGACTGCCACACGAACACACTATTAAACACACCGCCGCCGGCCGATCTGATCGATTCGTTTCAATCTCGATTTGCCTTCCATCGTGCCACGGCCGAAGAAACGCAGCGCGATATCAAATCGATCTGCACCGAACTCTGGAAAGCCAACCCGTCACTGCGCATCATCGCAGCCGTCTCGCCGATCCCCATCGACGCGACGTTCTCCGGCGACGACGTGTTGGTCGCCAATCAATTGGCCAAATCGACACTAATCGTGGGCTTACAATCCGTCGTGCGAGAATTCGCTTTGCAAGATAAGCCGATTCAATATTGCCCAACGTACGAACTGATCGCGCTACAGCCCCAACGCGAAACCGTCTGGCGCGAACGGGACCTCAACGACCAACCCGATGGTCGCCATCTACAAGACGCATTCGCCCGCCGCGTACTAACGCCATTGGTTAAAGCCGCGACCAATCCATACCGTTCTTAAGATGAGACGAGACGATTAAGAATCCACTTTGGATAACCGTTTTGGTTGGAATCCGCTCAAAGCGAGGGATTGATCGCAGCGCACAAGAATTTGCCATCACTCGCACGGATGTGCGAAGGGCGGGCTGAATTACCTTGCGAAGTTCAAATCGCTAGAGAAAATAACGACCATGTGTGGCGAACCTGCTGCAGCTCCGTCAATTAAACGTAGCTTTAGTTAGTCGCTAAATGCCTAAAACCAATCTTTACGCCGAAGGCGTTACACCACTTAGCCCAGGGTTGACGCGTAGCGGCTACCCTGGGTTAGCTGTTTCCTTAACGCGATCAACTCTGAAAGAGTTGCGGCATGATTCGGGCAGGAAATGACGCAACCCCGTTGGGGTTGGAAATCGGGTTGAAACCGTTTACCCCGGGTAGCCGCTGTTGCGGCAACCCGGGGCTGTTTGGCGTAACGCCTTTGGCGTATTTGCTTTTTGCGATTCCGTGGGAGCGACATTATGTCGCGGTTTCAATCGGACCCATCGAACAAGCCGGTATGTCTCAGCCTATTAGATTGAATTGCAACCACTCGTTTATTGATATCGAAACGCAAGTTTATCGCCTTCGATAATTACACATAACCTCTTTCTTACCTACGACCCCGTAAAGACCTGCTGCATTTGGGCGAAATCGACTAGGTCGACATCCGAATCATCGTCGCCGTCAAATTCGAGACAGACATTGCCGCTTGTGTACGGATCGTCCGGGCCGCGATAGCAGAACTGAAACACGTTGAAATCGGTGGCGTCCACATCGCCGTCGTCATCAAAGTCAAATGGCAGCGGTGCGGCATTCAATAGAAAATCGATCACGCGCTGCATCACCATCGCGCGCACGCCCGCGTCGCCAATCGCTTCAAACGGAAAGCCGAACGTTACGGCATTGTGCGTGTTGCCAGTGAACTGAATACCCGCGATACCGCCCGAACCACCGACGTAATTGAGACAGGTCACGCCATCCGTCGCTGCCGACAGTCGGTCGGGCGAGCGCACGTCATACGGCGCACCCGACGCCAACGAAAAACTGACCGACGCGATATCACTCAGAATGCCGCCGGCCGCGCCCGTCGCTTGCTGCGTTCCCGCATCGTCACCGGCGTAACCGATCTGCAATGCGCTATTCGCAAAAACCGCCCCGCCGCTTTGATTGATCAGGTCGAAGGCAATATTCGAACCGCTCACGAACAGCGCCCCACCGCCCGCGAAGAAGTCGTTCAATCGAGCCTGCTCGCTTGCATCGAACGTCTCGTCATCGGTGCTTTCGCTGCCCAAGATCCACACGGCGATGGTGTAAGCGCTCATGTCGATATCCTGATCGGCAACGGCTTCGTTCGAAGACGAGGCAAACCCGATGTCGTTCGCCGCCAAAGCTTCAGCATGTTCGATCACATAATCGTATGAATTGCTGCGACGCCATTGCTGCCGCTCGACCGATTGGCCGGCATAGGCAGGCGGCTGCGTAAACGTTTGAATCGGGTTCAGTTCGCGCTGCAATCGATCGAACCCGTTGACGATCAATACCTCGGCCGTGCCCGTGCTCGGTCGTCGCACGGCCAACACCTCGGTCGGCATCGACTCACCACCGGCGTTGGTTGCGGCTACACGGAAATAGCGCGTTTCGCCCACAGCCAAACCCGAGACGACTGTAGACGTCACGTTCCCCAACTCGATCGCATCGCCAAAGCCGCGTCCATTGCTCGATTGATACACGACATAGCCCGTCGCCGCATCACCGCGTGCGCTATCCACGAGCGGCGGATCCCACGAAATCAACACATCGCCGCCGCCAAGATCTTCGACACTCGCCGCTTGCGGTGTATCCGGAAGGAACACCAACGGCACGGGGCTACCCGGCAACGAATTCAAGAATCGCACGACACCTTGCACGCACGACCGCGCCATCGCGCGGCGCACGCGTGCGTCGCGCAGCAATTCCGCATCCGTCTCGTTGTCGTGAAACGCCAACTCAACCAACGTCGCATCGAACTCGTCGCTGTTGTTGCTCGTGCTGATCGCACCGTAACCGCCCGTAAGCGTAGCGCTCGCGCGGTCGATCCACGCGTGTTCAAACCCGTCGTCGAGTAACAACATATCCGCGTCGATTTCGTCCGACAGCGTATTAGCGAAGCTCGATTGATTCGTCGTGGAACCGGTGTTGGTGATCAAACATAGTTGCCCGCGTGCCAATCCGTTAAACGCGTTGGTATGAAATTCCAAATGCACGCGCTTCCAACGATCGACGAGCACACCACCGGGCGGCACTTGGTTCATCTCGCGCGCGATCCGCGCGCCGGCGCCGACGTTATCACTCAGATCATCCGAACTTCCGACATCCCAAATACCCGAGCTAAAGTTCACCGCATTGTTGCCTAGTTGGCTTTCCGCCCAATACCGCTGCGCCTCTTCATCGCGTGCAAAACCGCTCGCCGTGCCCGGTCCGGGGCGAACCACGTCACCGATACCGCAACCAAAGCGCACCGCGTCGGCAATCACAATCCCCGTGTCGGGCGATTCGTTTGAAATCTCAACGTAGTTATCCGCCCCGGCTTCAAAGAAATATTCACCGAGCCAAACCCAACCGTTACCGACGTCGCGATGATCGACCACGATGTCCGTTACGCCGCCGCTGTGCGCCACGCGATACGTTTGTCGCACGCGATTGGTACCGCCAATGGCAAACGCAAAGACCGGGTAGTAATCCGTCGCCGCTATCGACGCCGTAAATCGCGCCGTCGCACTTTCGGTAGGTGCGGCTGTCGAAAACCGATACGGCACACCGGACAGCGTGACGCCATTTTCAAAATACTTCGTGCCGCTGCTGTCGCTCCACGTGCCGGTATAACTGACGCCCGGATCGTCGTTGTCGAGAATGATCTCGATCGGTTGCCAGCCGGTCGGGCGCAACGGAACAACCGTCGCGCCGGCATTGTGTGCAAACTGAATAAAGTAATTCAGTTGATCGATGTTGCCGTAGTCCTCGGCCATGCCGTTTAGGACCGGTCGCTGCAACGCCCAACTGCTGCCGCCTGCTGTCCAGCCGTGACCCGCCGATGCATACACGACGACACCGCTCAACGCGCCAGTTGGTTGTCGTGACGAACTTGTCACCGAACTGCCGGATCGCGGCGCTGGGATTGCGTCGCGATTCAAAACAACGTCGGTATCGGGAGTGGGCAATTCAGCCGGAATCGGCGCGGCGGGCACGAAATATTCGAGTGTATGATAGCCACCCCGCTCACCCCAACGCGCGCGAACCATCACGCCACCAAATGCGGAATCGTGCAGATATGGCATCGACAGCGACTGGCTTAGCGCGGCCATGTCTATCGGCGATAGCATCCACTCACCAGCGTCATGCGGCAACGTAAGATCGATCTCGAGCAGCGTTTCGCTCCAACAAGCGCGATCGACCACACAACCCGCGGGCAACAAACGTGTCCCGGCTTTTCGCTCTAACGCGCCGGCGGCCGTGACGATTTTTTGCGCCGTCTCGACCACATCGGCATCGCCAACCTTTCGCACCGGATGCCCGGCAGCGTGATAGACCGCGCTTTCATGGCTCGAATCGCCTTGATGGGCATGGCCGAGATTCGCCGTGATGAAAATGATGGATAGCGCCAAAAGGCCGAAAATTCGCCTATTCATGCCAACTCCAAGTTGCTCGTGATGAATCACTTATCCTAATTCTTCGGCGTGGCGTACTTCAAGAAACGCGCCGCTAAATCGGGCCAAATCACCGTGCACACCAACGCGCAAAGAAACGTCCGGCCAACCCGAAGGGTTTACCGGACGGACTCGTTTTGCAGAACTAATTTTCCGTTACGCCAATGGCAAGCGCGGCTTGCTACTGCCAGCTACCGTTCCAGACATTGCTGGACGGACCGGGATTGACCTTGGCCGGGCTGCGCGTTCCGGGGAAGCCATAGAGTAATTCAAACCCGGCACCAACGACGTAGCGTTTCGATCGAATCGATTCACCGTGGCCGTCAAAGAATACCGTGTTGGTCTGACCGTCTTGCTTGGCGCGACGAGCGGACGATGCTTGCGCGTCGCGATCTGCCGTGTATGCGTAGCCGCCGCGAGCGGCAGCACTGTTTCCATGAGGTGGCACAAACGGTAGTCCAAGGCCGGTGAATTCAACCTGATACGTGCCTTCCTGCGACAATTCAGGATTGCTGGAATTGCTGGCAGGACGATACCAGGCATCCGCCATCATCCATTCATCACCAGTCTGCTTGATACGCGTGATGATCTGCGGCGGGTTCTGTTGTTCCAACGCGATACCGTTCGGGTCGCCCGCGTTTTGAGAACTAAAACCGAAGTAGTGCGGCGGATTGGTCGCACGCGTATTCGGAAACGTGTCCGGACCGTAATTGTTGATTGCGTAATACGTGGGATAAACGTGATAACCGATCGTATTACTCGATTGTTCGAAGTTGCTAAGCGGGTTTTGGCCGATTGCTGATGGACAGGTCGACACCCTATCCGCCACACTATCGGTCGCTTCGGACAAATCGTTCATCGTGGTGCGGAGCTTGTAGGTAAGGAAGCGATTTTGGAACCATTGAGCAGTCGCCGGTGCCATCGGTGCGTTGGGGTTGTTCACCAAAGCATCCAACCCTTGGTTCAGGTACACAGCAGGGTGTATCGGCCCCGGCAATGAAGCGTTGGCGTCGGCCACTGTGTATGACGCGATACCCTGCCCCAAACTTCGAAGGTTACTCAGACACTTAACGCGCTGGCCTTCGCGCCGCGCCGCACTCAGCGACGGCAACAAAATGGCAAGCAACAATGAGATGATCGCAATAACGACCAACAACTCAATCAGCGTGAATCCGAACGATCGATGGTTAGGAGTTCGAATCATGGGCGACTCCGAATGAAATTTTGATGACATGCTTTGCATTCAACGTGCTCAGGCGACAAGATTCTAGCATTCTTACCCGTTGTGAAGGTAATGCTAAGACATGACCACATCCAGCATTCCCGACTCGGGGACTAACCAGCCAGAAAAATCTGACCATAACCCCCTATGTTAACGGAGTTTGTGACGCGTTTGCAATAGTTCAGGAACCCCATAAACCAGCGGCCACCACCTTTGAAACCGCACACCAGCCACCTCGCAACCTTATGACTCAACAGGAGTTGCGAAAGGAACCCGCCCCCCTTCGCGTGCCGGGACCTAAGGTCACCTGCCGTCCACTTCGACTGTGAAATAGGGATGCAGGACCGAATTCTTGTTCATGTTTTCAAACTGCACCTCGATCTGATGTGGCCCCGACGGAAGCGCCACCGACGGCTCGACTGTCAGCAAATACCGCGATCCATCATCGTGAAATTCGTGCGGCACGCGCTCGCCATCAATTCGGACGGTGATCGTATCCGGCAGAATCATATTGCGGGCGTGTCCCCACGCTTTGCGACTCCGCAGACCGTCATCGAGTTCGAATACGATTGCGGATTTATTCAATTGTGTCGGCGTCATGGTCGCGGAATCAGCATTCGTCTCCGAACCCTCGCCCGCCCCACCATTTGCCGGAAGCGATTCGCCTGGGCTCGCAATCAACCGTGCTCGCGGCAACCCCGCCGCCGCGTATCGCGCTAAACCGATGAACAATCCGTACGCTTCGCGCAAGTTGTATTCCGGCTGACGCAGGCGCTGCTCTTCATCGGGATGCGTAAAGAACGAACTTTCGCAGAGCGCGGCTGTCACCTTTGCATGGCGCAACACGGCAAAGCCATCCTTGTACATCAGATTGTCGCTTTTCAGCGGCACATCCGTAATGCGCGGCAGCGCCAACGCATCGTAAAGCCCTTCGCACAAATAGCGTGCAAGATCGAGATTGCTCGGACGATATGCGACCTCACCGTGATACCAGACGGTCGTGTAGTTTACCTCTGGCTTGTTGTCGATCGCGTTGTGATGCAACGAGACGAACAAGTCCGCCCCCCAGTCGTTCGCAATCGCCGCGCGTTCTTCGTATGTCAGCAGAATGTCGTCGTCGCGCGTCATCATGACATCCGCCTCGCACGCAACTAAGAAATCTCGCAAGTATTGAGCCACGCGCAGATTCATCTCGGCCTCGCGCACGCCGGTCGGGCCGCGCTTAAACCCGCGCTGGTCCGCGTCGCCGCCGTGGCCGGGGTTTAGGCAAATTTTCACGCGTTTGAGAAACTTGGCGTATGGCGGAATGGGGTATGCGTCAGTCCCCACGCGGCGCGCGGCGTAATCATCCGGCGCGTCGATCAACGTATTGACCGACAGCATCGGGTCGCCTTCGACCGCCAGTTTCGGCGACTGACAGCCGCCTGCAAGACACAGCAATGCAACAAAAAAAAGCGTTTGGTTACGAGCTTTCATCTACGCCCCTTCATTTCAGTTCCTCGACTCATACAATCCGGGCTTTCATTATTGGGACAGACCGAAAGATTCATCCTCGCGATCGTACGGTAACAGCTAAAAAAATGACTCGACTGCGAGCCTTTGCATCATCCTGATTACTCGCGCAGACTATCGCGGTCAATCGCGACACGACATCATCCATTGAAACATCGGAGTTATTCGCATGCGATTTATTCATATCACGAGTCTCGGATTGTTGGCATTGCTCGCTTCGGGTTGTGCCGCCGGCGCACGGGTCAATGAGCCCGTCCGCGCTGTTTGGGTTACGCGTTGGGACTTCAAGAAGGCTGAAGACATACCCACGATCATGAAGAATTGCGCCGACGCCGGTTTCAACGCCGTGCTGTTTCAGGTGCGCGGCAACGGCACTGCGTTTTATGACTCGCCCTACGAACCTTGGGCGGAAGAGTTTGACTTCAAAGACCCCGGCTTCGATCCGCTCGAAGTTGCCTGTCGCGAGGCGAAAGAAAAGAACCTCGACCTCCACGCATGGATCAACGTCATGCCCGGCTGGCGCGGCCCCAAGGAACCCGCCGACAAAAACCAGCTTTACCACACGCACCCCGATTGGTTCTGGTACGACAAAGACGGCGTGCGTCAGCCGCTCAACCACAAAGTCGGTGACAAACAACGCGGCTGGTACGTCAGCGTTAACCCATGTTTGCCCGAAGTGCGTACCTACCTTGCCGATCTATCCGGCGACATCGCCAAGCGCTACGACATTGATGGTCTGCATCTCGACTACATTCGCTACCCGCGCGAACCCGTCTTGGCCGGTGAAGTCGTGCCCGATTATCCGCGCGACGAACGCACTGTCGCACTGTACAAAGCCGAAACCGGCCTAACGCCCGATGAAGACGCCGAGAAATGGCACGCGTGGCGCACCGAACAAGTCAACCAACTCGTCCGCGACATCCACCAATCGTTGCACCAAGCGAAACCCAAAGCCGTGTTGACCGCCGCCATCGGTAGCAACCCCGAACATCACACGTCCAAGTATTTTCAAGATGCGCGCACGTGGATGCAGCGTGACATCATCGACGGCATCGTGTTAATGAACTACACCGACGACCCGAAAGTTTTTGCCGAGCGCATCGAGCCGTGGGTGGAATACAAAGACAAGACGCCCGTCATACCGGGCTTTTGGTTCGGCACCCACGCTGGTAAGTCGCCCAGAGAAGCCGCTGAAATGGTGCGACAACAAATCGAAATCGCAAACAACAAGACCGGCAACTTCTGTGCGTTTGCCTATTCCAACTTGTTCCGCTCACCCAATGAAGAGCTGAAGGAAAAAGGTAAAGAAACCGCCCAAAGCGCGCGACAAGATGTGCTGGTGCCGTATATCAAAACGTTGCCGACGAAGAATGAGTCAAATTAATTTGATTCGCCGCGAGGCTGTCCCGATTCATGATTAAGATTCACCGTTGCGCTGTGGCATGGGCTACGCATTTATAAAACCGGTGTCGCGGTCCGGGTTGTCAGAATTGACCGAATCAGCCCGCTTAGCGGCATAACGCGACAACCACGGGATGACGGATATTCAATTTATCCCGGAGGGATTAAAGGAAAATAGTCCCCCACAACGTTGGGGGGACAAGGTGCCGATTTCGCATTGCATCCCGGAGGGATAGCAGGATTGCCACGCGCTGTTCCCTTCGTCCTTACAGGACGAAAAACGCGCTGGGTAGCCTCATAACCACCGTTGACAACGGTGGGCTATTGTCCAACGATCCCTACCGGGATCGAAATATCGGTTCTACTTTCAGGATTTTGCACATGCCGAACGAGCTCGCGAATCCGACGTCGTTGATAAAGAGACTGACGTCCATCAACTAGAACGCAATACGCGAATGAATTTTGCTTTAATAGCCGGTGCATGCTCACAAACCATTCACAGTCCTTTTCATCCATCAAGCGGTCTAACGCATCGCATCCACAGCCGCCCCAATCGCCGGTGCCGCGCGCAAATTGGATGCAACAAGCAGGCCGTCGCGCAACCGATCGCCATCGAGATAATCCAACAGCCCCGGCATCGATTGCGGCTTCGCCTGTTGCTTCACGATATGTGCCAATGTGGTTTCGATAGGCTCGGCGAACAGCGCGCAATATTGCGCATCGTTAAATAACTGCCCCGCGCGCTGACCGATGACCACGCGATCGAATCGAATCTTCGTCTCTGATTCATTACAGAAGTGCACCAACCGCTGAGCGACTAAATGCGCCCACAGCGTCGCTGCCATCTGTAACCACGAACGCGCGACCGGGTCGCCATCTATCGCATCGCGTTCGGGAAACCGCTGCTCCGCATCGGCGGGCACATTCGCCATCGATTGATAGACCGCATTCATCGACGCGGCGGATATTAACTTTTCATACGTCACGCCCAACGGACAAATCAGTTCCCATGCGCGCGGAATCGAGCAATGCCGACCGCACATCGGCACGACGTTTCCATCGATCAGCAAGCACTCGGCCAACCCCGTACCGCCGCCGATGTAATACCCGTTTTGTATATCGCGAAACAGCCCGCCCTCGGCATGCGCCTCGCCTACGCCGCAATAGGCACCGTCATCGCCGATGCGGCGGATCGGTCGATCTAACTCAATCCCCTCATGCTGCAGTCGCTGCGTTAAGGACGCCAAAAATTCGGGCATGCGCGGTCCGTTGTTAATCATCACAATGCCGCGTTCGTCACCACTCTTGATGCCGGGCATCCCGATGCCGATACGCACCTGTTTGGCACCGCACTGCTCGGCCACGCGGGCGATCACCGTCGCCGTCGTCTCGATCCAAGCGTCTGCCTGTCGCGCTTCAATGGCATCAATCTTTAGCTGATCGTCGTCGAGCTGCCGGCGCTGCACGGCCGGATCTACCGGCGCGAATCCATTCAACCGCGGGTAGCTCATCTCCGCATGCGCTGCGCCAAGTTGATACGCATCTTGACCATCGGCCCGTGTACGCCGCACCTCGTGACAGCGAATGCCCGTCGCCCCACCATCGACGCCCAACAGTAACGGTTCCTTATTTGCCATTGCAGCGATTCTGCGCGAAAGCGTGGCGATAGGGAAACGGGCTTCAAAACCGCGGCGTCTTTGCGGAATCCTCATCACCAACCCCGCGAATTCTTGCACTATTAACAGCGAAGAAAGCCATCACACCTGCGATTCCGCACGGTTCTGCGGCAAGCGTCATGTGGCACAAAAATTGCACCTAGCTTTGCTGCTGGCGATCCACCATCTCGTCGGCATCGCGATCTATCAGACGCACGCCGAGCTTTCTTCTCCTCTCTTCCACTCGGCGTGTGCTGCATTTCTCGTGCCTTGCCAACGGGTGGGCTTACCGCCGCTGGAGGTTTGCGCCATGTCCGCCCCCACTCCCTCAAACCATCGACTTCATCTGCACCATCCGGTCATTCTGTGGCTACTTGCGATTATCGCGGGCTTGTTGGCGCTGCTGCTTTGGACGACACCGATTGCAGGATGACGAGATAGGTCAATTGCACGATGCCCGGACAGGTCGGCATCGCGAGTTCTGTCGCTGCGGGCAAAAGTCCATCGGGCGCTTGCATCGCCCGTCGTCGCAAACGCGAGGAGGCAAACGTCCGTTGCATTGGATATTCAGGGATTGGTAGCGGCCTTGCTGGGAAGCTAGGCAGGCTCGTCCCTGTCGTTTGGGTCGGGCGAAGCCGGTCGCAACACCGGCGGCGCAGCGGGGCGGTTCGTAACGACGTGGCCGCCCCCAAGGTCGGTGGTCGGGCTTGAACTCCGTGCCGCGCCGCTCGTGCAAAACGCATTGCCGGCTTCGCTTCGTTTTGCAAACGAATCGTCGCTATGATATCGATGCGTGCACCCTACCGCGCAACATGCAAACTCGTGATAACTGCAGCGATCTACGCGGTAGGGTTCTTCGTATTCGAATGCGCGCTATGATCGCGCGTTTGGCAAACGTTAAACGTTAAAGGGCGAGTCAATCGTAGGGTGTGGTTGTACTCAACCCACCGCACGCCGATCGGCGCAGATGCAACACATTCAAGGGGAATCTCAACATGTCCGGCAAATGGATTAGCTTTTTCGCTCTCGGCCTCATCGCTTCGACTCTTCTTACACTCGGCGTTTCCGACCCACCCAAGAAACCAACGACAACCAAAGACGCCCTCGATATCGCCATCGACGACGAGCGTCACGCCATGGCGTTTTACGAAGCCGTGATGGCGAAGCACGGCGAACGCCGCCCCTTCGCGAACATCATCCATGCCGAACGCCGCCACGAAGCGGCGCTATTGGCCCAATACGAACGCCTTAATCTAAAACCGCCATCCAATCGCTGGGGCGACCACAAGTTCGACGTTCCCGACACCTTTGCCGAAGCCTGCGACGCATCGATCGTCGCCGAAATCCGCAACGGTCGTATCTACGACGACTTGCTCGCCGCCACTGACGACGGACAGGTGCGACAGGTCTTCGAAAACTTGCGCGAGGCGTCGGTCGAGCGTCACCTGCGCGCCTTTCGCCGTCACGGCAGCGGTTGGACTGAAGTGGACAAGAAAGAACTGACCGATCTGCAGAAGCAGCAAAAGAAAACCGCCGACAACGCGCGACAAGATATGTACGGCAAACTCATCGCCGAACTCATGCGCACGATTCAAAAAGAAGGCACCGACGGCGCCGTCGATGTATGCGCTAAGCGCGCTCCCGAAATCGCTAAAGAAGCGAGCAAGCAACACAACGTGAAGATCGGTCGCACCTCTTTCAGGCTGCGCAACCAAAACAACCAACCGCCGGTATGGGCGGCGTTACTCGTCGACGAGCGCGTCGACAAGACGCGCTATCTGGCCGACGACAACGGTCGCCTCGGCGTGCTGGCCCCCATCAAGCTATCGAGCACCTGCATCCAATGCCACGGCGACCCCAACCAGATGTCGCCGGCGCTGAAAGCGAAGCTGAAAAAACACTACCCCAACGACATGGCGACGGGTTTCAAAATCAACGACCTACGCGGTTGGTTCTGGGTGGAAGTGCCCGAGAATGCAAGTTAACGATTGAATGCGAGCCGGCGTTGTCACACACGCCCCGACACGTGCGCCGTAACGCGTGCGGTATGACACCGGCTAAATAGCCGGTAGATGACAACGATCGACGTTCAGTTTGTCGGGTCATCGACCCGACAAACCCCTGTCGCGTCCATTAACCCGGCGTGACTGGCACCGTCGATTCGCCCTCGCTACCCGATCAAAATCGCAATGATCCCCGCTAGGTTCTCGCGCCAAACCGCATAATCCAGCGCATCCACAGACTGTCCCAATTCCGCCAGCAATTGAAGCAACGCTGCCATCGTGCGTCTCCTTTTCTCGTCGAACCCCCAACCGCCCCCGTGGCGGGTGAGTTACGTCTGAAGACGCGAAACGGGTATGGGTGGATATTAAATTTTTCCATCTTTGAGCAAATTTAAGGCTGTTGTGATTTGGAGCCTCGCGCGGGTGTCATGCTCACCCTTCAAGGTGAGCATGTGGAAGTGGAAATAAGGCCTACCAAGGTCGCGTCGGGGGGCTACGTCTCCACACGCATCACATGCTTGCCTTGCAGGGCAAGCATACCACCCGCTGCCGGAATGCGACGATCACGCGGTCACGTATTCGATCTATATTTTTCGTGTCGGTATGTCCGAGTGTGCCACTGTTCTATGAACAGTGCGAAGCGGAAGTGAACGCCAAAAATCTCACGACCGCGTCAATCGTCAGCGGAACGGAAACGAATTGCCGGAAGTCGAATGTTTGTTGACCGTCGCGGGTAGGCACTGTTCATAGAACAGTGGCACGGCGATATTTGTCGAGTTGACCGACAGGGCCACCCGCCCCCGAACGGTATCGAAAGAGCATTTCCAATAGACATCAGCTATCCGATGGCCGAGCGAATCGACTAGGCCAATTACGAGCTGGAGGGTTATACTGCTGTTTGCGGGTCCGAATATTGAAAACTCAAACGCCATTACAGCGAAGCCCCTATTGAAATTCAAGGTGAGACCCATCTCGTTCGAAAATCGTCATCGAAAAGCAATAATCCGCTCGATTATTGGATTCGAGTCGCTCCCAGATTCTGGAGCCAACACCATCGGTTTGCCTACAGCGCATACAATCCACGAGAATGCTCTGGGAGCAAGCACAGAACATGCACAAATCAGTTGACTATCGGATTCGTGAACTGTTCAATGGGTTATCAGAGAATGACAGGTCAAGACTTTTTTGACACGGTGATTAGGTGACGCGTTTTAGCAACATAGCCGAGGATGGCTCAACAGAAACCCAAATCAAGGATTTGGGCGAGGAGTTGTGCGTCGCGCTTCAGGCAGTTGCAGACGAGGTCCCCGCCAAATCACAAACACCAAACAGCTTCGCAAGTTCACTGAAAGTACACCGCACCCTCGTTGGGCGGCTTCTAAACGCGCTCAAAACGGATGATCCGCTCGCCGCTATTAGCCGGATGCCCCGCAGCGAGGGCTTGCGGATGATTTTGCAAGCGGCCCGGCCGGTTGTGTCGGAAAAGGCCATTACCCGCGCAGATGCAGCCGTTCGAAGCTTTGAGCAGATCGTTCAAAATGAACTAGGCGGATGGGACGGTCTCGACGCAGCCATCACCGAATGGCTGCCGGACGCGCGAGAGCGATTCGAACTCACGAACAAGCAACTCATGTTCAAGGGCATGTCGGCGTTGGCGGGTGCACGTGCCGATTTGCAACTCGATACCGCGATTTACTATCCAAATGCGGCCGGCGATCGCTGCGACATCGCGTTGATCGAGGGAATGGTGAACCTGCGACGGCTTCGCCCCAGCGTCCTAATCCGCATCGCGTCGCACACACCAAAGCCCGTCGATCCGCAACCGCTGGAGTTTCTGACGGAAACCTCAAAACCCGGAAACGGCGCGCCGCCATACCCGCTTCTCGAACAGTTCTGCTCATCACCTTGCCCGAAGCTTGAAGTAAAGCGGACAGGCAGCACGGTGAATTACCTGCTTTCGGGAAATGACATCGGCCTAACCTCAGCGGTCGACGTATTTGCCGCGAACATCGTGCGAGACGCGCGACCGCTTTACCGCGAGCCGAACGAGCCGGAAATACGGCGTCATTGGTCTGCCGGCGTGAATGTTCCGTCGAAGACGTTGTTGATGAACGTTTTGATGCACGAAGACGTCTGGCCCGGCGATCCGCAATTGTTGATGTACAATTTGCACGTCCACGGAATGGCCGAACCGTTCGAGGAGTCCCGCGAACTCGATCGAATGGAAATGGTCGAGTCGCTACAGGCGCTAGGTCGCGGGGCATCTCGTTTCCGAGCTGTCGAAGCCGGTAACCACGTCGAAATCGTGCAGCACGTGTGTCGCAAGCTCGATTGGGATGCGAATTCGCTCCGTGGCTATCGCGTTCGAATCCAATATCCACTGCCACAAGCTCAATACTGCATTGCATTTGCGCCGCCACCGATTAGGCCGACGTAGGCCCCAACCCGTCCACCGACGACTAGGCCGATCGAAATTATCACAGCCCGGTCGTCGCCACCACACAATCAAAACTGAAGTCGTATCGACGCCCCATAACAGCAGCCAGCAAGATTACCCAGAATATTCTGAGATTGCTCCCAGATCATACTTGGCGCGAGCCAAGTGATTTTGTTATGCTCGTTAACTATCGAGAGTCGCTGTGACTCTTTGGATCATTGTCGCTTCGACTTGTGGGGACGCAGCAGACATCTGACTTGCGGAAAGTGATGCGACCAACAACCCATCGGAGGTGTGAATTATGAGAAGTCTTATTGCTGGAGTTGTCGTTTTGTTCGCCGCTTCATTCGCGTCTGCTGGCATTGTTGATATGCCGTTAGACACGCTTTCGCCTGCGGGCTACGTCACCACCCCGCCATTTGTGAATGTCGGCGTTGAAACCGAAGGCCCGCGCACGTTCATCAAAGTCACAAGCCTGAATGGTCAAGGTTCGACCATCCAAGCCCCGAAGATCGACTTCGAAATCTTTACCGGCTCGACCGTCGACGCTACGGCTTCCGGTGCGACGCTCGACTTCGACATCCGATACTTCCAGACTGGCAACGGTGAAAACGGCGAGCAACCTTACGACGACACGCATTCGAAGCTGGACGTGTTGCTCTACAGCTCGAACAACGAAGTCTATACGTGGACCGATGCATTCAACAATCCGCAGCCATTTGGTGAATGGCATTCGTTGTCGCTCGACCTTTCCGACACGGCCGGAAATGCTGCATTCGACCTGTCGCAAGTCAGCTATATGGAATTGCGCGGCTTCAACAACCGATTCGTTGGTGCCGACCATATTTCGCTGGACAATCTGACCATCACACCCGAACCGGGTACCGCGGCCCTTCTCGCACTCGTTTCGATTGGTGTCTGCCGACGCCGTCGCGTATCTAAATAGCGCAGCTCACCATCAACCGATCGATCTTTGTTGAGAAAGGTAGGGGCATGACAGTGCTTTGCCCCTACCTCTATTAACCAGCCAGACAATCCTGACTTGCAACCTCTCACCCATGACTTAAGGAAATTAAGATGAGGCGATTCTTATTGGGCGCTGCATCGGTCTTGCTTTGTGCATCCGTCAGCTTCGCAGACTTTAGCGCCGACTACGACCATTCTCTTTGGGAATTTGAAGACAATGGCGGCTTCGGATCGGCAACCACAGATTCATCAACCCTCATGCTCGAGGGTAACGACGTATTCGGATCCGTCTTAACGCTCTACTCAATTAAGGTTCCGGGCGACGGAACGATTTCATTCGACTGGAACTACTTTTGTATCGACGCGCCGCGATTCGATACCGCCGGCTACATCGTGGATGGCCGCTTCACATTACTGACCGACACCTCGGGTGCCTTTGGGCCGCGCTTCGTACCCGTATCTGAGGGGCAGGTGTTCAGTTTCTTCGTCGATACTTCTGACGGACAAAACGGTGCCGGTGTGCTAACGATTTCCAACTTTAGCGGCCCCGTCGCTACGAATCCGCCGACCGGTGCATGCTGTTTTATTCAGCCCGGATGCATCGATGACATGTCGGAGGCCGAGTGCGTTCGATGGGGTGGTGATTACGGCGGCGATGCATCAACTTGTGGTTCGATTGCATGCGGCAGCAATCCACCCGTTGCCGAGCTTTCGCTTAACGGCCCCGGAATCGACATCTGCACGTTACCCGGAAGCTATTCGTCGTACCCGAGCATGACGTTCAATACGCAAGCCAATGAATATCTCGTTACTTGGGATGAAGGTTCGCTCGCAATGAACACGAGCATCGTCGCGCAACGTCTTGATACCGCCGGCAATCTGGTCGGTCCACCTGCCACCATCATATTGCCCGAGTCCTATCAGATTACACCTGAGACTGCTTATAACGCGACGGACGACGAATATCTCATCACGTGGCGATGGCAGGGATCGGGATTCAACTCCCTAAACGCGCAGCGGTTTAACGCCGACCTTTCGCCGAAAGACGTGGTCTTTCAAGCGACTGCCAACGGCGCCGGCTTCGAAGCCTCAGTCGTACACAACCCAAACAACAACGAATATTTCGCGCTGGCGCGGCGCTTCAGCCCGACGCCTGGTGGCATCTACGGTGCTCGAATTCTAGGCAACACGATGCTTCAATCGTTGGTGTACGACATCGAGCGCGGCATTAACTTTTCATGGCCCGCGCCGACCGGCGACATGGTGTATAACAGTTGGGACGATCAGTACCTTGCAACCTATGCGATTCAACAGGTGCCGACGTGGGCCTGCTACAACCTAAGGGGCGTCGTCATTAATCCGGATGGCTCGACTACCGGAAACCCATTCCAGATTTCTTCATGGCCGCACAATCGTCCATTCTATCGAGCGGCGGCGGCCGCATTCGACTCGAACGCCGGTCGATACTTAGTCGTTTATGGCGATGCAAACCCCGAGCCAATTCATGGACAATTCCTGAATCGCGATGGATCGCCGATGGGTTTCCCGTTTGAGATCACCGCGCCGATGACGTCGACGAATATCTCGCCGAGAATGGCATTCGATCCGATTAACAACGTGTACGCAGTGGTTTGGTGTGAAAGTTCTGAAATGGACCCCACCAATATCTACGCGCAGTTGATTGCAGCCGACGGCAACCTTCTCGGCGGGCCGCTATTGGTCTCGAGCAACGGTTACCACACGCCAAACATTCAAACAAATCTCGCAGATGGTGGGTTCCTCATCGCTTGGCGGGATAGCATCTCGACCGGCCAAGGAACACCTGATATTTACGGTCAACTACTCAACGTCGAATCCGGTTGTTCGACTTGCGGTGACATGAATTGCGATGGCGTCGTCAACATGGCCGACCTTGCGCCGTTCGCTCAAGCACTTGTCGATCCCGCCGGTTACCAAACGGCATTTCCGGCGTGCGATATTGCCCGTGCGGACATGAACAACGACGGAAACGGCGACGGTGCCGACTTAGATGGATTCACCTCCAAGCTCTTGAATCCCTAGCCTAGTGGCTTGGTGCCGAATGTCGCATCGCCTGACCACCTACAGGCGTCGCCACTTCGGGAAAAGCCACTTCTCCTCCTATTCCCACCTTGGGATAACCGCCGCAGGCCAGCCGACAACGGCTGGCCTGTGGTCATTTTCCATTCAACCATTTCGGGGTTCAGTGCCTGTCGCCGCTTGGCGCCACACCCTTTCCCACCAAGACCGACTTCCCCACCGACTACGTCGCGGTTATACGCCGATCGTCCTATCGAGTACGCTAGGCCCATTCGAAAAATTCAATAGCCGCAGTTTCGTTTCACGAGGTTCCGATGCCCGCCGGACGAAACCCTGCCGCTATTGAGTTTGACGGTCGCGTTCGCCGATTTAACGTCATGCAGGACGGTTGACGACGAATCCGATCTGATGTCAACCTGAGGCGACTCATTCACCGGGTAAGCGTACGAGATACTCATGGCGTTAAAGGAACTCTCGGAAAGCGACGTCAGAGAATTAACGGTCGAAGAGAAAGACCGCTGGTGGCTGGAGAATGTTTACCGCGGCAATATGGCCCAACTTACCTTTCGTTCGGCAATTACCGGCGTCATCGTCGGAGGATTGTTATCACTAACGAATTTGTATGTCGGCGCAAAAGTCGGTGCCAGCTTTGGCGTCGCCATCACGTCAGTGGTTTTATCTTTCGCGATGTTTCGCGCCCTGTCTCGCATCGGCATCGCGCACGATATGACATTGCTCGAAAACAATTGCATGCAATCCATCGCGTCGGTTGCCGGCTATATGGCTGGGGGGCTGATTTCCGCACTTCCGGCATTCATGGCGATTTCCGGAAAAGTCATTCCCATCTGGCAATCGATCCTTTGGCTGATATCGACGTCGCTCCTTGGGATGTTGTTCGCGATCCCGCTAAAACGCCGGTTTATCAATGACGAACAACTACCGTTTCCCGAGGGACGCGCCGCTGCAAATGTGCTCGATGCGCTTCATTTGGAAAAGTCCGCCGATACACGATCGAAGCCCCGCATTCTCGGCTTCTCGGCGATTGCCGCTGCATTGATTACCGTGTGGCAATCGCCCGCGATCACGAAACTGCTTCGAATTCCATTCACCTTACCCGCCACGATCGACGGTGGTATCGATTGGCTCGCTTCAAAACTCAATTGGACACCGGCGATAAATGGCGCTTCATTGGGGCAGTTGGGCGTTCGATTCCGATTGGATATGGCAGTCATCGCGTTAGGGGCATTGTTGGGCATCCGAATTGGCGGCTCGTTCCTGATCGGCGCGATTCTAAACTATTGCGTTCTCGGCCCTTTAATGATCGATGCCGGGGATATCGCCGTTGGGCCACGCGGAAATGCATACGACATTCGTCAATGGTCGGTATGGCCCGGCGTGGCACTGTTATCGTTTGCGTCTCTCACGCCGTTTGTCGTCGACTGGCGAAAACTCACTAAGCCACTGGCGACCGTCTTTAGCAAACGGGCAACCCCGCGAGTCGATCCACTTGAAAAGATTGAGGTGCCGCGAACCGTTCCTATGATTGGCATTCCGCTTACCGGTTGCGGCGTCGTGTTGATCGGATATTTTTTCTTCAACATCAACCCTTTGCTCGGAATCACTGCGATCCCATTGGCATTCGTCTTTGCCTTAATTGCTGCCAACGCCACAGGCCGAACCGGTGCCACACCCGCTGGGCCAATGGGCAAGCTCACCCAATTGGTATTCGCAGGCTTGGCGCCGAACTCCATCACGACCAACGTCATGGCAGCCGGAATTACCGGTGAAACTTCGCTCAGCGCGTCGATGTTGTTGAACGATATCAAGCCTGGTTATCTGCTGGGTGCAAACCCTCGCTACCAAGTCGTCGGGCACGTGCTGGGCATCATTGCAGGTTCCGTTGCATCAACGTTTGTGGCGTACGAACTTTTTATTCCTGCGTACGTTTCCGGTAATTCGGCGTCTGCGTTCCCGTTGCCCGCGGCTGAAATCTGGACGAAAGTCGCCCTCGCCCTATCCGGCGAAACGCAAGGCGTACCCGTTTCAGCCGGCATCGCTGCCGCTGTCTTTTCCCTTTTCGCAATCGGCTACGAACTTGGCCAACGGCGGGCTGGCAAACCGTTCCCCATTTCGCTCATTGCGGTCGGGTTCGCCATGGTCATTCCATTTTGGGTATCGTTTTCTTTGTTTCTCGGCGCGTTTCTGATTTGGTTGCCAACTGTGGCGTTGAAGAATGCCCGATTCGTCAAACACGTACTCGTCGAGAATCGCGATACATGTTGCTCGGGCCTGATCGCAGGCGCATCGATTGCGGGCATATTGGTTGCAACGTTTGAGATCAGCCAACACTGACCTGGCGTGAGCCAACTACCTACGGTAAGCAACCACAAAAATTCGACGTTCCCGCCCTGCCCCGTGATCGGGCTAGCGACATTCCACTCCACATGCCAACCAAGCGGCGGGTGGCACTGTCGCCGTTTTGGGTGCAACTAGCCTGCTTGCAGCCAGTACCGCGGGCGCAGAGAAAACGCTCGATAGTCCGAGGGGGATCGACCGAACCGGTGCGTATGGTTGGGGTCACACCGACCGTCCTAAAAATAGCATATTGGGGTCGCGTTAAGGTTTGACGGCACCGCGCGCATCACATGCTTGCCTTGAAGAGCAAGCATGCCACCCGCCGGCGCAACGCTAGTCAGCCGTGGATTCCTGCATCAGTTGGACCATCCGAGAGCGTGCCATCAACTGCAATCGCGTGCCCCCAAAACAAATCTCCATCATCGTGCCAGAACTCAAATGAACCGCCCGGATAAACTGTAATCGATTGAAGTTTCATCCGATCCTTGAATTGCTCGGCACTAATGGTCGTATCATCGTCTTCGAGCCATGATTCATTCTTGAGTTCAAGCAATCTCTTAACCGCAAAATATCTTATACGTTTGTGCCAATCATCCTGCGATTGCCACAGTGCATACGCGGTAGCCAGCGACTTTTCTAAATCGCCATCATTCTCTGCCGAAACCGAGAGCGTGATCAATTCGCCTTGCCATTCAACACGGCCCTCGTACCAATCTAAACGTCTATCAAGCGTTAATGTGCCAAACACCTTATCTTCGAATGTCACCGGCTCCTGCAAGCGAATCACCCAGTCATCCAATTTTTCATCGGATTCGATCACCTCAACGTCATCGATTAGCAAGCCGTGCGGCCCCCCGTATTCCGTAGATTCGGCAAGACGAACTCGTGCACGGACAATGGTGTACGGCTTGATTCGCTCCATGTATTGATCCAACTGCTCGCGGGAGACTTGGCGTTGAATCATAAGTTCGTCGGTCATTACTTCGGAGCTATCACGATACCAAGCAGCG
Organism: Phycisphaerae bacterium; assembly: GCA_030432035.1. Taxonomy (GTDB): domain Bacteria; phylum Planctomycetota; class Phycisphaerae; order UBA1845; family UTPLA1; genus ECT2AJA-110-A. The sequence continues at coordinate 27,478 of JAUIHO010000008.1, forward strand.
AATGCAAACCGAAGCGTCCAATTTGCATCGCCACGCAGATTCCCACCACCGGCACCACTGGCATCGATGACGCCAACGACCGCCACTTCCGATGAAGCAGCTAATTGCTCAAGCAGGCGTTTTTGTTTCAGCTCTAGCTCGGCAAAGACGTCTGGCTTATCGCTCATATTCAGAACTAACCCCACACCAATAATTGCCAAAAGTGCAACTGAGGCGATAGCAACGAACTTGTTCATCCCGTTCCGTATCCTTGGCGATTGACGGGTGGACCATCTCGGTACCCCGAGGTGGGGTCGCGATTTTTCAGCCGAGCAACCCGAGTTACACGCGTTAGCGCGACTCACTAATCGAGCCCCCACGTTGGAGTACCAACATGGGCCACCCGCCGACTAACCTACGGACGGGTGGCCCGTCTCGGTACTCCGAGATGGGGTCGCGTGAAGGTTTGACGTCACCGCGCGTATCACATGCTTGCCTTGAAGGGCAAGCATGCCACCCCCGACGCAACCAGTCTCATATCCCACGCCTCAAGCCCCAAGACGCACGCCTCACGCCTCAAGCCCCAAGCCTCCCAACCTACCCCGCATAATCATGAAACCCCTTCCCGCTCTTCCTGCCCATATGCCCCGCGTCCACCATCTTCCTCAGTAGCGGGCAAGGTCGAAACTTCGGGTCGCCCAGGTCGCGGTGCAGCACTTCCATAATATTTAGACAAACATCTACACCGATGAAATCGGCCAGCGTCAGCGGGCCCATGGGGAAGTTGCAGCCCTGCTTCATGATCTCGTCGATTGTCGGCGCGTCGGCCACGCCTTCCATCAGCGCGAAGGCCGCTTCGTTGATCAGCGGCATCAGCACGCGGTTACTCACAAACCCCGGCATATCGTTACAGCGCAGCGGGTTCTTGCCCATCTGCTTGGCGAGCGACTCGACGGCTTCGACCGTCGCGTCGGCCGTATCGATACCGCGAATCACTTCCACCAAAGACATCAGCGGCACGGGGTTAAAGAAGTGCATGCCGATGAACTTCTGCGGTCGATCCGTCGCGGCGGCGAGTTTGGTGATGCTGATGCTGCTGGTGTTGCTGGCCAGAATCGCATCGGCACTGAGCTTGCTGGTGAGATCGGCGTAGAGCGCCTTTTTGGCATCAAAGTTTTCGAAGATGGCTTCGATGGCGATGCCTACCTCGGAAAAGTCGGCATCGTTCAACGACGAGATGGGTTTGAGATTTTTCTTAGCGGCGTCGGCGGTTTCACCGGGCAGTTTGCCTTTTTCGACGAGCTTGTTAAGGCTCTTTTCGATCGCGCCTTGGGCGGATTTCACCTGCTCGGCATTTTGGTCGTACATAAACGTGGTCAGACCGGCAGTCGCAGCAACCTGCGCGATGCCGCGCCCCATGGTTCCCGAACCGATGACGATGGCGGATTGAATGCTCATTGGTGTATCTCCTCTTGGTGCCAATTTTGGGTTGCTCATAACGAGCCGAGAATTGACCATGTCTTTTTTTGGTAATGGAAATGGCGGCGACTGCTTAATCGCTTCGTCGAATGTAATGGACGATTGAAGGCGGTCGAGCCAGAAGCGGACGAGCGTCAGTGACGAATCGGAAGAGCCGTTGTCAATACCAACCTGCTTCGTCATATGCTGCTTGAGCACATTCACGCTCACACTAAAGAAAAAATCTCGTCGCGGGATCATAAGCTCACCAAAATACCGTATCCCGTCTGAACGGCGTTTACCTATCCGGCTGGGCTCTTCGCCAATCGCATAGATCGCTCGAACCCCGTCAACTTCGACGAGTCTCGTTTCGATTACCCGACTATCGGATTCCCGATTCGGTCCCCCACAGTAAGCCACCAAGGCTTCCTCTGACTGAAAATCGTCTGGCATCAATGGCGGCAAGTGTATGAATGAGACATCGATCCAGTCATTCTTTGAGATAACCCACCAGTTCTTGTCTATTGGATGTCTCGGGAGTTCCGATTCATCGATATTAAGTTTGATTGAGTCGCGTGATACTGAACCCACAATCGATCCCCGTTTCACCTGTTTTCTTTCCTATGTTCTGAAAAGGGTAGTTTACTCGTAACTGACGGGCGAATCTGCCGGCCCCAAACTGCCCTGTGAACCACCATGTGATTTTCCACCGCCCCAACCGCCATAAACTCACAATTGACAGAACCTTGGCATGAGCCAAATTTGTGACGTACAATGTGATTAACAAGGATGTCACCGACCCCGCCGGGTCGAGCCAGAAAGCAGCACAACGCAATGGAATGCATCGCAATCATCAATCAAAAAGGCGGCGTCGGTAAGACCTCGACCGCCGCCAATCTGGGGGCCGGGCTCGCCCAACGCGGGCTGCGCATGCTGTTGATCGACCTCGATCCGCAGGGCCACCTCACCACGCATTTCGGTCTCGACGAAGCCGCCCCCGGTCGCGGCACGTACGAAGTGCTGACCCAGAACATGCCACTGGCCGAGGCCACGCACAAATATTCGCCCAACATTTCCGTCGTGCCCACGCACGTCGATCTGGCCGCCGCCGAAACCGAACTGCTGACCGTCGTCGGTCGCGAAGTGATCTTGCAAGGCGCGCTGAGCGCGCCCGACTTGCCGTATGACGCGGTACTGTTTGATTGCCCCCCGTCGCTTAGCGTGCTGTCGTTAAACGCCATGTGTGCGGCGTCGCGCGTGTTGATACCGGTGCAGCCGCACTTCTTGGCGTTGCAAGGCGCGGGCAAGTTGTTTGAAACGATTTCGCTCGTCTCGCAGCGCATCAATCCGAAGCTAAGCGTCTTGGGCATCGTGATGTGTTTGTACGACGCGGGGACGCGGCTATCTTCCGAAGTGGTCGACGACCTCAGCGGCTTTCTCGAAGGCCATCGCGATCAGAACGTGCCGTGGCGCAACGCGCGCATCTTCGAGTCGCGCATTCGTCGCAACGTCAAACTCGCCGAATGCCCCAGCTATGGTCAATCCATCTTCGAATACGCGCCACGCAGCAACGGTGCGATCGACTATCTCAATTTGGCCGACGAAGTCATGGCGTGCCTCGATGTAAAGGCCAAGGGCATCGACCTGTCGCGCGTCACGACGCAGGTAAAGGTGATCGCTTCAAACAACGCCGACGAAACCGCCGCGACGCCGCCGGAAGAAGCCCAACCGGCGGCGAAGAAGAACGCGGCCACCGATAACGCGAAGGCGACTGACGGCAATGAACCGAAGCAAACGGAACAGGACGACGCGCATCCCGAATCGCGCAGCGCGCCGGTCGATGATCTCGAACGCGATGCGGTAAATCGCATGCCGCCGACGCGCACGCCACCGCCCGCCGTCGAACGTCAGGCATCTTGAATTCGTACGTCGGTGATATGACGTCCCCCAAACGGTCCCGCGCATGGTTGCCGGCACTCACGTTGGCGGCGTTCTTGGTTGCATTCAGCGCGACGCACCTACCGCCGGGCAACGTGCCCACGGCCGTCAGCCTTAACGACAAGCTGATGCACGCGTTGACGTACCTGGTGTTGGCTCTTCTAACGCGCCTCAGTTTGCGCCGCCCAAAACCATCGGCAACGTCGTCGGATACCATCGTGAGTGTTCTGATCGTGATGATGTACGCGTTATTCGATGAAGCGACGCAGCCCATCGTGGGACGCACGTTTGAATTGGGCGACGTTGCGGCCGATGCGTGTGGGGCGTTCGTCGGCGTCACTGTAGCGTGCCTCTTGCTCCGAGGAGCGCGATTATGATTATCAATTCGAGCCGCATTTCAGCACACCGCTCGTTGCAAGAGGCGACCGCTCACTTGCGATACATCATTTTCGCCACGATTGCGTTTTCGCTGCTTTGTTTCGCCGCCGCATGCGATGGTCCGCCGCCCGGCACGCCGCGACCCGAAGCCGCCGCGCGCGTCGGTGTTCGCAAGGTCGCTGTCGTCGGCCCTACTTCCGAACAGCCCGTCTGGCCGATCATCCGCAACCATGCCGCCGCGCTCGAAGCGGCCGACCGTCATACGCGGTTCGTATTTTTCGAACCCACTGCTGACACGCCGCTCGCCTTACGCCAAACGCTGACCGACATCACCAAGTCCGATTGCAACGCTGTATTCATCTTCTCGGCGTTAGTCGTGAACACTTTGGATGAAATCGATCGGCTGGCCGTCGGCGGCAAGCGCGTCGTACTCGTCGGAACCGACGCTCCGCGTTCGCGTCGCGCCGTTTATTGCGGCCCAACCAACAGAGAATTGGGTCGCGCCGCCGCCGACGCGTGCGCCAAGTTGATACCTGAGGGCCGCCAAACCGTGATGCTGATGCACGGCGCAACCGACAGACCAACTTCCGCAGCACGGCTCAGCGGATTCAAAGACCAACTACAACGCAACAGCACGCTCGAGATATTCAAAGAACTCAACTGCGAAGACGACACGATAGAAGCCCAACGCATGTTGCGCCGGCAGTCGCGCCTCTATCCGCGCGTCGGGTCGTTCGTCATGCTCGATGATTGGGCGTTTCGAAATGAAAAGGTCGATGAGCGCCTCACGCCCGCCGAAGCCATCGCGATTGTTTGCGGTGACTCGGTTCACCTGCGCGCCTTGTTGCGCCGCCGCGAGATCGATTGCATCATTGCTTACAACGTTTCACAAAGTGTTGAATCGGGCCTGCGCGTCGCGAGTCGCTTGGCGGCAGCCGACGGCCCGGAAGAAGCGTTAACCGAAGTCAGCACGCCACCGATCGTCGTGAAGATCGACGACATCGACGAACACGAAGCGCGTTGGTCTTCTTGGGGCACACCCAAATAGACTCGCACGGCACGCGGTTAACCGCACGTTACACGCGTTCGACAGCATCAGGCAACGTCATATAATCAAAAACGCTTTGTATGATGAGGCGACCGTTCGTTGGGTCGCAACAACATGCCGCAGCAGGATCGCGCCGCGTATGATGCTTTCACCCATCGGCAAACAACCTGATCTTCATCGCCAACCGCGCAATCGATGGTCGTTAGGCCGGCGCGGTCGCATTGCCATCGTGCTATTGCTTTGGCTAAGCGCGACCGGCTGCTCGAACATCGTTAAATTCGCCGTCGACAAGACTCAACCGCAAGGCGAAAAGATTCGCGGCATCACGTACTACCTCGGCGGTGCCGGTCCGGTTGGCAACATCGGCTCGTTTGATATTCCGCGCGGCCTGCGTCGCGCCGGCTATCAGGGCCACTTTGAAGTCTTCCCTTGGCAAACGATCTCCCATGCGACGGATCAGATCTTCATCGCGCGCAATCGCTCCAAAGCGCAAGACCTTGCCGAAGACATCCGCCGCTACCGTCGGCTCTATCCGGATGCACCGATTCATATCGTCGCGCTGTCGGCTGGCACCGGCGTCGCGACGTTTGCGTTGGAATACCTGCCCGAGTCGATCGATATCGAAACCGTCATCTTCCTTGGTTGCAGCATGTCATCGAAGTACGACATGACGCGCGCCCTGCGCCGCATTCGCGGCCGCCTGTACGTCCTGCATTCCACGGCCGACGAAGTCTTGAAAAACGTGGTCTGGTACACCGGCACCGTCGATCGCGCCAGCAGCGACGCGGGTATCGCTGGCCTCGAAGGGTTCTACACGCCCGGCAATTTGTTTCCGGATACAGAGCGGCAATACCTCAAGCTCATCAATGTGCCGTACCGATCCGAGTTCGAGTCGTCGGGTTACGGCGGCGGCCATACCTCGGCGACAAGTACCGACTTCGTGCAGCGCTATCTCGCGCCGGCTGTCATGGGCGACCCGACGCCGCTCTTAGGCCGCTCGCAGTATCAGGCACCGCAAGCGCCCGCGCGCCGCGAACCGCCTGCCGAAAACCGCACCGACGAACCGATACCCCCGCCGTGGCCTACGTTGCCGAACCAACAAACCACGGCCACGGATGACGATGCAAACGCGGACAGCGTTAACGGCGATCCTCAAGGTGCGACCGGTGCGAAACAGCCCACGACCGACGCCGACGACCCATTGCGCCCGCCGCCAACCGAACCGACCGGTGGCAACATCCGCGCTAACCCAGAACCTGCCGAACCCGAACCAGACGCGCCGCCAACAACCGAAGGCGATCCCGCCGATCCCAATCCGCCCGTCGCCGACCCCGATTCAGAAAGCGCGGGCTAAGGGCATGCCCAAGAAGAAGACCACTTCGCGCCGCATGAAGGCGACCGACCGTCGGCGGCATCTGATCGAAGCCGCCGTCGCCTGCTTTGCCGAACACGGCTATCAAGGCACAACGACTGCCAAACTGGCCAAGGCCGCCGCCGTTTCCGAGCCGGTGTTGTATCAACACTTTAAGAGCAAGCAGGAATTGTTCGTCTGCCTCGTTGAAGAAATCGGTAAAGAGGTGATTCGCAACTGGCGCCGTGCCATCGCGCCGTTGAACTCACCAATGGATCAATTGCGATTGCTGTTTCGATTGAACCCGGCAATCACCGACAAGCACACGAGCCAGTTGTATCAAGTGATCTTCATGGCCCAGACAGAAATCGGCGACCCGGCCGTATTGGCGGCACTGCAGGCACACTACGAACAATATGCTCGCTTCCTCGGCAACCTGATCAAACGCGCCCAACGCGCCGGCCAAGTGCGACGCGACGTACCCGCCCACGGTCTCGCCTGGCAGTTGGTGCACGCCGCTATCGGTTTCGCCTTTATCAAGCCGCTCAATATTCCCGGCCACGCCACGCCCGCCAACGTCGAGCAAACCATCGGCCTGCTGGTCGAAATGCTGGCCGCCGATCGCGCGTAGCTGCTTCACGTATCGCGATGATTAAAACGGATCGTCGGCGTGGCCGCACAGAGCCGCCGCGTCCTCGCGGCGACGTCTGCCAATCTTCCGCTCCCCAATCAAAAATTTCGATACGACGAATGTCCAAAATAATGATTCATTTAGCTGCAGCGCTTCACCGCCCCCCTGTTTTCACCCCCGATATCGATTACGCTGTTCGGTCAACTCGAAAGGACATCGATATCCGTGACATCTCCGCATCTCAGTCAAGACATCTCGCTACTCAGCGACGCATTGCATACCGTTTTCGCCAAGCATCGCGGTGAAGACGCCGCCGATTTGCTGCGCAATCTGGTTCGGCAATGTCAGGCACTCGATGCCGACGCAACCGAACCCTTTGCCGAACCGCTTCAACGTATCGCGGCAACCAGCGACGACGACCTACACGAACTCTTGAAAATCCTCACGATCCACTTTCACCTCGTGAACAAGGCCGAACAGGTCGAAATCGCGCGCATCAATCGCGACCGCGAGCGCCGCGCCACGACCGACGCCCCGCGCGCCGAATCGATTGCCGAAGCCATATCCCATCTCAAACAGCAAGGTGCCAGTCTGGAAGCCGTGTTGCGCGTGCTCGAACGCCTCGATATTCAACCGACCTTCACCGCCCATCCGACCGAAGCGCGCCGCCAAAGCGTCCTGCGCCAACAGCGCGGCATCGCCGACGCGTTGGAAGAAAACCAAAACCCCGCGCTCTCTCCCAAAGAACGCACCGCCATCGGGCGACGCATTCGCCGCGCCGTGCACCTGATGTATGCCACCGACGAAATCCGCCTCGAACGACCGCAAGTCATCGAAGAGGTTCGCCACGGTCTCTACTTCCTCTCCGGGCCGGTATGGGATGTCATCCCGCAGCTCTATCGCGATATTCGCGACGCCCTCTTCGAACACTACCAAGCATTGCCCACGCTACCGACCGTCTTGCGTTACCGAAGTTGGATCGGCGGCGACCGTGACGGTAATCCGCGCGTGACGGCAAACGTCACGCGGGACACGCTCGCCGAACTGCGTCAAACCGTACTGCAAAAATATCGCGACGAGATGGCCACGCTGCAACGCGAGATTTCAGTTTCGCGCGCCCGGCTCTCGATCCCACCCGAGCTAAACGCCGCCATCGAACTCGATCAGCAGGAATATCCGCTCGACGACCGCGAACGGCGCATGATGAAGAACGAACCGTTCCGCATCCGCATCGCTCAAATCATTCGCAAGCTGGATCAGGTGGATCACGACCCGACGGCTTATAGCGCCAAGGCCTTCCTGAAAGACCTCGAGTTGCTGTCGTCCGCGCTCATCCACTGCGGCCTCGACGATGTCGCGCGCGAAGGATTGCTCTTCGAACTCATCGCGCGAGTGCGCACGTTCGGTTTTCATTTAGCCGCGCTCGATATCCGCCAACACAGCCGGGTACATCGCGACGCCTTGCACGAACTGCTCGACCTTGCCGGTGTGTGCGACGACTATGCCCAGCGCTCGGAAGCAGACAAACGCGCGATCCTCAACGAGGAACTCGGCAACCCGCGCCCCCTGCTTCCGCACGGTGCTAAGCTTTCTAACGCCACCGCCGATTTGCTCGACACGCTCGCCGTGATTCGTCAGGCCGAGACCGACATGCCCGGCAGCGTCGGAAGCTACATCATCAGCATGACGCACGACGTGAGCGATTTGCTGAGCGTTTTGGTGTTGATGAAGGAAACGGGCCTCTGGCGCATGGTCGATGGCCAAGTCGAAGCCAAACTCGATGTTGTGCCATTGCTCGAAACGGTGGAAGACCTCGACAAAGGCCCCGGCCTCTTGCAGGCACTCTTTCAAGACGACATCTACCGCCTACATCTGCAAAGCCGCCGCACGTTTCAGGAAATCATGCTCGGCTATTCCGACAGCAACAAAGACGGCGGCTATTGGATGAGCAACTGGGGCCTGCAAAAGGCGCAGGCCAACCTCGCACAGATATGCGCCGACCATCAGATCGCGCTACGCTTCTTCCACGGTCGCGGCGGCACGGTCGGTCGCGGTGGTGGCCGCGCCAATCGCGCGATTCTCGCCACGCCCCGTGCCTCGCGTAATGGAAAGATTCGTTTCACCGAACAAGGTGAAGTCATCACGTTCCGCTACGCCATGGCCAGCATCGCGCGGCGCCACCTGGAACAAATCGTGAACGCCATGATCGTCGCCACGGCCGACGCCGAAGCACCCAATCCATCCGACGGCGGTTCGTTTCAACAACAACACGGCGATTTGATGGACCGTATGGCGCAGTCGTCGATGGAGGCGTATCGCAACCTCGTGCGCGATGCGGCCTTCTGGCCTTGGTACGCCACCCAGTCGCCCATCGAATACATCAGCGATTTGCCCATCGCCTCGCGGCCCGTTGCGCGCAGCGGTGGTCAAGTCGATCTCGATAACGTGCGCGCGATTCCGTGGGTCTTTGCCTGGACGCAAATGCGTTACGTCGCGCCGGGGTGGTATGGCCTCGGTAGTGCGATCGAGTCGATTTCTCAAAGCGATAGCGACGCCATCGACCGCATGAAGCAGCTTTATTCCGAGTGGGATTTCTTCCGCACACTGATCGACAACGCCCAGCAAGAAATGGCACGTGCGAGGTTACCCATCGCGGCGCTTTACGGCGATAAAAACAGCGACATGCATCAACGGCTGTCGGAAGAATTCGAGCGCACCGAACGCGTCGTCCTACAGATCACTGGGCAAACGCGACTGCTCGATAACAACACCGTGATTCAATCGGCCATCGACGCCCGCAATCCGTATACCGACGTCATCAACATGGCCCAACTCGAAATGATCCGCCGTTTCCGCCGTGGCGACGACGACGCCGCTCAGAAGCGTCGCAAGTCGACGATCTTCCTCAGTATCAACGGCATGGCCGCCGCCATGCAAAGCACCGGGTAGGCGTTTCGAACGTACGAGAAATATTTCGCCGAAAAACCACAATACCGTCGCGAGAATTGCATCGACTTAAAACGCCGCCGAAAAGGAACGACCGAAACATCGCATCATGATCATTGACGTCACGCTAATCTTGCTGCTCGCGCTCGTGGCAATGGCCGGTCTGGGGCTGGCTGTTTTGCAGTTGCCCGGCATCTGGCTGATTCTCGCCGCCGGCGTTGCCTACGATTGGTATTTCGATTGGTCGCGCATCACCTGGGTGTGGCTGCTCGCCCTGCTCGGCATCGCCGTCGCATCCGAAATCTTTGACGCGTTGGCCGGTGCCTTCGCCGCGCGCAAGGCCGGCGCCAGCAAACAAGCCACCATCGGCGCGTTTGTCGGTGGTTTCGTCGGCATGATTGTTTTCTCTATCCCGGTGCCCGTGCTCGGTACCGTCGTCGGCGGTCTGTTGGGATGTTTTTGCGGCGCACTGATCGGCGAAATGAGCGTGCGCAGTGACATGGCCGCCGGTACCAAGATCGGTGCATATGCGATGGTGGGCCGAACCATCGGCCTCGTCACCAAGATCGGCGCGGCTCTAGCCGTTGCCGGTGGCCTGCTTACGCTTGCCGCCTTTGGCTGGTGGGCCGAAAACGGGGCGCGAGTCAAGCTCTGGTAACAGCATTCGTGCGCCCGGCTGCGGCGCCGTTGTATAATTCAACACGATGTTACAACGCCCCACTGCACCTTTGGTTCTCATCGTCGCCCTATTGGGTTCGGGCCTGTGGCTGCGCGGTGCCGACGAGCCAGCGAAATCAACAACTTCGCAACCGACCAGCCGCGCCACGACGCAACCGATCGACCCGTTGCAAAAGCGCGTTGACATTTTGGTGCATGAAATGGGCGCGCCCGATTTCAAACGACGCGAGCGGGCATGGAAGTTGTTGCAACAACTCGGCGAGCCGGCCATCCCCTGGCTCGTGCCGCACTTCAGTAATGCCAATCCGGAAGTGCGTCAGCGCGTGGGCGTGTTGTTAAGGCGACCGGACGACGCGGAGATTCGCGTGCAAGCAGCCGTGGCGTTGATCATCTCGGGAAATCCCGCATGGATCGAAAAAGGCGTTTACATGGTGTTTGAAGACCCGATCGCCGACTATCCGTTGCTTGCCGAGCGGCTAAAGATGTTGACCGGCATCGATCGCGCCGTGCTCGAACCGGTCGTAGATCAACTCGAAGGTTGGAAGAAACAGCGCATTAGGCATCTAGACAATCAAGCTAAATATCAAAAAGAAGGCAGAGACGAAGTCGCTGCAAAGATGCAGAAGATGCACGAAGAGTCGCTTTACTACGAAGCGGAAGCGGCATATTGGATGGCGCGCGAAACGTACGAAGAGGCACACGCGCAAGAAAACGAAGCCGCGTCTCAACCCGCTTCAACAGACGATGACTAACGGATTCTGTTAACGATTGAGAGATACGGCGACTTACATCGCTTTTGCACTTACCGGCGGAATCAAATCTTCGACGTTTGCCTTCGGCCCCACTACGCCGCGACCGTTGCCAGCCACGATTTCTGCCAACGACGTGCGCTCAAACAGCGCCTGCAGATGTTCGATCGCGGCGCGATTGGCCGATTTCATCGCCGCTTCAATCGACGCGGGCAACTGTTCCGGCAAGCCCGAATCGTCGGCGAAATTCTCCAGCGCCCCAACACTGTCGAAGATATCGTGCAGCGTGATGTCCTTCGCATCGCGGGCCAGACGGAAGCCACCCCGCGGGCCGCGGTCCGACCTCAAAATCTCCGACCCCGCCAGTTGGGATAGAATCTTCGCCGCATAGGCGCGCGGCAATTGATGGCGGTCAGCGATGTCGGCGGAACGAATCCCCACGCCCCGACCGTTCTCACCGGACTTCGACGCGATGTCGTACATAACCAGCAAGGCGTAGCAAGCAGTTTTTTGGCGAAGCACAGCATCGTCCTTTCAGGACCGACGGGAAAAACCCACTCCACCCGTCGTCGATCAATTGACTACCCCATTAAAGTCTAGGACCATCAGGACGGAATTTAGCTGACAATTTTTGGTTACGCGTGTGTTGAGATGTGTACGGTTTTCCCAATCGCGCGTTTACCGCATACCGCAATCGGAAAAACCGCATTAAGACAACCCAAACAGGCTAATGACGACCTCGAAGGACCGAAAACCCGCCGCATGGCTGCTCGCAATGGGCAAAGACGACCTGCCGGGCACGCTTCAAATAAGCGATGCGACATATCGTCTAATACGCACGTTCAAGCACGATTTCTTCGCGGCGACGGGGCTTTACGCCGACGAAACGGGCAGCCGAAAGATCGTCCTAAAGGTCGGACGCGTCGCTCCCGCCCTGATTCCGCTGAGTTGGATCGGTCGCTTTTTAGCCAAGCGCGAAGCCCGCCTGCTGTTGGCCACGCAACATTTGGACGGCGTGCCCGATTTTCTGGGCATGTGGCAGAAGACCGGCATCATCCACGAGTTCATCGAAGGCCACCCGCTCAAAAAAGACGCCGAGTTGCCGGACGATTTCTTCCCAAGGTTAGAGCAACTAATCGCAGAGATGCACGCCTTGGGCATCGCATATGTCGATTTGGAAAAGCGCGAAAACGTTCTCGTCGGTGACGACGGCAAGCCGTGGTTGTTCGACTTTCAAATCGCGTGGGACCGGAATCGGTCGCCGTTTAGCCGTTGGCTTCGGCGCGTGCTGCAACAATCGGATATCTACCATCTTGGTAAGCATTGGAAGCGACTGCGGCCCGACCAACTCGACGACGCTAAGCTCGCGGAACTGTCCAAGCCTCCCTTCTGGATCGCCTGGCATCGACGGCTAATCCGCCCGTTGATTCTGATTCGCCGCCGCGTGTTGGTGTGGCTCGGCGCTCGCGACACGGCCAAGGGGCGCTCACCGGGGTAGCGTCGCCTACTCCGCCATTCCAAGCTTCGTCTTCATACGACTGATCACGGCCGGCGGAATCAGCCGCGTCATCTTTCCACTATCGAGGCCGCCCATCTCCGCGATCTGACGGATCAACGTGCTACTGATCAGCGCCGTCTGGTCGGTAGTAAACAAAAACACCGTCTCGACATCACCGGCGATCATGTTCACGTTGGCTTGCCGCAGTTCGTTGCGCAGGTCGTCGCTGTCGCGAATACCCTTCACGATCACATCCGCGTTTTTCTGCTGCACGAAGTCCATCGTTAGACCGGCATAGGCCTCGACCTCCACGCCTTCGGCATCGCCCACCAACATGGTCAATAGCTCAACGCGTTCGTCCGGCGTGAACAGCGGTTCTTTCTCTGGGTTAACACCCACCGCTACGATGGTGCGGTCGAACAAGCGGCGGCTGCGCTCGATGATATTGAGATGGCCGTACGTCGGTGGGTCGAATGTTCCCGCAAAGATGGCGGTGCGTTGTTTGTCGTTGGGCATGGGCGCTTTCCGGATGGCGACAGACACATATCACACATATGCGAAACTGTTCGCTCGAACACGTCGATGGCTAGCCTAACCGCCGAGTCGCGATTTCGACAAACGTCTTCGCGGAACGACTTGCGGCGGCCCGGATTACATAAGAATTTAAAGCAATTACGCCCAGCCGCCCCTTTGCCCGTTACCGGCAAATCGTTACACTTCGCGGCCAGTGGGAGAGACCTTTTCCATTCAACCTAGAGGCAGCTATGGGTTCCGCACTGTTTCAAGCCGAGGATACCGGAGCAGCAGTACTTCTGCGTTTTACCTGCCCCGAGTTCGATCACGACAAAACGCAAAAACTCAAAAGCGATTTGGCCGCTTGCTTCGAACAACACGCTGACAAATCGTGCATCGCCGATATCTCGGCCGTCGAGTTTATGCCCAGCCCGACGCTCGGCGCGCTGGTCGAAGCGCACCTGTCGCTGAAAAAATCGGATCGCCGCTTTATTGTTGCAGCACCCAACGACCAAATCGCAAAGCTCTTCAACCATGCAGGTCTCGATAAGCTGCTGAAAATTTGTCCGACGACCGACGCGGCCATGGCCGAATTACAAGACTGACCACCGCCCGACACATACATGGTTTGCGCGGTAGCACAATCGTTTAGGTTGCCGCGCAGCCTTGGCCATCCGTGAATCGCCAAGCACACCATGGTTCTTGACCTGGTCGAACGTTCCAAAAACCAGAGAGGAAGCACCCGATGAACGGTCACGACGCGACCACCCGAGCGATCGAACACGCATCCAGTTGGCGCGAACGCGCCCGCGCCACCTCCGCCGCCGGCATTCAGCGCGTGGAAGAATACTTCGGCAGCGATGTCTTCAGCCAACGCACGATGCAGCAGCGTTTGCCCAAAGCCATATACAAACAACTGATCCGCACGATCGAACAAGGTGATCGACTCTCTGCCGAGGTCGCCGATGTCGTCGCCGCCGCCATGAAAGACTGGGCCGTCGAGCGCGGTGCAACCCACTTTACGCACTGGTTCCAACCGCTCACCGGCCAAACCGCCGAGAAACACGACGCACTGATCGCCCCCGACAGTCGCGGCGGCATGATTTATGCCTTCAGCGGCGGCGACCTCACGCAAGGCGAACCGGACGCCTCAAGCTTCCCTTCGGGTGGCTTGCGGGCCACGTTTGAAGCGCGCGGCTACACCGCTTGGGACGCGAGTAGCCCCGCGTTTTTGATTCGTGGCGAAAACAACGTCACGCTCTGTATCCCCACGGCGTTCGTTTCGTGGACGTCGGACTCCCTCGACCAGAAGACGCCCCTGCTGCGCAGCATGGACGCCATCTCGACGCAAGCGATGCGCCTCTTGAAACTCTTCGGTACCGATGACGGCGTTAGCCGCGTGTACACCACCGTTGGTGCCGAGCAGGAATACTTCCTGATCGATAAACACCTGTACTACGCCCGGCCCGACCTCGTCGTGTGCGACCGAACGCTGTTCGGTGCGCGACCTCCGAAGGGTCAGCAGCTCGAAGATCATTACTTTGGCTCGATTCCGCCGCGCGTGTTGGCCTACATGGCTGAAATGGAAAGCGAACTCTACCGCGTCGGCATTCCGGTGAAGACGCGTCATAACGAAGTCGCGCCCGGACAGTTTGAAATCGCGCCGACGTTTGAGACCGCCAACATCGCGTGCGACCACCAGATGCTCGTGATGGAAACGATCAAGCGCGTCGCACCGCGCTACGGCTTTATTGCGATCCTGCACGAAAAGCCGTTCGCGGGCCTCAACGGTTCGGGCAAGCACAACAACTGGGCGATGAGCACCGACACGGGGGTGAACCTGCTCGACCCGCGCGATGAAACGCATACCAACATGCAGTTCCTCGTGTTCCTGTGCGGTGTGATTCGCGCAATCGACATGCACGCCGACTTGGTGCGCGCATCGATCGCCTCGGCCGCCAACGATCACCGTCTGGGCGCCAACGAAGCCCCGCCGGCGATCATCTCGATCTTCCTTGGCGACATGTTGATGGACATCGTCGAGCAACTCGAAAAAGGTAAGCCCAGCCGCACCATCAAGGGCGGCACCGTCGATCTCGGCGCGCTGAGCCTGCCGAGCATTCCGCGCCACTCGGGCGACCGAAACCGCACGTCGCCGTTTGCGTTTACAGGTAACAAATTCGAGTTGCGCGCCGTTGGTTCGTCGGCAACCGCCGCTTGGCCCAATACGATCTTGAATACCATCGTGGCCGAGTCGCTCGATTTCCTCGCCACGACGCTCGAAAAAGAAGCGGGCAAGAACCCGACGCCCGCCAAGCTCGAAACCGCCGTTCGCAAAGTGCTCAAAGACGTGATCAAAGAGCACAAGCGCGTCATCTTCAACGGTGATAACTACTCGGAAGATTGGCACAAGGAAGCTGAGAAGCGCGGCCTGCCGCACCTGCGCGATTCGGTGCGGGCAATTCCGGTACTAGCCCAGAGCAAAAACATCTCGTTGTTCAAGAAGTACAAAGTCATGAACGACGCGGAAGTGAAGAGCCGCGCCAACATCTTCATGTCGCGCTACGTCGATCAGTTGTTGATCGAATCCGAACAGATGGTCGTCATGGGCCGCACGATGATTTTGCCCGCGGCCTTGCAACACCAACAGCGGCTCGCCTCGGCCGTCAAAGCCACGATGGATGTCGGCGTGGATTGCAAAGACAGCAAATCGTCGTTGGAAACCTTCGTCGATTTGGTGCAGCGCTTCAACGTCGCGCTCACGTCGCTGCAAGAGGCCGACAACTATCGCCACGACGAACCGGTGAAGACGGCGACTTGGCTCAAAGATGACGTCGTGCCGTTGATGAATCGCGTGCGCGAATTGGCCGACGAATTGGAAGCCGAAGTGGCCGCCGATCTGTGGCCGTTGCCGTCGTATCGCGACCTGCTGTTTATCAAGTAATTTCGTTCGCTAATTTTGCGATTTCAGCGGCAGTCATTCGTCCAGATGACTGCCGCTTTTTTGCGCCAAGATCGAACAAAGCCCGGGCGCCGCTTCAAATAATGACCGTCCGCACTCGGGGCAACGACAGTCTTGCGCGCTGCGCAGGTCATAGCCGCACTCGCGACAAATCGGCAAACCCTTACGGTTCATATCATCGCGAATAAACCGCAGCATTTCCTGACGATAGAAAATTTGCAACAACGCGACTGAACCGCCACCTACGATGCCACCGCAAATGCCACCCACGACAACCGGCGGCAGACCTTTTCGCGACAGCCATGTCCAAGCCGGCAACATAATCAAGGTCACGATGACGCCGGATAGCGCCACCCCCACCCACCTTTTCCAACCTCTAAAAAAGTATCGATTCCATGCCTTCAATACGGCCAACCGTTCCTCCGGCGTCGCGTAGCGCGACAACTCGGGGATGGCCTTCTCGATGTTCTCAGTATTCCTCGGACGTTTCTTGCCGAACATGCCTACATCATACCATCGCTAACTGTTTCGGCGTCGTTGATCGACGAATCGTGCGCCACCAGCGTGCCGCATTCCGGACAGTGTTGGCCAAAGATGCCACGGGTCGAATAACCGCAGCTCGTACAAATCGGAACGCCACGCTTACAGAGTTCGTGCAAGACCCATCGACGCAATCGGCGACGAAAGAGAAACGGAATTGTTTCAAGCGACATGAGAATCGTGCCCGCCACCCAAAAGAGCGG
>JAUIHO010000237.1 GCA_030432035.1 Phycisphaerae bacterium
GCCGGCGCGAAACAAGAAAAACTGTTACCCATGTCCTCGAACACCTGTTACCCATGTCCCCGAACAAAACAGCAGGGAGAGGGCTGGGGTGAGGGTTTCAGCCAGAGCGCAAAGTGTCGGAACCCAAACATTAATGTGGATGAGGTAGTAGTGTCGCAATCGATTCTCATGGCCCCGGAGGGCGCACGTCGAGAGCTATGGATAGGGCGGTGCTAGCCGCGCAATCCATGGTCCACGTTAAGTAACGAATCCGTGCCGTACCGACCGCGCCATCGCTGGGATCTTGCACCAAAAGCGGCGGTTGCGTTGCAGCGACAACTCGCGTCGCGCGTTGAAGAATCTCCGTTAACCAAACCCCTGCGTCTGATCGGCGGGGCCGATTGCGCCTTTGCCGACGGCGGCAAAACCATCGTCGCCGCATGGGTGGTTTGGGATTTACCAACGCAGTCGGTCATCGAACAAGTGACGATCGAGCAGCCGGTGACGTTTCCGTATGTGCCGGGGCTGCTGAGTTTCCGCGAATGCCCGGCTTTGCTGGCAGCGTTCAAAAAGCTGCGTCAACAGCCCGACGCTTGCATCATGGATGGCCAAGGTCGCGCCCATCCGCGCCGCCTCGGCTTTGCCTCACATTCGGGTTTATGGCTGGGCCGGCCGACCGTGGGTTGTGCCAAATCACGTTTTTGCGGCGAGTTCGTCGAACCGTTAGCGCGTAAAGGGTCGACGCGAAAGTTAATGGATAAAACCGACCTGATCGGCAAGGTTGTGCGCACGCGCGACGGCGTAAAGCCGGTCTTCGTTAGCGTTGGGCATTTGATCACGCTCGATGAAGCCGTGCGGTTGGTTTTGTCGTGCAGTACCGGTTATCGCCTACCCGAGCCAACGCGTTTGGCGGACAAGCTCGTCGCGGAGTACAAGCGAGAACGATAGATACGTTTTTTTGAGGATAGTGCCGCAAAGGCTGCATCGTCAGTTTAATTGGCGATGCCTTGCACTTCGACCAATCGCCAAACAACAACAACCCTCCGTTCCGCATTACAATTCAACGTGATGCATGCGACGCCGATCAAACAACCTCACGCACGAACCATCGGCACCATCGTCGCCGTGTGCGTTTGCGTGTTTGCGATCGGGGCTTGCGACATCCTGCCCAACCCCATCGGTGTGCCCGATGCGTACTTTGAAATCATCCCCGACCCGTCGAATGATGTACCTGCGTTCGAGTTAATGAACAAGTCGTTCGTCTTCGAATCGATTCCTCATCGTGTCGGTCACCATGGGGCGACAATGGCGATACTCGATGACGGTCGCTTGATGACCGCGTGGTATAGCTACCGCGGGCCGGAAGAACTCGATGGCGCATCGATTTTCATTGCCTTTAAGGACTCGAATGCCACAGGCTGGTCCGCACCGATGGAAGTGCCCAATCTTCCCAGCCCGGCTGCCAACCCTTTATTGATTGTGCGCGACGAGCGCGTGCAGTTGTTCTTTGCACACGCGCCGTTTCAATGGTGGAGTTCGTCCGTATGGCTGACCGAAAGCGACGACGCCGGTGCCACCTGGTCCGCCGCACGGCAACTTGCCTTGCCGGCCGGTGCGAATCTGCGCAACCCGCCGATTCAACTCGGCAACGGTACGACATTGCTGCCGGCCTATTCGGATTTCTGGTTGAACGCACTCATGTTGCGCGCTTCGGATACTGACGGCGCGACGTGGAATGTAAACGCTGTATACGGCCCGGATGAAGACATCTTGCTACAACCCGCTGTCGTCGAGCTTGGCGACGGCACATTGCTAATGGCCGGTCGTAATCGCGGCGGTGGTAGCGTGCTGTATGCAACCTCGGCGGATCAGGGTGCAACTTGGACCAGCGCCCAACGCGGCAACTTGCCCAATCCCGATAGCGCGGTGGCGCTCACGCAATTGCGCGACGGTCGCCTACTGATCATCTTCAACGATAGCGACACGCAGCGCACGCCGTTGGTGGCGATGGTATCGAGTGATGACGGTGTTAGCTGGTCGGGTCGAACCGTGCTGGCCGATGGGGCGGGGGCGTTTAGTTATCCGAGCGTCGTGCAAACGTCGGACGGCGTGTTGCGTGTAACGTATTCGCAGAATCGCGATCGAATCGTCTATCAAACTTGGCATGTGTCGGAATAACGTCGCCGTTAGATCATCTCGATAAACTCTTCCATCTCGCGCTTGGCATGAAAATCGCCGACTTCACCGGCGCGACCGATTCCGGCTGTTAGCGTTTCTTTCGCTCGATCGACATCGCCCATCTTCACCAGCGTTTGACCTTTATGAAAAAACGCCGCGACGTAACCGCTATCGATATCGATAACGCGGTCGAACTGCGCCAATGCGGCGTCCCAGCTTTCCGCCTTGGCCAATTCCATCGCGAGACTGAAATTCAGAAACGTATCGTTCGGTTCCTGGTCGAGCATCTTTCGGATTTTTTCTTCGCGTGACATGGTCGGATAGTGTGGGGATATTTCGATGGGCGTCAAACCAAACCGTACGGGTATAGGTTCGTTACTGTTAACCGTATTGCCCGGCCTCGAAATGAGGCTAGTCGACTACATCAGCCGACGTTATCCACCCGAGAGTGCCTGCATGACGTATATCTTGGATTCGCCAGAGACCTTATCACTCAACGCGTCTCGGTCGGTAATCGGCTTGCCATCTAAAAAGACAATCATATGCCGCCGCACGGCACCGCGCTCGTCGAGTACGTATCCGCGCGCGGCTTCGTTGTCGGCAAACGCGGCATCGAGCACGGCCCGGACCGTCTCGCCGTCATACGTGCCGGGTGGACACGATACGTGCCGTTGAATGTTCTCGGTGAATGCAACATGTGGCATAGGGCGTACCCATTAAAAACGGAGCAGGGGGTATTCTACACACCTATCGCGGCAACACATACCGCCCAAAGAACCAAGAAATACCATAAAACAGAATCGTTGCCCCCCAAAACATCGCGACTCCGGTGTTGCCGTTAACCGGATGTTCGGCGAACGACCGCGCAACGAGCATTAAGACGGCCAAGCACGCACACGGAATGCAACTCGCGATGAACGCCACGAGCATCTGACCGCTGCGAATGCGAATCCCGAGAATCGCCCCGATCGTGATGATCGGCAACCATGCCAGCGAGACAGTCAAGCGCATGTGCAATTCCGAACGCACTTGCGCGGCATAATAGGCGGCCTTGATCGAAATGCGCTGTTGCGCCTTAGCTAGCTCCGGGTTCAACTTCAGCGCGTGCGGTCGATTCAAATAGTGTAGTTCCGTTAGTTCGGCAAAGCCGTCGTTGATAAAGCTGCGATAGGGCGACGCCATCGCGTCTTGCATCGCAAAAGGAAATAGTAGTAAGTCCTCG
Source organism: Phycisphaerae bacterium (assembly GCA_030432035.1). Taxonomy (GTDB): domain Bacteria; phylum Planctomycetota; class Phycisphaerae; order UBA1845; family UTPLA1; genus ECT2AJA-110-A. The sequence continues at coordinate 3,380 of JAUIHO010000237.1, forward strand.
GCGGCATCATCGCGCAAAGCGTCTTTCTTGGTGAGTGAACCGTCGGAAGCGATCAACACCAGTTCCAACTTGACATCGTCCGAATCAATAGGCTGTTGCAAGCGCAGCTTCGCGCGCTTCGCCGTCATACGGCCGCGTTGGTCGCCTCCTTTTTTCTTTGGTCGAATCGTTAAGTCGTGCAGCAACACTTCGCGCCGTTGCGGGCCGATCGCCGCGCGCTTCGCATCGATGGTTAGCCAGTTGCCATCTTCGGCAAGCATCGACAGGGATATTGACTCGCCCTTGCTTTTTTGCATCTCGGATTCGACAAACGTAACAAAGTAATGCGCACGCAAGTTCTCTTTTAGCTCGGCGACCAGCGGCTTAATCTCGGGAATCAGCGCGATATCGCGATGGTACGACAGTAGGGCGGGCAAACTCTTAAATCGCAGGCTGCGCACAATCGGCATCGGCACGTCGATCGGCCCGATGCGCTGTCGATCGAATTCGAGAAACTGCATGCGATTCGCGTCGTAGCTGCGACCATTCCGCAGCAATACGCTCACTTGCGGGCTCGATTCCGTATCGCTAACGGCCAGAATCATGCTCGCCGCAGTGCCGGCCCGCTGCAGATAGCCGCGTTCGTCTTCCATAAACGCAACGCCGGTCAGATACAGAAACTGCGAATCGCCATCGACGGCTTCTTCAACATCGTCGGGCGAGACTTCGACGCAACTCGACGCCCGCAACGTGAACGAGCCATAGCTAAGCGCTTTACCGTCGATCAGCTGATTGGTTACGAACGATAGAATGTCCTTCCGCGTCGTCTTCTCGATCGACCACATCAAACGCGGAATGAGAAAATTCAGGCTCGTTAGCCAAACGATGCTGACCAACACGCCCAACAACAGAACAGGTCGCAAGAGTGTTTTCGGATCGACCCCGGCGGCACGACAGGCCGTCAGTTCGTTGTCGTGCGACGCACGACCGTAGGTAATGGCCGCGCTAAACAACGCACCGATCGGCAGCGACACGACCACGGCCATCGGCATCATCATCAGCACGATGCCGACGAGCTTGCCCGCGCCCACATGCTTCGCCGCGAACAACTGCGAGATTCCGCCGCCGATCGTCACCATCAGCGTCAGCGTGACCGTCGCAAGGACAGTGTTGCGGATCAGGTCGGTCGCTAGGTAACGAAATAGAATGGTCATGCAACAGTGGCGAGGCTGCAATTCGGGTGCGGTCCACTTCTTAACGGGCCCGGCGACGCGTACCGTTCCCAGATATTATTCGATGGTAACCGACACGGTTGCAATTGCCACGCAGCGGCGAAGATGATGATTTGTAATTACGCCGCGATCAGGGTCGCGATTTATCGATCTGCTTAGAAGTTGTCGTTCGCTCGCGCTTGTCGCGAACGGTCGCGTCATCGGGTCGCTCGGGCGCCAACTCATTCCGGCTAATGCGCTGATGAACGCCGTGGCGGCTGGCGGCGGCTTTGCGCTTGAGTGTGCGATACTGCGGGTCGTCGTTGAGTGCCGAAGCCATCCCTTTCTTGAAGCGCTCTTCGCAATGCGTGATGCGACCGACGGAGCAATTGAGATCCTTCGCGAGTTGCCGAATCGACGTACGCGCCTCGGGCTCGGGCACACTCCACCGTTCGCGCGCGCAACGCTCCACGACTTCGCGAATGCCGGGGGCGCAACGGCGGCCTTGCTTCAGTTGGTCGGTCACCTGCCGCATCGCCACGTCGATCCGTTCGCCCAGCAATTCGCCGATCGTCGGTTCTTCCATCGCGCCGCCCGACCGCGTCGGGCGGCGAACGGCTGGCGTGGCCTGCTCATTCATGCGGACGACGGTCGGTAGCGGCGGTTGGTCGGCTTGGTGATCGGGGCTCGTCGGCTTGCGGCGACGCTGCGTGATAAACGGCACCCGCACGGCGTATTCGCGTTCGTGCACATAGCGGCTCAGGGCAAAGTGGATGCGAGCCATCGCATAGGCCGCGAAATGGCCGTGGCGGGCGGTATCGTGGTTGCGAACGGCCTCAATCAGAGCAAGGCAGCCCTCCTGAAAGAGCTCGGCACCATCGCGGGCGTCGCGACCGACGCGAATGAGATGGCGATTGCGTTTCAGCGTATGCCGCACGAGGGGCAAATGCCGCTCCACCAGATCGCGCTGGGCCCCGCTAAGGGCCGTGAGTGGTACTGCTGCTTCGTTCATAACGCCTCCACGCCGCCCAAGAGCTGGTCGCCGCAGCGGCGAAGTGATGGGCGGTGTCCAACGTGAAACTCCCTAACTGATATACCTAACATATGCCGAACACGCGGGGTTTTCAAATGGAATTTTCGGTGATTTTTGCGCGAAGGGGCATGGGCGGCATTGCGGTCGCGGGCGGACGAGTCATTTCGTTAACGCGGCGTGCGGGCCGCGCAATGGCGGAGCCGCGACGGGCTCGTAAGCTTCTATCCCGGGTTGCCGTTGTCGCCATGAGATTGGCGTAACTGATCGAGGCGGCACCTAAATCGCTTACGATTTCCCATCATGTGCGGTCGCTACACCCTCATTGCCGAACTGGACGAACTCGCCGAAGAATTCGGGTTAACTGATGTCGGCGGTCTGTCTTTGCCGCTGCGATACAACATCGCGCCGACGCAGGATGTGCCCGTCATTAGGCTGGTTGATGGTGCCAAGCAACTCGATTCGTTGCGGTGGGGCCTAATCCCCGCGTGGGCCAAAGACATCGAGATCGGTAACAAGCTCATCAACGCACGCAGCGAGACAGCCGCCGAGAAGCCGTCCTTTCGCTCGGCGTTTAAGAAGCGGCGCTGTTTGATTCCGGCGAGCGGCTTCTACGAATGGAAGAAAGAGAAGGGTGGCAAGCAGCCGTATTACATTCACCGCGATGACGAGCACGTTTTAGCCTTCGCGGGCTTATGGGAAAGCTGGGCGGGCAATGAAGACAGCGGGCCGCTCGAAACCTTCACCATTCTCACGACCGATCCGAATGAATTGATGCAAACGTTGCACAACCGCATGCCGGTCATTCTCGAACGCGACGATTATGACAAATGGCTAAATTCTGACGAGACGGATAAAGACGCGGCGTCGGCGCTGCTCGACCCGTTCCCCGATGGCTTGCTCACCACAGTGCCGGTCAATAAGCGCGTAAACAGCCCGCGCAATGACGATGCCGCTTGTTTAGAGCCACCGCCGAAGGATGAGGGTGAGCAGGGTATGTTGTTTTAAGTGGGCGGTGATTGCTTCGGTCTTTATTGCTGTTTGAAGATTGTGCCCGGTTGCATCGGTATAACGTTGAAAATCAAACGCATCGGCGGCAACGCCATTCAGAGCCGCCGCGTCCCCGCGTCGACGTATTCGAGAAATCCACACAACAATGGCCATGTGCCAAAAGATGGAGCAACGCAATTGCCCGCGCGTTTACTCAGGACACGCCACGTCGCGTCGGGACGACGCGGCTCTGTCGGCGGTGTTTCTGCCTGCAACATTGCCAACTCCGCACGCCTAAAATTCTCCTTATCCATCTGCCGTCCGCCCAAACCCCCTTCATTTGACGCAATCATCGCCGCGTCCGAATATGAATCAGTTACCGCTCAATACCCGTATCGAGCGGTTCGATCTTGATAACGGCGTTTACCGGTCTTGGTGCTATGGTTGAACTGTGGCGTCGTCCCCCAGCCCTAAAAGGGCAGGGGCACCCGAATCCGGGGCACCCTTAACGATCCACAGGAGTCTTTCATGTCACTAGCAACCTTACCACGAACCGGTCGCATGGCCGCGCGGGTGCTGGTGATTGGGCGCGTGCTGAGCAAGCACGGCTTCGGCCACTTCGTGGATCGCCTGCAACTCGGCGGCTATCTGCCGGGCCGACCGGTCCTGCGCAGACGCAAAAAAATCGAAGAGCCCGAGTCGGTCGACCCGATCGAATCGATCGGTCAGCGACTCGTTAACGTGTGCGAAGAACTCGGCCCCACGTTTATCAAAATGGGCCAGATCGCTTCGAC